>JAIYCD010000241.1 GCA_027488195.1 Acetobacteraceae bacterium | reverse complement strand
TTGGCTCGCCAAACGGCTTGAAGAAGGAAACGCCTGATGTTCAAACTCGACGGCAAGATCGCTCTCGTCACCGGGGCATCCTCCGGCATCGGCATCGGCATCGCCGAGGCGCTGCACGCCCAGGGCGCGCATGTCGTCCTCACCGGCCGGCGCGAGGCGGAGCTGAACGCCGTCGCCGCGCAGCTGGGTGAGCGCGCCAGCGTGATGCCCGCCGACCTGAACGACCCCGCCGCCCCCGCCACCCTGGTGGACGGCATCGAGGCCGCGCATGGCCGCCTCGACATCCTGGTCAACAATGCCGGCTTCACGCGGGACATGCTGGCGCTGCGCATGGCCGATGAGGACTGGAACGCCGTCCTCGAGGTGGACCTCAACGCCCCCTTCCGGCTGGCGCGCGCGGCGCTGCGCGGCATGATGAAGCGCCGCGCGGGGCGCATCATCTCCATCGCCTCCATCGTCGGCGTCACCGGCAATCCGGGCCAGGCGAACTATGCCGCCGCCAAGGCCGGGTTGATCGGCATGAGCAAGGCGCTGGCGCAGGAGGTGGCGCCGCGCGGCGTCACCATCAACGTCGTCGCCCCCGGCTTCATCGCAACGCCGATGACCGACAAGCTGAACGAGGAGCAGAAATCCACCCTGCTCTCCCGCATCCCGATGAAGCGCATGGGCAGCGCGGGCGACGTCGCCTCGGCGGTCGCCTATCTCGCCTCGGACGAAGCCGCCTGGGTCACGGGCACCACCATCCATGTGAATGGCGGCATGCTGATGGTCTGAGGGCTCAGCCCTCATTCTTCCAGGCGGTGAGCTTGCGGTAGATCGTGCTGGGGTTCACCTCCAGCAGGGCGGCCGCGCGGGGCACGTCCTGGCTGGTATGCTCCAGCGCGGCCAGGATCAGTCGCTTTTCAGAGATGGCGAGCGGCTCGACCGCGTTGACGGCAGATGTGGCAGCGGCCGGGCGCGCGGGCGTTGGCGTGGCAGCGGGCGCCCCATGCAGCAGCAGCCCGGGCAGCATGGCGCGTGTCACGACCTCGCCCTCATGCAGCACCACCGCGTTGCGCAGGACGTTCTGCAATTGACGCACATTGCCGGGCCAGGGATAGGCGCGGATCGCGGCCTCTGCCTCCTCGTCGAAGCGATCGAAGCGCTTGCCCTCCTCGCGCGCGAAGTTGCGCAGCAGGTGGTGGGCAATCAGCAGCACGTCCTCGCCGCGGGCGCGCAGCGGCGGCAGCACCACCGGTACCACATAGAGGCGGTAATACAGATCCTCGCGGAAGCGTCCGGCCTGCACCTCGGCCAGGATGTCGCGGTTGGTGGCGCAAACGAGGCGCACATCCACCGCCTCGGCCCGCGTGCCGCCGACGGGCGTCACGGTGCCGCTTTGCACGAAGCGCAGCAGCTTCACCTGCATGTCCATCGGCATCTCGCCGATCTCATCCAGGAACAGCGTGCCGCCATCGGCCGAGCGCGCGGCACCGGCGCGGCTCTCGGTGGCGCCCGTGAAGGCGCCCTTCACATGGCCGAAGATCTCGCTCTCCAGCAGGTCGCGCGGGATGGCGCCGCAGTTGAGCGCGACGAAGGGCTTGCCGCGCCGCGGCGAGGCCTGGTGCAGCGTCTCGGCCGCGACTTCCTTGCCGGTGCCGCTCTCGCCCGTGATGAAGACGGTCGCTTTCGACCCCGCGACATTTTCCAGCGTGCGATACACCGCCTGCATGGCGGGCGAGGCGCCGATGAAGCCGCCGAAGCTCTCGCGCCCCAGCTCCGTCCGCGCCGTGTCCAGCTCGCGGCGGAGCGCCCGCTTCTCGAGCGCGTTGTCGAGTGTCACGCGCAGGCGGGCGGCGGCATAGGGCTTGAGCAGGAAGTCCGTGGCACCCTCGCGCATCGCCTCGACCGCGGTGTTCACCGAGCCATGCGCGGTGAGCACGATGCAGGTCGCGTCCAGATGCGCGGCCTTGAGGCGCCGCATCAGCTCGATACCCGAGAAATCCGGCAGCACGAGATCCACGAGGATGGCATCGGGCCGCCATTCCTGCGCCATGGCCAGGGCGGCCGCGCCGCTCTCGGCGTGGCGCATCTCATGGCCGAAATCGCGCAGCATCACCTTGGCGATCTCGGCCTGGGTCGGCGTATCCTCGACCAGCAGGATGCGCGCCGGCATCAGGCCAGCATGCTCAATGGATCAGGGCGTGCAACGCCTGCAAGGCGGCCTTGGCCTCGGCCAGCAGGCGCGGCAGCACAACTTGCGGCGGCTCCGGCTGGCGGTGATCCATCGCGATGCGCGCCTCGCGCTCCAGGCCCACGGCGCCGACCGCCGCCGCCGCGCCGGCCAGGCTGTGCGCCGCGCGCTCATACCCGTCCTGGTCGCCCGCCTGCGCGGCCGCCGCCAATTCCTGCGCGAGCCGCGTGAGGTCATCCTCGAAGGTCGAGATGATGGTGCGGAACACGTCCGGCGGCAGGTCTTCGGCCAATTGACTGGCCACGTCAGGATCGAGCGCGCTCATTCCTGAGAATCTTCGCATTGCCCAAGGATGGCCGTCAATGACCCGGATGATTGACGCCGCCCGCCCCCGGGGTCTATTTTTGGGTTGTCCTCGCGATTTGTCCGGCCAGCTTGCGGCGAGGTCCCAACCGGGTCGTCCTCTACGGAGGGCGGAAAACAAGCGCGCTAAACGGCCCAGGGAACGCCCCCCGATGGGGGCGTGACCCTCACCCCGCCCAGGGGGCCGGACGTCTATGTTTCGGATGAAGGGTGTCCATCATGTCCCGCAAGCTTCGCCCCGCCACGCAACTCGTCCGCGGTGGCCTGAACCGCTCTAACCACGGCGAGACCGCCGAGGCGATGTTTCTCACCTCCGGCTTCGTCTATGACAGCGCCGAGCAGGCGGAAGCCACCTTCAAGAACGAGATCGAGCACTACCAGTACAGCCGCTTCGCCAACCCGACGACGACCATGCTGGAGGATCGCCTCTGCGCCATCGAAGGTGCTGAAGCCTGCCGCCTGATGGCGACCGGCATGGCCGCCGTCCATTCCGCGCTCCTCTCCCACCTCAAGACCGGCGATCGGCTGGTGGCGTCGCGCGCGCTGTTCGGCTCCTGCCACTGGATCGTGAGCACGCTGTTGCCGCGCTACGGCATCCATGCCGAATTCGTGGATGGCACGGATCTGGCGCAATGGGAGGCGGCGCTGAGCACGCCCGCCACCATGGTGCTGCTGGAAAGCCCCTCCAACCCCATGCTGGAACTCGTGGATGTCGTGGCCGTCTGCAAGCTGGCGCATGCGGCCGGCGCGCTGGTCGTGGTGGACAATGTCTTCGCCACGCCGCTGCTGCAGAAGCCCTTCGAGCAGGGGGCCGATGTCGTCGTCTATTCCTGCACCAAGCACATGGACGGCCAGGGCCGGGTGCTGGGCGGCGCCGTGCTCGGCAAGAAGAAGTGGGTGGAGGAGGTGCTGATGCCCTTCATCCGCAACACCGGCCCCGCCATGTCGCCCTTCAACGCCTGGGTGATCCTGAAGGGGCTGGAGACGCTGAAGCTGCGCGTGGACCAGATGTGCCGCAACGCCGCCGCCGTCGCCGATTTTCTTTCCGAACGCGCGGAGATTTCCCGCGTCCTTTACCCCTTCCGCGCCGACCATCCGCAGCATGCGCTGGCTGTCCGGCAGATGTCGGGCGGCGGCACGCTCGTCACCTTTGATATTCGCGGCGGGAAGGATGCCTGCTTCCGCTTCATGAACGCGCTGCAGATCGTGGATATCTCCAACAACCTCGGCGATTCCAAGTCGCTCGCGACCCATCCGGCCACCACCACCCACATGCGGATCGGGCCCGAGGAGCGCGCGAAGCTCGGCATCACCGACGGCACGGTGCGCCTCTCGGTGGGGCTGGAGGACGTGGCCGACCTGATCGAGGACCTGGCCGAGGCGCTGGACGCGGTCAGCGCCCCCGGCCTGCGCGCGGCGGAGTAGCCCCGGCCATGGGCGTCATGGCATGATGCGGCCATGACGCTCGAAACCTGGCTCGCCTTCGCGGCCGCCTCGCTCATCGTGGTGATGATCCCGGGGCCGGTCGTGGTCTTCATCCTGGGCCGCTCGCTTGGCGGCGGCTGGCGCGCGGCGCTGCCCACCGTGGGCGGCGTGGCGCTGGGCGATGCGGTCGCGCTCACCGCCTCGCTCGTCGGCCTGGGCGCGCTGCTGGCGGCGAGCGCCACCGCCTTCACGGTCGCGAAATGGCTGGGTGCCGCCTATCTCATCTGGCTCGGCATCAAGCTCTGGCGCGCGCCGGTGGGCGAGGCCGTGTCGCTGCCCGCCCGCCACGCCTTCCGCGACGCCTTCCTGGTCACCCTGCTCAACCCCAAGAGCATCGCCTTCTTCGTGGCCTTCCTGCCGCAGTTCCTGAACCCCCAGAACGCCTTCCTGCCCCAGGCCGCGCTCGTGCTCGTCACCTTCGTGGGCCTGGGCGCGCTGAACGCGCTCGGCTACGCCCTGCTGGCCGGCACGCTTTCCGACGCCGTGAAGCGCCCCGCCATCCGCCGCGGCTTCAACCGGCTGGGCGGCGGCATGCTGATCGGCGCCGGCCTCGCCACCGCCGCGATGCGCCGCGCATGAAGCCCTACACCACCGTCACGCGCGGCGTGCGCGTCACCATCCGCCCCTTCTTCCTGGCCGACCAGTCGGACGCCGAAGCGGGCCGCTTTGTCTGGGCCTACAAGGTGCAGATCGAAAACCTGAGCCCGGCCACGGTCCAGTTGCTCAAGCGCAGCTGGATCATCACCGATGCGCTGGGCCGCGAGATGCGCGTGCATGGCGAGGGCGTGGTGGGTGAGCAGCCCATCCTCGAACCCGGCGAGAGCTTCGACTATACCTCCGGCACGCCGCTGCCGACGCCTTCGGGCTTCATGCGCGGCACCTACCACATGATCGTGACCGGAACGGGAGAGGAGTTCGACGCCGCCGTGCCGGCCTTCTCGCTCGACAGCCCGCACCAGCAGGGCGGCCTCCACTGAACCCCGCCCCGGCCGCAGACGCCTTGCGGAGGGACGCCGCGGCCCCATCTGGCCAATGCGAGAGCATGATGCGGCCCCAACCTCGGGACTGATGCGGAGCGCCAGGGAATTCCGAAAGCGATGAACATCCAGTTGCCCGCCAACGCCCAGGCCGATGACAAGATGAGCGGAATCATCCGCCCCAGCCGCGCCGAGGCCGAGGCCGCAATCCGCACCTTGCTGCTCTGGGCCGGCGATGACCCGGACCGCGAAGGCCTGGTGGACACCCCCGCCCGCGTCGCCCGCGCCTATGAGGAATTCTTCGCGGGCTATGGCGATGACCCCGTGGCCATGCTCGCCCGCTCCTTCGAGGAGACGGATGGCTATGACGAGATGGTGGTGCTGCGCGACATCCGCCTGGAAAGCCATTGCGAACACCACATGGTTCCCATCATCGGCCGCGCGCATATCGCCTATCTGCCGAATGGCCGCGTGGTCGGCATCTCCAAGCTCGCCCGCGTCATCGAGACCTACGCCAAGCGCCTCCAGATCCAGGAGAAGCTGACGGCGCAGATCGCCAACACGATCGAGAGCGTCTTGCAGCCGAAGGGCGTGGCCGTGGTGATCGAGGCGGCGCACCAGTGCATGACCACGCGCGGCATCCACAAGCCCGGCGTCTCCATGGTCACCTCGCGCATGCTGGGCGAGTTCCGCACCCATGACGCGACGCGCCGCGAGTTCCTTTCGATGATCGGCGGCTCGCGCGGCGTGCTCGAAGGCTGATTTTGGCCCCCGATCCCCGCCTGCGAAGGTTTGCAGGCGGGGATGAATAGGCTAACCGGAAGGGCGCTTTCCTTTCCGGGTCCCATGTCCGCCATCCGCATCGCCCCCTCGCTGCTCGCCGCCGATTTCGCCCGCCTGGGCGAGGAGGTCCGTGCCATCGAAGCCGCCGGCGCGGATTGGCTGCATCTCGACATCATGGACGGGCATTTCGTGCCCAACATCAGCTTCGGCCCGGGGCTCATCAAGGCGCTGCGCCGCCATAGCGCCATGCCCTTCGACGTCCACCTCATGATCGCCCCGGCCGACCCGTACTTGGCCGCCTTCGCCGAGGCGGGCGCCGATGTCATCAGCCTGCACCCGGAAGCCGGGCCGCACCTGCACCGCAGCCTCCAGACCATCCGCGCGCTCGGCAAGAAGGCCGGCGTGGTGCTGAACCCGGCGACACCGATCGAGTGCCTGGCCCATGTGCTCGACCTGACGGACCTCATCCTCGTCATGTCGGTCAATCCGGGCTTCGGCGGGCAGTCCTTCCTGGCGAGCCAATTGCCGAAGATCGCAGCACTCCGCCGCATGATCACCGAATCCGGCCGCGAGATCGCGCTGCAAGTGGATGGCGGCGTCACGCTCAAGACCGCGCCCGACTGCATCGCCGCCGGCGCCGATGTGCTGGTGGCGGGCACCGCCGTCTTCGGCGCGGCCGATTACGCAGAGGCCATCGCCGGGCTGAGGGGGGGCGCCTGATGGCCGACGTGTTCCGCAACGTCCGGGGCCTCTTCACCCGCCTGAAGCCCATGCGCGTGCCCGACGCGCCCGCCCGCTCCTTCCGCGATCTCTGGCCTGGCGATGCCACGCGCGGCGCCCGCCTGCTGCGGGGCGAGTTCGAGGTGCTGGGCTCGGTCCGCCTGCTGAATGACTGGACGCCCCTGGGCGGCCCCGTGCTCTGGCGCCAGGCCGCGCACGGCTTCGCCTGGCTGCGCGACCTGCGGATGCTGGGGACCGACGCCGCCCGCGTCATGGCGCGCGACCTGACCGAGGATTGGCTGGCGCGCGGCGCGGCCGAGCCCATGGCCCAGGCGCCGGAAGTCGCCGCCGCCCGCATTTCCGCCTGGCTCGGCCATTGGGATTTCCTGGCGGCCACGGCCGAGGACGGCTTCCGCAAGCCATTGCTCCAGCGCCTCGCGCTCGATGGCCGCGCCCTCTCCGCCAGCCTGCCGGCCGAGGCCGCGCATCGCGGCGGGCTGGTCGTGCTCAAGGGCAGCATCGCCGCCGCCGTGGCGCTGGAGGAAGAGGCCTGGATGACGCGCGCGCTGCGCTTCCTCGGCCCCGAGCTGGAACGGCAATTCCACCCCGATGGCGGCCATGTCGAACGCAGCCCCGCCGTGCAGCTCCTGGCGCTCCAGGACCTGATCGAGATCCGCAACCTGCTCAACGGCGTGGGCATCGCCTCGCCGCCGCAGCTCTCACTGGCGCTGGAACGCGCGGGCCAGGCGCTGCGCCTGTTCCGCCATGGCGACATGTCGCTCGCGCTGTTCAACAGCACGCGCGAGGAAGCGCCCTCCCTGGTGGATGTCGTCCTCGCGCAGGGCCTGGCCAAGGGCCGCGCGCCCATGCTGCTGGAGGAGACGGGCTTCCAGCGCATCGCCGCCGGCCGCACCCTCATCATCGCCGATTGCGGCGGCCCGCCGCCCGGCCGCCCGGCCGACCCCGCCTCGGGCCTGCCGCGCGGCGCGGACCGCACGGCCCATGCCGGCACCCTCTCCTTCGAGATGTCGGTGGGGCGGGATCGCCTGATCGTGAATTGCGGCGCGGCACCCGCCGCCGATTCCGCCTGGCGCGATGCGCTGCGCGGCACCGCCGCCCATTCCACGCTGACCCTGGCCGACACCAACTCCGCCGAACTCCGCGAGGAAGGCCTGGGCCGCCGGCCCGAGCGCGTGGAGATCGAGCGGCAGGAGGCGAATGGCGCGCAATGGCTCGACATCAGCCATGACGGCTACCGCCGCACCCATGGCGTGGTGCATCGCCGCCGCCTCTACCTCTCCGAGAGCGGCGATGACCTGCGCGGCGAGGATGCGCTGGAGCCCTTCCCCGGCCCTGCCACCGCCTGGGCCATCCGCTTCCACCTGCACCCCGCGGTCACGGCCGTGCTGCAGGAGGAGGAGGGCGGCGTGCTGATGCGCCTGCCCGGCGGCCAGGGCTGGCGCTTCCGCGCCCGCGGCGCCCGCGTAGAGCTGGAGGAGAGCGTGTATCTCGCTGCCGAGCCGCGCCGCTCCAGCCAGATCGTCCTCACCTCGGATGGCGAGGCGGAGACGGTGCAATGGGCCGTCAGCCGCGTGATCCCAGGCGGCGAGGGCTAGGCGGACCAGCCCATCAAGATCCTGCAGCTCGCCAATGTGGATTTCTCGCTGCGGCATTTCCTGCTGCCGCTGATGCGGGGCGCCCGCGCGCGCGGGCATGAGGTGGTGGGCATCTCGGCCGAGGGTCCGCTGCTGGATGTCGCGCGCGGCGAAGGTTTCCGCATCATCCCCGTGGCGATGCAGCGCAGCCTGAACCCCCGCGCGCATATCCCCGCCTTTCGCGAACTGCGCCGGATCATGCGGGACGAGCGCTTCGACCTGGTGCACGCGCATATGCCCATCTCGGGCTTCCTGGCGCGCGCGGCGGCGAAGCTCGAGGGCGTGCCGCGCATCGCCTATACCTGCCACGGCTTCCTGTTCAACCAGCCCGGTCCCCTCTGGCGGCGCGGTCTCTCGCTCGGCGTCGAATGGATGGGCGGGCGGATGACCGACACCTTCCTGACCGTGAGCGAGGAGGAGGCGCGGGACGCCCGCCGCCTCTGGATCCACCGCGGCGCCACCGCCGCCGGCAATGGCCGCGACCCCGCGATCTTCCACCCCGATGCCGAGGCCCGCGCCACGCTGCGCGCCGAGATGGGCGTGGCGGAAGGCGATTGCGTCGTCATCGGCATCTCGCGACTGGTGCGGCACAAGGGCTGGCCCGAGATGCTCCAGGCCATGGAGGCGGTGCCCGACGCGCAGCTCTGGGTGGTGGGCGAGCGCCTGGCCTCCGACCATGGCGAGGACCTCGCGCCGCATTTCGAACGCGCCGCGGCGGCTCTCGGGCCACGGCTGCGCATGCTGGGCTACCGGCATGACGTGGCGCGCCTGCTCCAGGCCGCCGATATCTTCACGCTGCCCAGCCATTTCGAGGGCCTGCCCATGTCGGTCATCGAGGCGATGCTGAGCGGCCTGCCCGTCATCGCCTCCGACATCCGCGGCTGCCGCGAGCAGGTGGTGCCCGAGGAAACCGGCCTGCTGGTGCCGCCCATGCAGGTGGCGCCGCTCGGGGCTGCGCTGGCGCGACTGGCCGCCGATGCGCCTCTGCGGCAAAGGATGGGCGCCGCCGGCCTCGCCCGCGCCCGGGAAAAATTCACCGAGAGCGCGGTGGTGGGCCGCACGCTCGACCTGCTGGGATTATGACGATGAACCTCCCCATTCGCCGCGCTTTGCTCTCCGTCTCCGACAAGACGGGCATCGTGGAATTCGCCCGCTTCCTGGCCGGTCGTGGTGCCGAGATCCTCTCCACCGGCGGCACCGCCCAGGCCATCCGCGCCGCCGGCATCCCGGTGAAAGACGTCAGCGAGCATACGGGCTTCCCGGAAATCCTGGATGGGCGGGTGAAGACGCTGGTGCCCCAGGTGCATGGCGGCATCCTCGGCCGCCGTGACGAGCCCGCGCATGTGGCGCAGATGCAGGAACACGCCATCGCGCCGATCGACCTCGTGGCGGTCAACCTCTACCCCTTCGAGGCGACGGTCGCGAAGGGTGCGGCCTTCGAGGATTGCATCGAGAATATCGACATCGGCGGCCCCGCGATGATCCGCAGCGCCGCCAAGAACCACGCCCATGTGGTGGTGGTGACCGAGCCCTCCCACCTCGCCCGCATCACCGCCGAGATCGAGGCGAATGGCGGAACCTCGGCGGAACTCCGCCGCGAACTGGCGGCCGCCGCCTATGCCCGCACCGCCGCCTATGACGCCGCCATCTCCACCTGGTTCGCGGGCCAGCTCGGCCAGGACTTCCCGCCGCGCCTGGCCTTCGCGGGCCAGCTCGCGCAGACGCTGCGCTATGGGGAGAATCCGCACCAGAAGGCCGGCTTCTACCTCGATGGCAGCGCGCGCCCCGGCATCGCCACGGCGAAGCAGGTCCAGGGCAAGGAGCTCTCCTACAACAACCTGAACGACACGGACGCGGCCTATGAGGCCTGCGCGGAATTCGACGCGCCCGCCATCGTCATCGTGAAGCACGCCAATCCCTGCGGCATCGCCATCGCCGAGGACCTCGCCACCGCCTGGGACCGCGCTCTGCTGTGCGACCCCGTCTCGGCCTTCGGCGGCATCGTCGCCGCGAACCGCCGGCTGGACGCGGCGGCGGCCGAGAAGATCACCGCCATCTTCACCGAGGTGGTGATCGCGCCCGACGCCGATGACGCCGCGCGCGCCATCTTCGCCCGCAAGAAAAATCTCCGCCTGCTGCTGACCGGCGGCATGCCCGACCCGGCCGCGCCGGGCATGATCTTCCGCAGCGTCGCCGGCGGCTTCCTCGCCCAATCCCGCGACGCCGGGCGCGTCACCGAGGCCGAACTGCGCGTGGTGACCAAGCGCGCGCCGAGTGCGGCCGAAATGGCGGACCTGCTCTTCGCCTTCCGCGTCTGCAAGCATGTGAAGTCGAACGCCATCATCTACGCGAAGAACCTGGCCACGGTCGGCATCGGCGCGGGGCAGATGAACCGCGTGGAGAGCAGCCGCATCGCCGCCTGGAAATCCGAGGCCGCCGCCCGCGCCGCCGGGCTCGATCAGCCGCTGGCGGTGGGCAGCGTCGTCGCCTCCGATGCCTTCTTCCCCTTCGCCGATGGGCTGGAAACCGCGGCCGCCGCCGGCGTCACCGCCGTGATCCAGCCGGGCGGCTCCATGCGCGACGCCGAGGTGATCGCCGCCGCCGATGCGGCGGGGCTGGCCATGGTGTTCACGGGGATGCGGCACTTCCGGCACTGAGGAAGAGGCCTCCGGCGGCTGGGGCCGAAAGGCCCCAGACCCCAGGACTTCAGGTGGTGCCGACACGGCCGATCATGCATGCTTCGGGGTGAGACAGCGGGGACTTAGGCGTGACGGTTGAAACTGTTTTGCTCGGACTGATCCTGCTGCTGCTCCTCGCGGTGCTCGGCGTGCTGCTGACCCGCAAGCCCGCGAGCGACCCCGCCCTGCCCCTGCTGCAAGCCGCACAGGAACGCCAGGGCGAACGCCTCGGCGCATTGACCGGAGAGGTGAAGGCGGCGCTCGCCGCCAGCGAAGCCGCCCTGGGCGCCGTGGTGCAGGGCTTCGCGGTGGAGCAGGCGAAGCTGCTGAACGCGGCGCTGCTCAAGCAGACCGAAACCCTCGCCGCCATGGAGAAATCCCTGCTGGACCGCTTCTCCGCCGAGGCGAAGGCGACGCAGGAAGGGCTTGCCGCCGGCATTCTGAAGCAGGCGGAATCGCTCGCGAACACCGAGAAATCCCTGCTCGAACGCCTGACCGCCGACGCCAAGGCCACGCAGGAAGCCATGAGCGCCGAGACCGCGCGCTCGCGCGAGGTGCTGGACAAGAAGCTGACGGAGATGCGTGAGACGAGCGAAAAACGCCTCGCCGAAATCCAGAAGAGCGTGAACGAACAGCTCGCCGGCGCGGTCGAGAAGCAGATGAATGAAAGCTTCGCCCGCGTGATCGACCAGTTCACCGCCGTGCAGAAGGCGATGGGCGAAATCCAGGCGGTGACGGGCCAGATCGGCGACATCAAGCGCCTGTTTGGCAATGTGAAGACGCGCGGCGGCTGGGGCGAGACGCAGGTGAAGGCCCTGCTGGACGATATCCTCCCCGAGGGCAGCTACGAGGTGAATGTCCGCCTGCGCGAGAACAGCGCGGATTCCGTGGAGTTCGCGGTGGTCATGCCTACCACGGGCGAGGCGCGCGTGCTGCTGCCGGTGGATGCGAAGTTCCCGATCGAGGATTACGAGCGGCTCCTCAACGCCTGGGAAGCCGCCGACCCCATTGCCGAGGCCACCGCCCGCAAGGCCCTCGAAATCCGCATCCGCGGCGAGGCGAAGAAAATCGCGGAGAAATACATCCTGCCCCCGCGGACGGTGGAGTTCGGCGTGATGTACCTCCCGACCGAGGGACTTTACGCCGAGGTCGCGCGCATCCCTGGGCTGATTGACGATATCGGCCGGAACCATCGCGTGCTGATCCTCGGCCCCTCGCTGCTGCCGGCGCTGCTGCGCACCATCCAGCTTGGCCATGTCACGCTGGCGCTCTCGAAGAACGCGGAATCCGTGCGTGAATTGCTCTCGGCGACGAAGGGCGAGATGGGGAAGATGGCGGATGTGCTGGACAAGCTGGGCAAGCAGGTCGGCACCGTCACCAAGACGATCGGCGAGGCGCAGAGCCGGACGCGGCAGATCGCGCGCAAGCTGAAGACGATCGAGGCGCTGCCTGGGGATCAGTCGGGCGGGGTGCTGGGGATTGAGGATGGGGTGGTGGATGACGAAGAGACATAAGGGCCTCCGGCGGCTGGGGCCGGGGGCCCCAGACCCCTTTACGAGTGGGGTCGGGGGCCTGAGGCCCCGGCCGCCGGAGGCCCTCTTTTGACGTCCCTCCAACTCCAATCCGCCCTCGGCCTGGCCCTTCTCTGCCTCCTTGCGTGGGCCTTGGGTGGCTTCCGCCGTAACGCCTCCTGGCGCGTCGTCGCCGGCGGCCTCATCGGCCTGCTCGGCCTGGCCGCGCTCATGCTGCATGTGCCCCCGCTGCGCGC
Organism: Acetobacteraceae bacterium; assembly: GCA_027488195.1. Taxonomy (GTDB): domain Bacteria; phylum Pseudomonadota; class Alphaproteobacteria; order Acetobacterales; family Acetobacteraceae; genus Roseococcus. The sequence continues at coordinate 6,528 of JAIYCD010000241.1, read as the reverse complement.
CGGCTTCGCCCTTGTCGGCCGCGCGGTGGAGGCGCTGGCGCGCGCCACCCAGGCCGGCACGGCGCTGGTCTTCGGCTATCTCGGCGGCGGGCCGCTGCCCTTTGCCGAGGTCACGCCCGGCTCCTCCTTCATCCTGTTTTTCCAGGCCCTGCCGCTGGTGCTGCTGGTGGGCGCGCTTTCGGCCGTGCTCTACCACTGGCGCATCCTGCCCTTCGTCGTGCATGGCCTGGCGGGGGGCTTGCGGCGGCTGTTCGGGCTGGGGGGCGCGGCGGGCTTCTCGGTCGCGGCGAATGTCTTCGTCGGCATGGTGGAGGCGCCGCTGCTGATCCGGCCCTGGCTGGGCCGGCTGACGCGCTCGGAATTGTTCGTCGTCATGGTGGCGGGGCTCGCCACCATCTCCGGCAACATGCTGGTGGTCTATGCGCTCATCATCTCCCCCGTGGTGCCGGATGCGGCGGGGCAATTGCTGACGGCCTCACTCATCGGCGCACCCTCGGCCGTGCTGGTCGCGCTGCTGATGATCCCGGGCCAGCGCGTGATGGAGGGCGGCGTGACGGAGGGCGATACCGAAGCCCCGCCGCTCTACGCCAGCACCATGGAAGCCCTGGTCCAGGGCACCAATGATGGGCTGCAACTCCTGCTCGGCGTCATGGCGGCGCTGATCGTCTTCGTGGCGCTGGTCGCACTGGGCAATGAGGTCCTGCAGCCGTTGCTGGGCATCACGCTGCAACAGGTGGCCGGTGTGCTGCTATGGCCGCTCGCCTGGGCGATGGGCGTGCCGGCGAACGAGGCCGCGACGGTCGCGCAGTTTCTCGGCGTGAAGCTCGTCGTGAATGAGTTCGTGGCCTATCTGGACCTCGCGCGCGGCGGCGCCGGGCTGGAGGAGAGGTCGCGCCTGATCCTCACCTATGCGCTCTGCGGCTTCACCAATTTCGGCTCGCTGGGCATCATGCTGGGCGGGCTCTGCGCCATGTGCCCGGGGCGGAAGGCGGAGATCGTGGCCCTGGGGTTGCCCTCGCTCGTGGCGGCGACCATCGCCTGCTGCATGACGGGCGCGGCCGTGGGTGTGCTGACACCGCCGTAAGGCCGGGATAACCTGCACGCCTCGTCCGGAGCGCGCCGCATGTCCCACCTCGTTCATCGCAACCTCAAGGTTGCGCCGCCCGTCGCGGTCTCCGGCCAGGGCATCTGGCTGCGGGAATCCGGCGGCCATGCGGTGATCGATGGCAGCGGCGGCGCCGCGGTGGCCTGCCTCGGCCATGGCCACCCGCATGTGCTGGGTGCCATGCAGGCGCAGCTCGGCCAGCTGACCTACGCCCACACCGCGCTGTTCTCCTGCGAGAGCGCCGAGCGGCTGGCCGACATGCTCGTCGGCCACGCGCCTGGCGGGCTGACGCACGCCTATTTCGTCTCCTCCGGCAGCGAAGGGATGGAGGCGGCGCTCAAGATGGCGCGGCAGTATTTCGTGGAGAAGGGCGAACCCCAGCGCACCCGCTACATCGCCCGCCGCCAGAGCTATCACGGCAATACGCTGGGCGCGCTGGCCGCCGGCGGCAACGCGATGCGCCGCGCCCCCTATGCGCCGATCCTCAGCCAGGCCTTCAGCCATGTCTCGCCCTGCTACAGCTACCGCGACCGGGCGGATCACGAGAGCGACACCGACTACGTCCAGCGCCTGGCCGATGAGCTGGAGGCCGAGTTTCTCCGACTTGGCCCGCAGAATGTGATCGCCTTCTGCGCGGAAACCGTCGTCGGCGCGACGCTCGGCTGCGTCACGGCTCTGCCGGGCTATTTCCCGAAGATGCGCGAGATCTGCGACCGCCACGGCGCGCTGCTGATCCTGGACGAGGTGATGAGCGGCATGGGCCGCGTCGGCACCATGCATGCCTGGGAGCAGGAGGGTGTGGTGCCCGACATCCAGGTCATCGCCAAGGGCCTGGGCGGCGGCTACCAGCCCATTGGCGGCATCCTGGTGCAGGGCCGCGTCATCGCCGCCATCCGGGATGGCTCGGGCGGCTTCATGCATGGCCACACCTACCAGGCGCATCCCATGGCCTGCGCGGCGGCGCTGGCCGTGCAGGAGGTGATCGCGGAGGAAAACCTGCTCGCCAATGTCAACGCCATGGGCGCCCTGCTGGAACAGGGCCTGACCGAGCGCCTGGGCAATCACCGCCATGTCGGAGATATCCGCGGCCGCGGCCTCTTCTGGGCGATCGAGCTGGTGCAGGACCGCGGCAGCAAGGCCGTCTTCGACCCCGCCCTCAAGGTGAATGAGCGCGTGAAGCGCGAGGCCTATGCGCGCGGCCTCGGCTGCTATCCCATGGGCGGCACGATCGACGGGCTGCGTGGCGACCATGTGATCCTGGCGCCCCCCTACAATGTCACGGAGCAGGAGGTCGGCATGATCCTCGATCGCTTCGGCGCCGCCGTGGAGGCCGCCCTTGCCCAATGATGCAGGCGCCACGCTGACGCGCGAGGCGGTGATCCTCGGCTACCGGATGCTGCTCGGCCGCGATCCGGAGAGCGAGGACGTCATCGCCCATGCCCAGGCCGCCTGGCCCGACCTCCAGACCTTCGGCAAGGCGTTGGCGGGCTGCGCGGAATTCGGGCTGCGCCATGGCAGCAACCCGCATGCCCTGCCGCCGCTCGACGCGCCCACCCACCACATCGAAACCGAGGCCGACGCCGCGACGCTCGCGCTGATGGCCGCCAAGACCGGCGCCTACTGGACCCGCGCGGGCGAGACGGCGCCGCATTGGTCCGTGCTGACCGAGGAACGCTTCCTGCCGCAGAACATCGCGGACAACCTCCAGGCCTTCTACGCCGCTGGCGCCTGGGACGCACAGGTGGTGGAGGCGACGCTGGCGCGCATCGGCCGCCGCGCGGAGGAGTTCCACCACTGCGTGGATTACGGCTGCGGTGTCGGCCGTGTCACGCTGCAATTGGCGCGCCGCTTCCCCCAGGTGACCGGCCTCGACATCTCGCCCCCCCACCTGCATTTGGCGCGCGAGACCTGCCGGGCCGCGGGCTTCACCCATGTGACGCTGGCCCAGGTGATGCCCGAGCGCCTGATGCCGGTGGAGAGCTGTGACTTCTGGTATTCGCGCATCGTCCTGCAGCACTGCCCGCCGCCGGTCACCATGAACATCCTGCGGAACACCTTCCGCGCGCTGACGCCGGGCGGTGTCGCGATCTTCCAGCTCCCGGTCTGGATGCAGGGCTATGGCTTCCAGCTGGCGCCCTACCTCGCCGGCGCGCCGGGCGCCGAGATGGAGATGCACGCCATCCCCCAGCGCATGATCCTGGAACTGGCCGACTGGCAGGGCCTGGTGCTGCGCGACCTGCGCGAGGACAGCTTCCTGCTGGGCCGCCCGGGTGCGGCACTCTCCAACACCTTCGCCTTCGAAAAAGTGCGGTAGAGCATGATGCGTTGAGGCGGAATCGCCGAGCCGCTGAATCATTCTCTCAGCAACGGCCAGACCATGCGGAGTGAACGCAGCGTGGTCTGGCGCGCTCAGCGCAGCTGAAGGTCCATCCCGCGCGTCAGCTCGGTCCAGATGTCGCGCACGCGGATGATGGCGGCGCCGAAATCCTCGGGGCCGAGCCAGGCGGGGTCGGTGTCCATGGCCAGCAGGCGCTGGCGGATGGTCTCGCGGTGCATGGTGTCGCGGAACACCTGCACCAGGCGCGCATGCACGGGTGCCGGCATGTTGGCCGGCCCCAGCAGCCCGGCGAAGCCGGACCAGCCGCGCCCCACATCCACCCCCTGCTCGATGAAGGTCGGCACCTCGTTCATGCTGGCCGCGCGCGTGTCGCCCAGCGCCGCCAGCGGGCGCAACCGGCCGCTGGCGATGTGCTCGCGCGTGCTGGTCAGGCTGTTGATGCCCGCATCCACCTCGCGCGAGAGGTAAGCCACGACCATCGGCGCCTCGCCGCGATAGGCCACATGCGTCATGCCGAGGTTGAGCTTGTTGTTCATGGCGAGCGCGAAGACATGCGCACTCGACCCCGCCGCCCAGGAGCCGAGGTTCAGCCCCCGCCCGGCGCGGGCCTCGGCCTGCGCGAAGGCGATGAATTCCTGCAGGTTGCGTGGCGGGAACTCGGATCGGATCATGAAGATCAGCGTCGTCGTGCCCATCTGGCCGATCGGCGTGAAATCGCGCACCGCGTCATAGGGCGCATTGCCCAGCACGATGGGCGACTGCACCAGCGGCGTGATGGTAAAGAGCAGCGTGTGGCCATCCGGGGCGGCCTTCGCCACCGCATCGGCGCCGATCATGCCGGCAGCGCCCGAGCGGTTCTCGATCAGCACGGGCACGCGCAGCATCTCGCTCATCGGCTCGGCCACCAGCCGCGCCCAGACATCGGTGGCGCCGCCCGCCGGGAAGGGCACGATGAAGCGGATCGGACGGTCAGGCTGCCAGCCGGCCTGCGCGGCGGCAGGGACGGCGAACGGCGCGGCGGCGAGCGCCAGCAGGTTGCGGCGTTGCATGTGGTGTCTCTCCCTGGACCTCTTTGCGCCGGAGCCTAGCGGCCAACCGGGCCGCGCGACAACGTCCTATCGCGCCGGGCGCGCCGCCCTGCGATCGGGCAGGAATTCCACGAAGTACTCGTAATTGTCGGCGTTGAGCGCCGCCCGGTCCGGCTCCTTGCGGGCGAGTGCGAGCGCCGCGCTGCGGCCATAGGCCATGTCCCCTGTGCCTGCGGCGAGATGCGTCATCTCGTGCACGATCACGCCGGGCCGTGAATCCGCGCCCTCGTTGCGGGCCTGGAAGAACATGGGGCAGAGCATCACGGTCCGCCGCACCAGGTTGGCGATGGCGAAGACCGGGCGATTGCCGCAGGAATCGGCCGTGCCACAGATGAAGGGCGGCCGCCGCCCTGGCTGCATCAGCTCCAGCGTGCGGGCGAGGCGCACGCGGATCTTGGGCGGTGGCGTGGTGCCGAACCACTCGCGCACATGCGCGTGGTAGGGTTCGGCATCGAGGAAGGCGACCGCGGCGGCGGTGCGCAGCTCGGCCACGGTGACGGCATGCTGAAGCAGGATCATCTGCTTGGCGTCGCAACTGGCGGGCGCCGTCTCCTGCCCCTTATGAGCCTCTTGCGCCGCGGCCATGCCGTGGCCCGACACCAGCCCCAGCAGCGCAAGGCCGGCAAGGCGATGGAGAGGCGGCGTGACAGGCATGCGCGATGCTAAGCCCGGCCCCGGCCCTGACGGAAGGGGCCGCCGGTCAGGCGCGCGTCCATTCCCAATAGAGCGGCTGCCGACCGGCGGCGAAGGCCTTCGCCTCATAGCGCGTGGGCGGCCAGCCCGCGGGCCGGGTGGTGGCAGGGGGGGCGCCGGTGAAGAGCGTCTGCGCCGCGAAGACCTCGGTCACCCACGCCTGGTAGGTCGGGTCATCGCTCGCCACGCGCCAGACCCCGCCCGGCTTCAGCGCGCGCGCGGCGATGGGCAGCATCTCCGGATGGACGAAGCGGCGCTTGGCGTGGCGGGTCTTGGGCCAGGGGTCGGGGAACATGAGGAACAACCGGTCCAGGCTCGCCTCAGGCAGGGCCATCAGCAATTCCCGCGCATCCTCGGGCCAGAGGCGCAGCAGCGGCGGCGGCGGGGCCGTCGCTTCCTCGCCGTCCGGGATGATCTCGGTCAGCAGCGAGCAGAGGCCATGCTCGTAGACCTCGCTGGCGATGATGGCGGTGCCGGGATTGGCCTGCATCTGCGCCAGCGTGTGCTCGCCGCCGCCGAAGCCCACCTCGAACCAGAGGGCGCTGGCGCCCTCGGCGAAGCCGAGATCGGTGAAGCGCAGGCGCGGCAGCGCGTCGCTCAGCAGGCGCTCCTGGCGGGGGCGCAGCTTCTTGCCGCGCCTGCGGCCATAGAGCCGGTGCGGGATGCCCTCGGGCCAGTCGTCCGGATCCTCGGCGATGTCAGATGTCATGGGGCCGTGCCTATGGGGCCATCCGCCCCCTGGAGCCCTCGCGTGGCTTTGCCACGCGAGGATGAGCCGCCCGCGAAGGACGGCAACCAATCCGGGGTCCCCACGAAAGCGCGAAGCGATTTCGTGGGGAAGGTCTCAGCGCCCGAAGGCGGCCTTCAGCGCGGGGACCAGGTCGGTCTTTTCCCAGGTGAAGGTGCCCTTCTCCTCATCCGGCGTGCGGCCGAAATGGCCGTAGCTGGAGGTCGGCACGTAGATCGCGCGGTTGAGGTGCAGGTGCTCGCGGATGCCGCGGGGCGAGAGGTTCACCATGTCCTGGATCACCTTGGCCAGCTTCACCTCGTCCACATCATGGCCCGTGCCGTGCAGGTCGAAATACACCGAGAGCGGCTTGGCCACGCCGATGGCGTAGCTGACCTGGATGGTGCACTTGTCCGCGAGACCGGCGGCGACGACGTTCTTCGCCACATAGCGCGCGGCATAGGCCGCCGAGCGGTCCACCTTGGTCGGGTCCTTGCCCGAGAAGGCGCCGCCGCCATGGGGCGCCGCGCCGCCATAGGTGTCGACGATGATCTTGCGGCCCGTCAGGCCGCAGTCG
>JAIYCD010000254.1 GCA_027488195.1 Acetobacteraceae bacterium | reverse complement strand
CGATCACCCCCTGGGCGATCATGGTCAGCTTCACGCGATTCATGCGGTCCGCCACCGCACCGGCGATGGGGCTGAAGACCACCGCGGGCGCCAGGTCGCAAAACGCCACCATGCCGACCCAGAAGGCGGAGCGTGTCAGTTCCCAGGCCAGCCACATCACCGCGATCCGGTGCATCCAGAGCCCGGTCCAGGCGGTCAGGCTGGCGGAGAAGAAGATCCGGGCATCGCGGTGGGACAGGGCGCGCCCCAGCGCGCCGAAGGGCCCCAGATCAGGAGCCCGTGCGGGGCGCTCGGCGCGGCGGGGGCGGGATGGGCGCCGGCGCGGCGGCCGGCGCCGGCTGCACCGAGGCGTCGGTCTGGGTGTTCGCGCGGATGCATTCATTGATGCGCCGCTCGAAGAGGAATTGGCGCCCCAGCACGTCGGACTGGCTGGTGGCCGGCAGCCCGCCGAAACCGGAACCCTGGCGGGAATTGCTCTCATCCTCGCGCAGCAGCTGGCCGCGATCCTGGCGTTGCAATTCCCGCGCCGCCTGCTCGCGGCAGGCCTGCACCACCGCCTCATTGGTGCGCGGGTCACCCGGGCGGGGCGGCGCCAGGCTCGGCGCATCAAAGCGGGGAGCCGAGAGATTGGGCGTGCCGCAGGCGGAAAGCGCCAGGAGGGAGAGGAACGAGGCGGAGCAGAACACGGCGGCGCGCAACATGCGGGGGCGTCTTTCCTTGGGTGGGTCGTCAGGGAGCAGCGTGGGGGATGCTACGGTCCAACATGGCACGCAAGGGGCCATCCTCGAAACGCCCCGTCGGATCGAGCGGCGCGCGGGCCGCGGCGGCCAGCAAAGCCGGGTGGAATTCGGCGCCTTCCCCGGTGATGGCGAAGAAGCCGCGCAGCCAGCGCGCCCGGCCCAGCACCTCGACCAGCGCCAGCAGTCGCAGGCAGAGCGCCAGATCCCCCAGCGAATTCAGCCCCCGGCCCTGGGCCATCGCCTCCGCCCAGCAGGCGGCATCGGCATCGGTCAGGGCGATTTCCACGCCATCCTCGAAGGCGATGAGCCGGGCGGGACCCCAGAGCCCGGCCTCGGCAGAGGCACGGGCGGCCTCCCAGGCGGCTTCGAGAGCGGCGGGGCGCACGGCCGGCAGGGCGGAGGCGGGCACGCCGATCTCATGGCGCAGCGCGCCGGAGGGCAGGGCCGTGGTGGTAACGGTCACGCGCGGGCAGGCAGGGGCTGGGGCGGCGTCAATGCGCGGCGATCTGCGTGTCCCGCTGCCCGGCCGACCGGATCAGGGCCGCGGCAAGGGCTTCGGCGAGGCAGGCATAGCCGCGGTCATTGTGGTGCAGCCCATCGGCGGCGAGCACCTCGCCCGGCGGCAGTCCGGCCTCCTGCCAGACGCGCATGAGGCGGGAGCGGGCGAAGAGCGGCACGCGCTCCTCCTGGGCCAGGGCCTGGATGGCGGCGTCGAAGCGGCCGCTGGAGGGCGCGTTCAGGATGCGCGGGGCGCGCTGATTGTCCATCAGCACCACCTCGATCCCGGCCTGGCGCAGCCGGCGCAGCCCCTGGCGCATCAGCTCCAGGAAGGTCGCGGGGTCACGGCCCAGCAGCACCTCATTGCCGCCGGCCTGCCAGATGACGAGCCCGGGGTCATGCGCCAGCACGTCGGTCTCCAGCCGGGCCAGCATGTCCTGGCTGGTCTCCCCCGACTTGCCGGCGTTGATCACGCGCAACTCCACCCCGGGTAGCTTGGCGCGCAGCTGGGCTTCGAGCTGGGTCGGGTAGCTCGCCTGGGGCGAGGAGGCGCCGGCGCCCTCGGTCGAGGATGAGCCGAGCGCCACGATGGTCAGGGGCTCACCCGCTTCCAGTTCCGCCTGCACACCGAGGAGGGGCGCCAAGCGCTCGGTCACGGCGGGACAGGTCCCGGCGGCCCAGGCCGGCGAGGGGGCGAGGCAGATCAGCAGGAAAGGGAGGACGCGCCGGATCATTCGGTTAATATAGGCGCGCATGACGCAGATGGCTACGCAAACCGGCACGACACCGCCCCCCACCCTCCCCCGACCCGGGCGCGATCCGCGGGCCGATATCTGCCGCGGCCTCGCCCTCTGGATGATCGTGATCAACCACACGCCGGGCAATTGGCTGGGCGGCTTCACGCTGAAAAACTTCGCCTTCGCCGATGCGACCGAGGCCTTCGTGCTGCTGGCGGGCTATGCCGGCGCCTTCGCCTATGCCGGCCAGGCCGACCGGCAGGGCTGGGCGCCGGCGGCCGCCGCCCTGGTGCGGCGCATCGCCAAGCTCTACGTCGCGCACATCTTCCTGCTGGTGGTCTTTACCGCGCAGGTCGGCTTTTCGGCCGCCACACTGGACCGCGCGACCTATCTGGACGAACTGGCGCTCGACCCCTTCGCCGAGCAGCCCTACCGCACCCTGCTGGAGGCGCTGCTGCTGCGCTTCCAGCCGCATTTCCTTGACATCCTGCCGCTCTACATCGTGCTGCTGGGGCTGCTGATCCCGGGTCTCCTGCTGCGCGGGCGCCCCTGGTGGCTGCTGGGGATTTCGGTGGCGCTCTGGCTCGCGGTCCGGGAGGCGGGCTTCAACCTGCCGCGCTGGCAGGAGGGCGGCTGGTTCTTCAACCCGCTCGCCTGGCAATTGCTCTTCGTGGCGGGGTTCCAGCTCGGGCAGGCGGCGCGCGGCGCGCCCTGCGTGCCGATGCCGCCGCGCAGCCCCTGGATCGCGGCGCTGGCGCTGCTGGTGCTCGCCGCCGGCGTCTTCGGCATGATCGTCTCCGAGCACCTGCCGGATCTGCTGGAGGTGGCGCCGCTCTGGGTCTCCGATTTTCTGGCCAGCATCGACAAGACCTCGCTGCATCCCACGCGCCTCGCCTCCGTCCTGGCGCTGGCCTACCTGGTGGCGGCCTATGTCCCGCGGGACTGGGGCTTCCTCGGCTCGCGCTGGGTGTGGCCCTTCGCGGCGATGGGCCGGCACAGCCTGCCGGTCTTCTGCTTCGGCATCCTGCTTTCCTTCTCCGCGCGCCTCATGCTGGAGCACGGCGATGACGCGGCCATGCAGGCTATCGTCAATGTTTTCTGCTTTGGTGCGCTTCTCGCCGTCGCGATCCTGGCCGATTGGGCGCGCGAGACCGTCCGCCCCAAGCCCGCCGCCCCACAGCCTCTCGGGACGTCCTGACCATGCGCCTGCTCCCTGCCGCGCTTGCCGTCGTGGCGCTGCTCATGTCCCCCGCCGCGGCGGGGGCCACCGCCTGCGACGTGCCGCCCGATGTGCTGAGCGCGGCCCGCCCGCTGCCCGCGACCGCGCGCGCCCTGCAGCAGGGCAGCCTGCGCGTCCTCATCCTCGGCTCGGGCTCCCTCACGGGGCCGGGCGCGTCGGGGCCAGACGCCGCCTGGCCCGCACGGCTGCAGGCACTGCTCGCGGCGCGCTTCCCGGGCCGGTCGGTGGAGCTGGCATTGCGCGGCGGGCGCGGCGTCAGCGTGCATGATCACGTGGCCCTTCTGCGCGACGGGCTGGCCGCCGAGACGCCCGCCCTCGTGCTCTGGCAGGCCGGCACGGTGGAGGCGGTGCGCGGCCTCGATCCGGACGACATGGGCGAGACGATGCGCCAAGGGCTGGAGCGCATCCGCCGCAGCGGCGCGGACATGATCATCCTCGACCAGCAATATTCCCGCTTCCTGCGGGCCAATGCGAATATCGATCCCTACCGGGACAAGCTGCGCCTGGTCGCCGCCGCGGCAGGCGCGCCGCTGTTCCGCCGCTACGACCTGATGCAGCACTGGGTGGAGACCGGCGCGCTTGACCTCGAGCGGACGGCGCGGGCCGACCGCGGCGCCGCGACCGACCGGCTGAATGACTGCCTGGCCCGCGCCCTGGTGGAACTCATCGCGCAGGGCGTGGCCGAGGCGCGGTGAGGCGTCAGCCCCAGCGCATCTCCCCCTTGGCGACCTTGGCGCCGATCTCGAGCGCGATGCCAAGCCCCGCCGCCGGGTAGCGGGCGCGCATGGCGGCGATCAACGCCGCGCTGTCCCCCGGCTTCGCCAGCTCCTCCTCGAAGGCGAGCAGGTAGTCGCGCGTGAAGAGGAGGGCGCTCGCATCCATCGCGGCACCGGGCACCATGTGGCCGGGCACGACGATGCGCGGGTTGCGGGCCGCCATGGCATTGAGGTTGGCGACCCAGGCGGCGCGCTCGGGGGCAGTGGGGGTATCGGCCGTCCAGACATGCAGGCCCGCGAAAACCAGCACGCCGCCCATGACCGCATCGAGCGCGGGCACCCGGACATGGCGCCGGTTGGCGAGGCCGGTGGCGGGAATGATCTCGATGGCCTCGCCATCCAGGCGCAGCAGGGTCTCGCCCGAGGCTTCGGGGATGACGACATCGGCCAGGCTTTGCGGGCCATTCTCCCGCAGTTGCGGCCCCCAGGTCTCCAGCTTCTTCTGCACGCTGGCGCGGATGGCGGCGACCGTCTCGGGGGCCGCGACGATGCGGGCCGCGGGGAAGGCGCTGCGGATCGGGGCCAGGCCGAAATAGTAATCGGGGTCGCTCTGCGTCACGAGGATGGTGGTGAGGCGCTTGCCGCTGGCCTGGATGGCGGCGGCCACGGCCCGCCCATCGGAGAGGGTGAAGCCGCCATCGATCAGGATGGCCTCGCTGGGGCCGGTGAGCAGCACGGGCGCGCGGAAGAAGCCATTGGGGCCGGCGGGGAAGGCCTGCCAGTTGAGCGGGCCCGCCGCCCGGGCCGGGGCGAGGGCAGGCAAGGGGGCGAGGGCAGAAGCCGTCAGGGCATGGCGACGCGTCAGCATGAGGGAGCTCCGTTCGAGGCTTGGGGTCAGATGGTCCGAAGGGCGGCGCGCAGATCATCAGTCGCGCCGAAGAGAAGCCGGCTGGGCAGCAGGCGGGGCGTGTCGCCCTCAATGAGGACAAGGCTGGGGACGCCCTGGGCCGCCATCTCGCGCATCCAGCCCGCGCCGCGCTCGGTGCGTGCGAGGGTTGCGGCCCGCAGCCCCTGGTCCTCCCTCACCAGGCGACGGGCGGCATCCGGCAGGCCGAGCCCGGTCAGCAAGTCGGCCAGGACGGGCACGGCCGTGATGTCACGGCCCTCGACGAAGCGGGCCTGCTGGATGGCGCGCAGCGCGTCGGGCTCACGCTCCGGTGCGGTCAGGTGAACTGCGGTGAGCGCGGCATTGGCCGTGCCGGAGTCGAAGGCGGCGCCGATGGCGAGGGAGGTGTCACGATAGGCCTCGGTGAAGGCCTGGCCGGTCTGCTGGGCGATGCGCTGGTCATGGCTCCAGGCATGGGCGGCGAAGTTGGCATCCATCCGACGGGCGCCCCGGCCGGCGAAGAGGCCGGTGGGCAGCATCTCCAGCCCGCGGCCATGCAAGGCGGCCAGGGCGGGCGCAGCACCGTGGCACCAGCCGCAAAGAGGATCGAAAAGATGGATGAGGCGAGGCATGGGTGGGTCTCCGGTGCCGCGGAATATCGGCCGGGAGATTTGTCGGGGAAATACAAACGAAATATACATTATGTATGGTAAAAACGAACAATAGCGATCGAGAAGCCAAGCCATGCGCACCCCGGTCAATCTCAACCGCCTCGCCTATTTCGCGGCCGTGGTGGAAAGCGGCTCCTTCACCGCCGCCGCCGCGCGCCTCGGCGTCACCAAGGCGGTGGTCAGCCAGCAGATCGCGAAGCTTGAGGAGGCGACGGGCAGCGCCCTGCTGCTGCGCACCACGCGCCGGGTGCAGCCCTCCGAGGCCGGGCGCCTGCTGCATGCCCGCTGCGCCGTGATCCTGGGCGAGGCGGAGCGCGCCTTCGACGAGTTGGCCCAAGGCGTGGCCGAGCCCACCGGCACCCTGCGCATCACCGCCCCCTTCGACCTGGGCACCTCCGTGATCGTTCCGGTAGTCACCGCCTTCAACCAGCGCCACCCCGCCTGCGCGGTGGTGCTGAACCTGACGGATCGCACGCTGGACCTGACGGCGGAGGGCTTCGATCTCGGCATTCGCGTCGGATGGCTCGCCGATTCCACCTTGCAGACGCGGCGGATCGGGGGGTTCCGGCAGGTTCTCGTGGCGGGCGGCGCCTGGCGGGAGGCGGCTGCGCATCTTCCGGGGCCGGAGGCGCTGCCGGCGCTGCCCTTTGTGGCGAACCTCGCGCTGCGCGAACCGGATCGCTGGGAATTCGCGCGTGGCGAGGAGCGCCGCGCGGTGCAGCTTCGCCCGGCCATCTCGATTGACGCGACCCTCGCCGTGCGCGAGGCCCTGCTGGCGGGCGGTGGCCTTTCCGTCCTGCCCGATTTCATCCTGGGCGATGACTTGGCCCGCGGTCGCCTGCACCCTGTGCTTCCCGAATGGAGCCTGCCGGAGGGGGGCATCCATGCCGTCTTTCCCGCCACGCGCTTCCGCCCGACCAAGGTGAGCGCCTTTGTCGAGATGCTGGTCGCGGCCGCGCGGCGTCCGGGTGGCCTGGCCGCACCCTTCCCAGCAACGCGGCTTCCGCCTTAGCCTCCCGCCCCATGACCGATCCCGCATCCCTCCCCGCCTCCGAAGCCGCCGCCCGCATCTCCGCCGGCGGCCTCTCGGCCACCGCCCTCGCTGAGGCCATGCTCGGCCGCATCGCCGCGCGTGAGCCCATCCTGCGCGCCTTCACCCATCACGAGCCCGCGCTGGTCATGAAGCAGGCCGCACGGGTGGATGCGGCGGTGAAGGCTGGCGCCAAGCTGCCGCTGGCCGGCCTTTTCCTCGGCGTGAAGGATGTGATCGACACGGGCGACCAGCCCTCGCAATACGGTTCGCCCATTTGGGGCGGGCACCGGCCGCGCAGCGATGCCGCATGTGTGGCGCTGGCACGGCGCGCGGGGGCCATCATCGCGGGCAAGACGGTCACCACGGAATTCGCCACGCGCTTCCCGGGCCCAACCACCAACCCGCACAACCCCGGCCACACGCCGGGCGGCTCCTCCTCCGGCTCGGCCGCCGCGGTGGGTGCGGGCGTCCTGCACCTCGCCTTCGGCACGCAGACGGCCGGTTCCATCGTGCGCCCGGCGGCCTATTGCGGCGCGGTGGGCTTCAAGCCGAGCTATGGCACCTTCCACCGCGCGGGCATGAAGGTGATGAGCGAGAGCCTGGACACCATCGGCCTGATGGGCGCCAGCGTGGCCGATGTGGCACTCGGCATGACGGCGATGACCGGCTTCGACCACCACCTGCCCCAGCCCGGCCGCGCGCCGAAGCTGGCCCTGGTGCTGGCGCCCGGCACGGCCGGCACGCCCGAGACGGCGGCGCTGATGGAATGCGTGAGCGAGGCCGCGCGCAAGGCCGGCGCCACCGTCACGCTGATCACCCTCGGCGCGCCCTTCACCGATGCGGTGGCGCTGCACCCGCATGTGATGCACATGGAATCCGCCGAGGCGCTGGGCTGGGAGATCGACCATGCCCGCGCCCAGCTCAGCCCCACCCTGCGCGAGAAGATGGAATGGGGCCTCGCCGAGCCGCGCGCGAAGCTGGCCGAGGGCCGCGCCGCCTTTGCCGCCGCGCAGCTCGCCTTCAACGACGCGATCGCCGGCCATGACGCGGTGCTGACGCCCTCCGCCCCGGATGAGGCACCGGCCGGCACGGACTATACGGGCGACCCTATGTTCAACACGCTCTGGACCTTGTTGCACACGCCCTGCGTGACGGTGCCGGTGGGGAAGGGGCCCAAGGGCCTGCCGCTGGGCGCGCAGATCGTGACGCGGCGCGGCGAGGATGCCGCCTGCCTGATGTGGGGCGCCTGGCTGCATGGAGCCGTGCATGGCTGAAATCCTCGTCGCCGGCGGCGGCATCGGCGGTCTCGTCGCGGCCCTTTCGCTGCAGGCGGCGGGCTTCACCCCGCGCGTCTTCGAGGCGGTGGCGGAGTACAAGCCGCTCGGCGTCGGCATCAATGTGCTGCCGCACGCGGTGCGCGAACTGACCGAGCTGGGGCTGGCCGGGAAGCTGGCCGAGACCGGCATCGCCACGCGCGAGCTCTGCTACATCAGCGCCCATGGCCAGGAGATCTGGCGCGAGGATCGCGGCCTCGCCGCCGGCTATCGCTGGCCGCAATACAGCATCCATCGCGGCATGCTGCAGATGCTGCTGGTGGAGGAATGCCGCGCGCGCGGCATCCCCCTGCACACCGGCCACCGTGTCGCGAGCTTCGCGCAGGATGCCGATGGAGTGACCGCCCGCTTTGAGAATGGCGCCCAAGCCAAGGGCGCGGCCCTGATCGGCGCCGATGGCATCCATTCCGCCATCCGCCGCCACTTCGCGCCGGGCGAGGGCGCGCCCTCCTGGCAGGGCGCAATCCTGTGGCGCGCCACCACCGTGGCACCCCCCTTCCTGACCGGCGCCAGCATGGTGCAGGCGGGGCATCACGACCAGAAATTCGTCGTCTACCCGATCCGGCATTTGCCCGACGGCCGGGTGCTG
>JAIYCD010000066.1 GCA_027488195.1 Acetobacteraceae bacterium | reverse complement strand
CGCTCCACTGCTTCCAGCCGACCACGGCATAGCGGTTGCCGTCATCGGGCACATCCATGGCGCCCAGCATCTCGAAGGCCAGCAGCACCTTGGCCCGCGTCATGCCGTCATTGTCGGTCTGGCCGGATTGCGTGCCCACCGCCTCGCGCGTGCCGAGGTCGAGTGCCGTGATGATCAGCTCATCCGTCTTGCGGCCCAGCGCATGGGCGCCGGCCGAGGCGAGCACGCCGATCTCGTCGGCATTGGTCTTCAGCTCGTCGAGCTTGTCGATCCAGTCGCCCGCGTAATGGTCCTGCATGAAGCAGGAGACGGCGGAGTATTCGAGGTTCATCACGGGCACGGCGTTGTTGCGCGCCTTGGAGCTGGCGGTGCCGCGGCCGACGCGCTGGAAGATGGTGCTGGCGCCCTTCACACCGGACTTGCTGCGGATGGCCGGGCGCAGCTTGCTGCCCTGGCGCTGGTAGGCCTCATGCACTTCGGCCTGGAACTGCGTCACGAAGGCCTGGTCGATGGAACCGGACATGGAAGATCTCCAGAAGGAGGGTTTCGGGAAAGGCGCGCCGCGCGGTTGGCCGGGTTCGGGCCGCGCGCACGCGCCGCAACCGCGCGCCTGCAAGGTTCTGCGCGGATGAAAGGGGGCGCCCGCCGCAGCTGGGCCGCATGGGTCCACGGGCCTGCGGCGGGCGCGGTCGCCGATCCGGCAGAGGGGGGCGGATCGGCGGCCAGGCAGGGCGTGCGCGCGACGTCATCGCGTCTGCGCAGCACTCGCCCTGCGTCTGGTTTTTGGCGCCCTCAAACGCCGGGCGGCGGCTCCGCCGCCTTGGCTTCGGATCGCTGAAGCGATCCGCCGGGCCTATTCGGCCCGGATCCTCGGAGTTCGCGCCACAGCTTCGCCGCGCGCATCAGCTGCCGACCAGCTTGCGGAAGCCATCGGTCACGCGCTTCACGAATTCCGGCTCGCGCATGCGCCAGTAGCGGGGGTCGCGCATCAGGCGGCGCAGCTCGCCCTCGTCCAGCGCCTCGGGCGGCGGCGCGTCGCGCTCCATGCGGGGCTCGTTGCCGCGCATCATGCGCTCCAGCGCCAGCACGCCCTCCTCGGTGGTGGAGAGCGCCTCGAGCACGCCGGGCGGCAGGTTGGCGGCACCCCAGGCCTTGAGCTGCGCGGCCACGCGGCGGAAGCGTTCCTCGCCGCCGAAATGCGCGCGCAGCTTCTCGGCCTGGCGGTCGGCCTCGAATTGCTGCGCGGCCTCGGCCACCAGGGGCAGCAGCCGCTCCGAGGCCAGGTCATAGACCAGCTGCACCTGCTCGCAGGAGAAGCCCGCTTCGTGCAGGCGCTGGTTGATCCCGGAATCCGGGCCGCAGAGCTCGTGCTTGGGCTCCACCTGGTAGCCATCCGGCGTCTCGGGGATGTTCATCATCTCGCGCCAGCGGCGGCGCTCCTCCTCGTCGGCATCCGGGGCGGGGCGGCCGGCGCGCTGGGACATGCGGCGCTCCAGCTCGCGATAGCTCTTGAGCAGGGCGTCCACGCGCAACTCGCCGCGCTCCGCGTCCCAGAATTTCTCCGGCACCTCGGCCGGGCGCTGGCCGGTGGCGGGGGCCGTGGGAGCGAGGGCGGTGTCGAGCAGGTTGTCGGGCATGTTCGGGATCACTCCGGTTGAACCGAGGGGGAGGGGATCAGGATTTCGGCGGGCGCGCCCAGCGTGCGGGCGAGCCAGCGGGCGGCGGCGGGGGCGTCCACCTCGGCCACCGCGGCCGCGCCCATCTTCGAGACGGCGTCGAGGAAGAGCAGCGTGTTCGCCGCATCGGCGCGGCCCTGCACGCGGGCCAGCGGGCTTTCGTAGCGCAGGGTGACGCGCCCTTCGTCGAGCAGCACCGGCGGCACCTCGCCGCGGCGGGCGAGGATGGACAGGCAGCGCGCGACGAGCGGCGTCAGCAATTCGCTCTGCAGCCGGCCATAGGTGGCGCCCAGCAGCCGCGCCGTTTCGGCGCTGCGCTCCAGCACCTCGGTGGCCGTCATGCGCTGGTCGCGGATGACGCCAAGCCGGTCGGCCAGCAGCGCCGTGCGGATGCGCGCGCGCAGGTCGTTCAGCACAAGTTGCGAGACGTCGAAATTGCCCGGCGCGGCGAGGGGCGTGAGGCCCGCGCTGCCCGGCGCCTTGGGGATGATGGCGCCGGGTGTCAGCTGCACGGTGGCGGGGTTCAGCACCCCGTCATCCTCGGCCTGCCAGATGCCGGTGACGGCGATGGAGGCGTTCTTCAGCACGAGTTCGACGACGCGGTTGGCGGTGCGGATATCGGGCAAGGCCTTGATGACCGGGCCGCGGCCATAGACTTCGCCTGGCGCCTTCAGCCAGCGGAAGGCGATGAAGGGCGCATCGGCGAAGCGGCCCTGGGCGACGAAGATCGGCGCCTTGAGCCCCGGCGCGTCGAAGACCGCGGCGTAGCGGTAGCCCATGCCGTCCGGCCACACCGCCTCCACCAGGCGATGCTTCACGGGGTCGGGCTGGTCCGCCTCCTCCGCCGCCTCGCGCTGCATGGCCGACGGGATCTCAGCGAAGGGGAAGCGGCGCAGCATCTCGGCCGTGCTGAGGCGGGCCTCGCGGAACACCGTGTCGAGCCGGCCGGCCGGCCCCTCCTCCAGCACGGCGGTGCGGACCGGCACGGCGGTGAAGCGCAGGGCCGCGCTCTCGCCCGGGGGCGCTTCCTCGACCAGCATGATGCCGGTGCCGGTGATGACGAGGTCCAGGAAGGCCTGGTGCATCTCGACCGCGAAATTGGAGCGGTCGAGCTGCGCCTGCAGCGTCTCGGCGGTGGCTTCGAGGGCGGTGGCCTGCTCGGGCTCGGCATCGCCGCGGGCGGGGGCGAGGCCGAACCAGCGCGACCAGGGCGGCGTCAGCTCCGCCAGCAGGGAGGCGGCCAGCTGCTCGGCCGCGTCGGCGGCGGTGGCGTCATAGAGCGTCGCGGCCTCGTGGGGCGCGGGCAACACATGGGCGTAGGCGTCGCGCCAATTGGCTTCATGGGGGCGGCGGCGGCCGATGGCGGCGTCGTGCCGGGCGAGGATCTGAGTGGGGGTCATGGCCATCATTCGCCGAGCAGGGATTTGCGGGTCAGGGCGAGGGGCAGCGGCGTGAGCACGCCGCGCGCCGAGGTGGCGATGGTGCCCTGGATCCCCTGCCGGGCGCTCGCGCGGGTCTCGGTGCGCGCGACCTCGGCGGCCTGGGTGGCAGTGATGGGATTAGGCTCGGGCATAGGGGGCGCCGGCTGGGGTGGGACCACCACAGGCTTCGGGGCACGGATCAGGCCTGCCATGCGCGGCGATCTCCTTGCTGGATGAGGGGCTCGATTGGGGAGGCTGGAACGCGAAAGGGCCGGCCCCTGCCACCCCGTGGGTGGAAGGGGCCGGCCCTTGCGGCGGCCGGTGCCAGGGGAAGGACGCAGTTCGCCCCTTGGCAGGAGTCTTTTGCGCCTAATCTGCGGCTGTTGTCAAGTTTTTTTTCCTAGATTCTGACAGGCGGCTCAGCTTGCGGTGAAGCCCGGCCGGAGTCAGCGCGAAGGGCGCATGCGGGCCGAGTACGGCGCGGCAGATGGAGACGCAGTTCAGGGGGACACCGCGCAGGGGGGTGCCCAGCGCCTGCTCCGGCAGCGGGAAGGGCCCGAGCGGCGTCAGGCCGGCGCGGCCATAGAAGGCCGGCAGGTCGTAGCCCGCAGGTACCGCGATGCGCGCGACCAGCAGCCGGCCCGAAAGCGGATCGAGCACCATCCAGCCCGCCTCGTCCTGGATCGCGGCGAAGCAGTGCCGGAAGCCCGGCCGCAACAGGCGCTGCCAGGCATGATCGGCGCGCCCGGAAAAGACGATCCAGGCGCGTTGCGCAAGATGGTGGCGGCGGTGTCCGGGCTTCGGGAGGGCTTGGCCCCCGCTCATGCGGATCGGCCGGAAAACGGAATGATCTCAGCTTCATGGGCGCCCATGGTTGGCGCGCCGGCCACGATGCCCTTGACCCGCAGCGGCCATTCCAGGCGGTTCATCGCTTCACGCCACAGGCGACTGTCGCCGCGTTCCTGGATGTGACGCGGGCATGGAGCGACGCCGCGCTCCCCCCAGATCCGCATCACGCGCGCATGGGCGAGCTCGATGCGCCGCTGCCGGTAGAGGCGATCGAGGCACTTGATGACATCGTCCGGCTCGCAGGGGCGGGGGGCGATGCCCTTGCCGGCCGCGATGCGCGCGCCGTCGCGCCGGGCGACCAGGGCCGACATTGTCCAGAACCAGGCTTCCTCGGCCGAGGTGAAGGGCTCGGTCCGGGTCAGGGAGGCAAAGCGGGGGGCGTGGCTGGCGCGGGGGGCGGGGGGCATCTGGACGTATCCTTTCGTGAATCTGGATGAGAACATTTAGAGAACATAAAGCGAAGACTCTCCGGCACGCAAGGGAAATGCGTAACATTTTCCTATTGCGCGATGACCTCACACCTATGATGGTCTTGCCGCCATGCGACATGACGACATCTGGCGCGCGATTGATTCGCTCGCCGCCGAAAACGGCCTTTCCGCCTCCGGCCTTGCCCGCAAGGCGGGGCTGGATCCGACTGCGTTCAATCCCTCGAAGCGGATCGGGCCGGATGGTCGCGCGCGCTGGCCTTCGACTGAGAGCGTGGCCAAGGTCTTGAACGCGACCGGCGCCGGGGTCGAGGCATTCGCCGCACTCGTCTCAGGCCAGGCTGCGTTGCCGAGCCTCTCCCGCGGGCCCCGGCCCTCGCGCCGGATTCCGCTCATCGGCCTGGCGCAGGCGGGGGGGGAGGGCTTCTTCGATGATGCGGGCTTCCCGGTCGGCGGCAGCTGGGACGAGATCAGCCTGCCGGAAATTGGCGACCCCAACGCCTATGCGTTGGAGATCTCTGGCGACTCGATGGAGCCCGTGTTCCGTGACGGGGATGTGGTGATCGTCTCGCCGGCCTCGCCCGTCCGGCGCGGGGACCGGGTGGTGGTGCGGACCCGCCTGGGTGAGGTGATGGCCAAGGAATTGAAGCGGCAAAGCGCCAAGCGGATCGAATTGTCCAGCCTCAACCCGGCCCATCCGGATTACAGCTTCGACCTGCCCGACATCGCTTGGCTGCACCGTATTCTTTGGGCCAGCCAGTAGCCCGCGCGTCGCTCGGATCATTTCGGAGGCGCCATCAAGTTAATTTAAGCTTCACATCTCTCAAATTTGTCTAAAAAATCCACTCATCCGTCATTCGCCGGCGTTTTGTTCCGGAGTTTCGGGCGTGCTTGGGTTCAAGGCAGTGAGAGATGGCCTCCGAAGGTGAGGGATCGAGGCTGAAAGCCACTTCCGGCGTGGCTCACCCGCTTCGGGGCGGGGATGGCCGTCCCATGCCGCCCCCCTCGCGGCCTGCCACCCTGCCGCTCTTCGGCCGGGCCCGTGCAACGCCGCCCATCCCCGCCGCAAGCCTGCCGCCCGCCAACTCGCTCGCCGAGAAGGCAGCGGATGCACCGATGCCTTCGGTGCCGGCAGCTGAACCCTTGCCGCCCCGTGAAGCGGCCAGGCCGGCGTCCCCGCCGCCGCCCGCTGCCGTGGCGGCGCCCCCCGCTGGTGGCCAAAATGGCGGCTTCGGTGGAGGAGCGGCTACCTCGCCCTCCCGCCGCGCCGGGGATCACGGCCTCGCCAAACGCGCTCGAGCGCGCGCCACCCAAGGCGCCCGCAGCGCCCCTCGCCGCCTCCCCGCCATCGCCATCTGCTCCATTGGCCGTGGCGCCGGCGACGGTCCTCTTTGTCGCGCCGAATGCTGGCTCTCCGGGTCCGGAGGGGGGCGCCCGGCCGCCTGGTCCCGCCTTGGCACCGCATCTCGCAGCGCCTGGGCCCCAACCCCAGCCCGCCGGCGACCCCGCCCCTCGCGGGCGCGGCCCCGGAGCGCGCCGCTCCCTTCGCCGCTTCATCCGTGGCTCCGCCGCTCCCTGCCCCGCCCCCGGCATGGCAGCGCCTGCGCGAAGGCGCCATGCAGGCCCTCGTCTGGCTGCGTGCGCGGCCCTGGCGCGGACACGGCCTGACGGGCGCGACCCGCGAAGCTTGGCGACGGCATGGTCTGGGTGGTTCGGAATGGGCCGGGAACGCGCTGCGCGCCGTAACCTATGGCGGTGCGATCCTGCTGGCCGGCAGCCTGCTCCTGGCAAGCCTGCCGCCGATCCTGGCCGACACCACCACCCGCGCTGTCGTCAACGCCCCGGTGGTCCTCGTGACGGCGCCGATCGACGGCGAACTCGACAAGCTGCTGGCGGAGCCGGGCGACCCTGATCGGCCTCGAGAACCGGACCCAGGGCACGCGCATCAGCCTCAATGGCCTGCGCGAGCGGATCACCGTGCTCTCCAACTGGCTCGCCACGCTCGATCGCTCCATCGCCCTGCAGCGCGAGGTCGCCCTCAATGTCGTGCGCGAGGTGGAGAGCGAGGCGCGTGCCAAGGCGGCCAGTGCCGCTGCCACGCTGGCCGAGCAATCCGCCCTCGTCGCCCGCCAGCGCCGGCTGCTCGACGTGGGCGTCGTGACGCGCGAGGTTCTGACCATCGCCCAGCACCGCGAGCGTGCGGCACAGGAGGACATGCTGGCCGCGCAGGCGGCGCTGGCCCGGCGGGAGGGGGAGCGGCGCTCCATCGAGGCGGGCAGCTATGCCGGCGAATCCCAGAGCGCGCTGGGCGCGCTGATCGAGCGGCGCCGCTCAACCACAACCTCAACGCCCTCTCCGCGCAGACCGCGAGTGAGACGGCGCGGCTCGCGCGGTTGCTGGACGCCGATGTCCCGGCACCCAGCAACAGCCATGTGCTGCGCGCCTTCGCGAGCCCGGGGCAGCGCCTCAATGCGGGCGATACGATCGCGGGCACGGTCGAATGCCGCAATGCTTTCGCCGTCGGCATCTTCTCGGTGCGCCAGGCGCATCGGCTGGCCGTGGGCGCATCGGTGGTGGTGGAGGCCGATGGCTGGTCGGCCGCGCGCACCGGCTGGGTGCGCCAGGTGCTGCCGCGCACGACCGACCTCGTGGACACCAACTACGCCGTGCCCTTCCCGCCGATGGAACGGCGCGAGATGTATGTGATGATCGACCTCGATCCCGCGACACCCTTGCGCGGCATGCGCGAAGGGAGGGGCCGGCGCGCCGTCCCCTGCGACATCGGCCGCTGGGTCAGCGTCGAGATCGAGGGCGGTGTCTTCGCGGGTATGGCGAGCGCTGCGCTGCGCTTCTCCCGCAACGCCCTGGCGATGATCTTCGGCCAGGCCCGCGCCACCACCGCCGCCACCTTGGGCGGCTGAGCGCGCCTTGCCGGGCCCGCCGGACCTGCTCGAGGCCTTGCAGGCCGGGCTCGGCGTGCTGATCGCGGTGGCGCTTCTCGCGCTCCTGCTCACCCCGCGCCGCGCCTTCGACCGCGCGCTGATGGCGCTGGCGACGACGCCACCCATCCTGATCTACCTGCATTGGCGCTATACCCGGACGCTGCCGGCCTATGACCTCGCCTTCGAGCCGCTCTGGGCGCGGCTCTTCTTCACCTTCGAGGCGCTGTCCATCGTCTACTCGCTCGGCGCCGTGCTGATCACGCTGCGCCATTCCGAGACGCGGGTGAAGGGGCAGGCGGATGCGGCGGAGGCGGCGCTGGCCGCGAGCGGCAACTGGCCCGCGGTGGACGTGATGATCCGCGCCTACAATGAGCCGCTGGCCGTGCTGGAGAAATCCATCCTCGCCGCGCTCTCGCTCGACTACCTGGCGGATCGGGTCACCATCTGGGTCCTGGACGACACGTGCCGCTGATCCTGGTGCTGGACGCTGATTTCGCGCCGCAGCGGCGTATGCTGCGCCGGATGGTAGGCCTCTTCGGCGATGCGCGCGTCGGCGTCGTCCAGACGCCGCAATTCTACTACAACCCCGATCCGATCCGATCCAGCATGATCTGGGCGTCACCGCCGCCTGGGTGGATGACCAGCGCATGTTCTTCGACCTGTTCCAGCCGGCGAAGGACGCCTGGGGCTGCGCTTTCTGCGTCGGCACCGGATTCATGGTCCGGCGTGACCTGCTCGATCGGCTGGGCGGCTTCCCCGAGGGCGCCGTCAGCGAGGACATCTACCTCACCTACGGCCTGATGCGGCACGGCTATGAGACACGCTGGCTCAACGAACGCCTGTCCATCGGGCTCTCGGCCGAGGATATCGCCGAATACTGCACGCAGCGGGCGCGCTGGTGCCTTGGCACCATCCAGGTGGCGCTGCTGCCCGACGGACCGATGCGGGGGCCTGGCTACACGCTCAATCAGCGGCTGCATTACCTGCACGGCCTGCTGCACTGGCTCTCCAAGCCTTTCCTGCCGCTGCTGCTGATCGGTCCTGCCATCTACTGGGTGTTCGGCGTGCCGGCCTTCCAGACCGACCATGTGGATTTCGTGCGCTACGGCGTGCCGGCGCTGGTCTGCTTCTGGCTGCACAGTGCCTGGATCTCACGCGGGCGGTCGCTGCCGATCTTCACCGAGGCGGCGCATGCGGTGGCGGCGCTGCCGGTTTCCATCGCGCTCGCTTCCGCGTTGCTGCGTCCCTTCGGCCGGCCCTTCAAGGTGACGGCCAAGGGCAGTTCCCGCACCGCGATGCGCTTCAACCGGAACTTCGCGCTGGGCTTCGGCGCCATCATCGTGGCCAATCTGGGGGGCATCACCTGGTCGCTGCTCGGCCCCGATCAGCCGGTGGAGGTGCCGGCCGAGGACCTCATGAACATCGTCTGGGCCTCCATCGCCATCATCCTCGCCATCGTCTGCCTGCTGGTCTGCTGCGAATTGCCGTGCCCGCGCTCGGAGGAGCGATTCGAGGTGAACCGGCCGACGCGCATCCGGCTCGAACGCCAGCCGGGCCCGCTGCGCGAGGGGGCCACGCTGTGTGACATCTCGGCCGGGGGGGCGCGCATCGCCCTTCCGCACGGGCTGCCGCCGCCCGTGGTGGGCAGCCTGATCTGGTGCGAATTCCCGGAGTTGGATCCGCTGCGAGGCCGCGTGGTCCGGATCGGCCAAGGGGGCATGCTCGGCCTGGCCTGGGAGATGGAGCCGCGGGAACGCCGCCGCCTGATTGCGGCCCTCTTCTCCCAGGCGCCAGAGAACATCGCGGGCACCGGGGATTTGCGCCGTGCGCTGGCAGGCCTCTGGGGGCGGGTTCGCAACCCGGACGGTCGGCGCTGACCCTCTATCGGAAGACGGGCACTGCGTCGTCATCCACGGGCGGCGGCGGGGGCACGTCGATGACGACGGAGGCGGGGTCCACGCCGGTACCGCGATCCAGGAAGAAGGTCACGCTCTCCGGCCAGAAGATGACGATCGCCACCAGGATCAGCTGCAGGCCGAGCCAGGGGATCGCACCCAGGTAGATGTCCTTCGTCAGCACCGATTTCGGCGCGATGGAGCGCAGGTAGAACAGCGCGAAGCCGAAGGGCGGGTGCATGAAGCTGGTCTGCAGGTTGATGCAGAGCAGCACGCCGAACCAGATCAGGTCGATGTCGAGCTTGGCGGCGACGGGGGCCAGCAGCGGCACCACGATGAAGGGGATCTCGAAGAAATCGAGGAAGAAGGCCAGGAAGAAAATGAAGACATTGACAAAGACCAGGAAGCCCGTCTGGCCGCCGGGCAGGTGGCTCAGCAGGTGCTCCACCCAATGCGAGCCGTCCACGCCCTGGAAGACCAGGCTGAACACGGTGGCACCGATCAGGATGAAGATGACCATGGAGGTGATGCGCATGGTGTTGCCCATCGCCTCGCGCAGCAGCTTCCAGGTGAAGCTGCCATTCATCACGGCCAGCAGCACGGCGCCGACGGCGCCCATCGCGCCCGCCTCGGTCGGTGTGGCGAGGCCCATGAAGATGGTGCCGAGCACGAGGAAGATCAGGCCGATGGAAGGCACCATGCCCTTCAGCACACGCCGGTAGAGCGGCCAGCCGCGCGGCATCAGGGCCTCGGGCGGCAAGGGCGGCATCTTATGGGGCGCGATGATGGAGACCACCGCGATGAAGCCGATGAAGAGCAGGATCTGCAGGATCGAGGGGCCGATCGCGCCCGCATACATGTCGCCCACGCTCTTGCCGAGCTGGTCGCCCAGCACGATCAGCACGAGGCTGGGCGGGATGAGCTGGGTGATTGTGCCCGACGCCGCGATCACGCCGGTCGCGATCCGCATGTCATAGCCGTAGCGGATCATGATGGGCAGCGAGATCATGCCCATGGCGATGACCGAGGCGGCGACCGTGCCGGTGATGGCGCCCAGCACCGCGCCCACCAGGATCACGGCATAGGCGAGGCCGCCCGGAATCTTGCCGAAGAGCTGGCCGGTGCCCTCCAGCAGGTCCTCCGCCAGGCCGCAGCGCTCCAGGATGGCGCCCATCAGGGTGAAGAAGGGGATGGCCAGCAGCAGGTCGTTGGAGAGGATGCCGAAGACGCGCAGCGGCAGGTTGCCCAGATAAGCGGTGGTGAAGAAGCCGAGCTCGATCGAGAGGAAGCCGAAGAACAGTCCCACCGCACAGAGCGAGAAGGCCACGGGGAAGCCCAGCAGCAGGAAGATGATGAGGCCGCCGAACATGAGCGGCGGCATGATGTCGAGGGTCATTGCCCAGCTCTCACTGTTCGGGCCGCTGATATTCGGTGACGACGGCAACCCCCTCGACGGGGCCGCGCAGCAGGGCAATGCGCTTGACCAGCTCCGAGAGGCCCTGCAGGACCAGCAGGAAGAAGCCAAGCGGCAGCAGGAACTTGGCCGGCCAGCGCAACAAGCCGCCCGGGCTTGCCGAGCCTTCGTTGCGGATCAGGCTCTCCAGGAAGAAGGGCCAGGTCATCCAGGTCAGCAGGATCATGCCGGGCAGCAGGAAGACGATCAGGCCGAAGATGTCCACATAGAGGCGGCTGCGCTCGCTCATCCAGCCATAGAACAGGTCCACGCGGACATGCTCGTTGCGGAACAGGGTGTAGCTGGCGCCCAGCATGACGACGGCGGCGAAGAGGTACCACTGCACCTCGAGCCAGGCATTGGAGGAGACGTTGAAGCCATAGCGGCTCATCGCATTGGCCGCGCTGATGACGCAGGCGAGGAGGATGCACCAATCGGCCAGACGGCCGAATTTCTCGTTCATCCAGTCCACGCCCCGGCTGAAGGCCAGAAGCACACCCATCGCGACCTCCCCGCCGGAATGGCGCCACGCTTGTCTGCGCCACGCTCCCTAAACATTACTTCCATCTTGTCCAGCGGGGAGAGCGCCATGACGGGCCTCGCCCTGGCCGCCTGGGCTGTTAAGCTGCCCCGGATGGCAAGGCGATTCGAAATCCGGGCGCCCGGGGGGCGCCGATGCTGACGCTGCTGGGCGTCAGCTTCCTGGCCTTGTTGGCGCTTTCGGCGCTGGGCGCCTCCGGCCGCGCGCCCCGCCTGATGTTCCTGGGCTGCGCCCTGGCCAGCGCCGGGCTGGGCCTGGTCGGCCTCGTCGGGCTGCCCGCCACCACGCTCAGCTTCGGCCCGCCCTGGGGTGGCGCCCAGGTGGCGGTGGATGCGCTGGGGGGCTGGTTCCTGGCGATCCTGGCGGTTGCGGCCGTGCCCGCCTGCCTCTTTGCCGCCGCCTCGCCGCCGCCGCCCCGGGCGGAGGGCGCCGCTTTCCCGCTTTTCCTCGCCGGCATGGCGCTGGCGCTCATCGCCGCCGACGGCTTCACCCTTGTCCTCGGCTTCGAACTGATGTCGCTGGCCTCCTGGGCGCTGATCGCGGCGCGGCATGCGACGGGGGCGGGGCGGCGGGCGGCACGGCTCTATCTGGCCTTCGCGGCCTTTTCCGGCCTCTGCCTGATCGGCGCCGTGGGGCTGCTGGCCGGCGGCGGGCTCGGCTTCGCCGCCATGCGGGCGGCCCCGCCCGAGGGCTGGCGCGGGGCCGCCATCCTGCTGCTGGTATTGCTGGGGGCTGGGTCCAAGGCGGGCCTCGTGCCCTTCCATGTCTGGCTGCCCTTGGCCCATCCGGCCGCCGCCACCCCCGTCTCGGCGCTGATGTCGGGGGTGATGGTGAAGATCGCGCTCTACGTCATGATCCGGCTGCTGTTCGACCTCTCCGGCGCGGCGCAGCCCGCCTGGTGGGGGCTGCCGCTGGTGGGGCTGGGGGTGGCCACGGCCCTGATCGGCGCGCTGCGCGCCAATCTGGAGCGCGACACCAAGGCGATCCTCGCCTGCTCCACGCTGGAAAACATGGGCCTGATGGTGGCCGCACTCGGCCTCGCC
This sequence comes from Acetobacteraceae bacterium, assembly GCA_027488195.1. Lineage (GTDB taxonomy): Bacteria > Pseudomonadota > Alphaproteobacteria > Acetobacterales > Acetobacteraceae > Roseococcus. The sequence continues at coordinate 9,851 of JAIYCD010000066.1, read as the reverse complement.
CTCGCTTATCGCGGGGCGGATCTGCTGCCGCTGGCTTCCGTGGCCCTGGCGGCGGCGCTGCTGCATGCGCTGAACCATGCGGCCTTCAAGACGCAGCTCTTCCTCTGCCTCGGCGCGGTCTACAGCCTGGCCGGCAGCCGCGATCCGGACCGGCTGGGGGGGCTGATCCACCGCATGCCCTGGGTGGCGGGCTGCGCCATGCTGGGGGCGCTCTCGGCCGCCGCCCTGCCGCCGCTCTCGGGCTTTGCCAGCGAGTGGCTGTTGTTGCAGGCGCTGATCCAGGGCTTTCGGGTTTCCGACATGTCGGTCCAGCTCATCGCCGCGGCTTCGTTGGCCGTGGCGGGCATGGCGATCGGCCTGGCCGCGGCGGCGATGGTGCGGCTGATCGGCCTGGTCTTCCTCGGCCGGCCGCGCTCGCCCCGCGTGGCGGGCGCGCCGGATGCATCGTGGCTGATGCGCTGGGCGCTGGTGCTGCCCACGGTGCTGACCCTGGCGCTCGGCCCCTTCGCCGCCCTGGCCTTGGGCGTGCTGGACGGGCCGATCCGCCTCGTCCTCGGGCAGCAGGCGGCGGCGCCTCGCTTCGGGCTGGAACTGGCGCTGGGCGATGGCGGATCGCGCTATCTGCCGGGGCTGGCGGCGCTGCTGCTGTCGCTGGCCGTGGCGGGGCTGTTCCTGCTGGTGCGGCGCGCCTCGCCCCGCGCGCCAGCCCGCGGCCCGGCCTGGGATTGCGGTTTCATGCCCCCGCCGCCGCACTTGCCCTTTGGCGACCCGCTGAGCCAGGTCAGCGCGCAGGGGCTGGGCCAGCCGATCCGGCGCAGCCTCGGCCACCTCGCCATCGCCCCGCGTGAGGCCCTGGTGAACCAGCCGCCCGGCGCGGCTGCCGCCGCCACGCTGCGCGTCGAGGGTCGGGACCGGGGCTTCACGCGGCTGCTTTATCCGCTGGCACGCGGCCGCGGATGGCTCTCGCGCGAGGCCGAGAAGCTGCGCGGCCTCAGCCTGCGCTTCTATCTCAGCCTCACCTTCGGCACGCTGGTCTCGCTGCTGGCGCTGGTCGCGCTGCTGGAGCGCAGGTGATGGCGGTATTGGGCGGCCTCCTCACGCAATTGCTGCACATCGCGCTGATGCTGGCGGCCGCGCCGCTGCTGGTGGGCGTTGTGCGCTGGCTGAAGTCGCGCCTGATGGGCCGGCGCGGCCCGCATCCGATGCAGCCCTGGCGGGACCTGCTGAAGCTGCTCCGCAAGCGGCCGGTGCTGGCCGATGGCGCGAGCCTGGTTTCCAGCGTCTCGCCCTATCTCGCCCTGGGTGCCACGCTGCTGGCGGCGGCGCTGGTGCCGAGCTTCGCCTTCGGCATGGCGCTGGCGCCGGTGGCGGACCTGCTGCTCATCGCCGGCCTGCTGGCATTGGCGCGCGTGGCGCTCGCGCTGAACGGGCATGACGCCGGCACGCCCTTCGGCGGCCTGGGTGCGGCACGGGAGATGACCTTCGCCGTCTTCGCCGAACCCGCGCTCATGGTCTGCGTCATGGTCTTCGCCGTGCTGATCGGCAGCACCAACCTGAACGCCATCGGCTTCGGCCTGGCCGACGGGCAGTTTGGCCTGCGCGTCTCCCTCATCTTCGCGGCCGTGGCGCTGCTGGCGGTGGCGCTGGCCGAGAATGCGCGCGTGCCGGTGGACAATCCGGCGACGCATCTGGAACTCACCATGGTGCATGAGGCGATGCTGCTGGAAGCCTCGGGCCGGCATCTGGCGTTGTGGGAGATGCAGGCGGCGCTGAAGCTGCTGGTCTGGCTTGGCCTGCTGGCGACACTCTTCGTGCCCTATGGCACGGCGGCACCCGGCAGCGGGCCCTTTGCCTGGGGCATGGGGCTCGTGCTTTGGGGCGCCAAGATCGGGCTGATGGCATTGGCGCTGGCGGTATTCGAGAGCGCCATCGCCAAGATGCGCGTCTTCCGCGTACCGGAATTCCTGGGTGGCGCGCTGATGCTGGCGCTGCTGGCCGCGGCGCTGATCTTCGTTTCTGCAGGACTGGCGTAATGGGCTTCGGCGACACCGCATACGACGTGGCGCATGTGCTGGGCGGCACCATGCTGCTGATCTCCTTCGTGCTGCTTTACCAGCGGCGCATTTTCGCGCTGGTGAACGCGCTGGCGCTGCAGGGCATGGTGCTGGCGCTGGCCGCCGTCTGGCAGGGCCATGTGCAGGGCGCGCCGCAGCTCTACATCACGGCCATCATCGCGCTCGCCGCCAAGGGCGTCCTGATCCCGATCTATCTGCGACGGCTGGTTCTTCAGTTGCCGCCCGCGCGCCGGGCCGAGCCAGCCTCGGGCATCGGCGCCAGCATGATCGCGGGCTTCCTGCTGGTTGGCCTCAGCATCCTCGTCGTGCTGCCGGCGACGGCCGGCGCGCGCGCGCTGGCGCGGGAGGACCTGGCGATCGCGCTCTCCGTGGTGCTGCTGGGCCTGCTCATGATGGTGACGCGCCGCACCGCGCTCGCGCAGATCGCGGGGCTGATGACGCTGGAGAATGGGCTCGTGCTCGCGGCGGTGGGCGTGGCCGGCATGCCGCTGGTGGTGGAACTCTCGACGGCGGGGCTGGTGCTTGTGATCGCCGTCATCGCCGGCGTCTTCGCGCGCGTGCTGCATGAGCGCTTCGACAGCCTGGACGCCTCCGTGCTCGATCCGCATCGCGGGGAGGGCACATGACGCTCTGGCTCATCCTCGTCCCGGCGCTCGCCGCGGCACTCTGCGCCGCGCTGCCGACGCAGGCGGCGCGGCTGAACATCCTCGCCTCGGGCGTCACGCTGCTGCTGGCGCTCATGCTCCTGGGAGAGCCCACCGGCACGGGCTGGCTGCGCGCCGATGCGCTGAACACGCCCTTCGTCCTCATCGCCGCCATCGTGGGCCTCGGCACCGCCATCTTCTCCGCGCAGGACATCGCGGGCGAGGGCTTCGACACCGGCCAGAACCGCGCCTACCACGCCGCCTTCCAAGGCTTCATGGCCGCGCATTTCATGGCGCTCCTGGCCGATAACCTGGGCGTCATGTGGGTGGCGATCGAGGCGGGGACGCTCGCCTGCGTGCTGATGGTGGCACTTCACCGCACGCCGGCCGCGATTGAGGCGGCGTGGAAGTTCTTCATCCTCTGCGGCGTGGGCATCGCCCTCGCCCTGTTTGGCCTGATCGTGCTGGCACTCGCCGCGCAGCCGGTGGCAGGCCATGCCGAGGGGCAGTTGTCCTACACGGCGTTGCGTGCCCTGGCGCCGCAGGCCGATGCGGGACTGCTCAACCTCGCCTTCATCTTCCTGCTGGTGGGCTTCGGCACCAAGGCGGGTCTCGCCCCCTTGCATTCCTGGCTGCCCGACGCCCATGCCGAGGGGCCGACGCCCATCGCCGCCGTGCTCTCGGGCCTGCTGCTGAATGCGGCGATGCTCGCCATCCTGCGCGGCAAGAGCATCGTGGCCGCCCATCCGGGGACCATTCCGCCGGGCACCTTCCTGGTGGTGATCGGCCTCGTCACGCTGCTGCTGGCCGGCTTCTCGCTCTGGCGGCGGCGCGATGCGAAGCGCCTCTTCGGCTGGAGCAGCATCGAGCATATGGGCATCGCCGCGATCGCCTTCGGCATTGGTGGTGTGGCCGGGCACATGGCGGGGCTGCTGCACCTTTGGGGACATTCGCTGGTGAAGTCGGCGGCCTTCTTCGCGATCGGCCGCGCGGTCAGGATCAAGGGCGCGCAGCACATGGCGGCGATCGGCGGGCTTGCCACCTCGCATCCCGCGCTGGGCTGGGGCCTGGCGCTGGCCATGGCGGCATTGGCGGGGCTGCCGCCCTTCAGCCTCTTCGCCTCGGAATTGCTGCTCGCCACCGCCATGGGGCGGGAGGTGCCCTGGCTGTTGCCGCTGCTCATCCTGGGCCTGCTGGTCGCCGGCACCGCCCTGCTGCACGCCATGCAGCGCCTCTGCTTCGGCCTGCCCACGCCGCAGCCGGCACCGATGGCCGCCGGCCTCGCCACGCTGCTGCCGCTCTGGGGGCATCTGCTGCTGGCGATGATCCTGGGCGTGGCGCTGCCTGGGCCCCTCTCGCGCATGCTGCTGGAAGCCGCGAGGGCGCTCGCATGACGACGCGCGCCATCATCGAATCCGGGATGCGGATGGGCTGCGCGCCCTGGCCGCGCTTCCTGCTCGATGCGCGGCGCTGGTCAGCGCTCGCCCCCGCGCCGGGCCTGGCCCTGCTGGGCCTCTGGGGCGAGCCCGGCTTCGCCCATGCGGCCTTCCTGGACGAGGCGCAGCGCGAGGTCCTGCTCGCCTCCGTCCCGGCCGAGGAGGGGCGCATCCCTGCCCTCTCGCCGCTCTGGCCGGGTGCGACGCTGTTCGAACGCGCCTTGGCCGATCTCTGGGGCATTGCGGCCGAGGGCGGCACCGATCCGCGCCCCTTCCTCGACCATGGCCGCTGGCCGCTGCTGGGCCCGCTCTCCGCCCGCCCCGCCGCGCAGGCGCCCGATGCCACGCCCATGGAATTCCTGCCGGCCGCGGGCGATGGCGTGCATGTCATTCCAGTCGGCCCCATCCATGCCGGCGTGATCGAGCCCGGGCATTTCCGCTTCCACGTCCAAGGCGAGATCATCGTCCGGCTGGAGGTGCGCCTGGGCTACACGCATAAGGGCACGCTCTCGCTGATCCAGGGCAAGCCGCCGCGCGCCGCCGCGCGCTTCGCCGCCCGCCTTTCGGGCGATAGCACGGTCGCGCATTCGCTGGCTTTCGCCCGCGCAGCCGAGGCGGCGCTCGGGGTGGAGGCGCCGCCGCGCGCGCGCGCGCTGCGCGCCGCCATGCTGGAGCTGGAACGGCTGCACAATCACCTGAACGACCTGGGCTTCATCGCCAATGACGCGGCCTTCGCGGTGATCCATGCCCGTTGCGGCTGGCTGCGGGAGGGGCTGCTGCGCGCCCAGCGCGACGCCCTCGGCCATCGCCTGATGATGGACCGCGTGCTGCCGGGCGGCGTCGCGCAGGACCTCCTGCCCGAAGGCATCGCGGCCCTGCTTTCGGCGCTCGATGCCATCGCGGGTGAATTGCCTGCGCTGCTACGCCTCTATGAGGGGCATGCGAGCCTGCAGGACCGCGTGCTCGGCACCGGCATCATGGAGCCCGGGCTGGTCGCGGGCTTCGCGCCGGGCGGGGTGGTCGGTCGCGCCGCCGGGCGCAGCTTCGACGCGCGGCTGCTGACCGGCGAAATCGCGCCCGCGGTGCTGGTCACCCAATCCGGCGCCGATGTCGATGCGCGCTGGCGGCAACGACATGCCGAGGCGCTGCAATCCATCGCCTTGCTGCGCCAGATCCTCCCCCGCCTGCCCGAGGGCGAGCTCACCGTGCAACTCCCGCCGCGCGGCGGCGAGGGTATCGCGCTGGTCGAGGGCTTCCGGGGCGAGTGCCTGGCCTGGATGCGCCTCGACGGCGCGGGCGGCATCGAGGCCTGCTGGCTGCGCGACCCCTCCTGGCTGCATTGGCCGCTGCTGGAGGCGGCCGTCATCGGCAACATCGTCGCCGACTTCCCGCTCATCAACAAAAGCATCAATGGCAGCTACAGCGGGGTGGATCTGTGACGCCCCGCCACACCCAAGCGATGGAGGGCGCCGCCTGATGCTCATCCCCAAGCTGCTGCGCAACCTCGTCTCCCGCCCGCTCACCGATGCGCCGCCGCCGCCCACCCCGCCGGAAATCGTGGAGGAGCTGCGCCTGCGCCTCGCGGAGGCGGCCGAGGCACGGCTCGGGCGCTCGCTCGCCATCCGCCAGGTGGATGCCGGCAGCTGCAATGGCTGTGAGCTGGAGGTGAACGCGCTTCAGAACGTCGCGCATGACCTGGAGCGCTTCGGCCTGCGCTTCGTGGCAAGCCCCCGCCACGCTGACATCCTGCTCGTCACTGGCCCGCTGACGCGCAACATGGCCGAGGCCCTGCAACGCGCCCGCGCCGCCACGCCCGACCCTTGCTGGGTGGTGGCCCTGGGCGATTGCGCGGCGGATGGCGGCGTGTTCCGCGGCGGTTATGCCGTGCTGGGCGGCGTGGAGGCGGCACTCCCGGTGGACCTCGTCATCCCCGGCTGCCCGCCCGCGCCGGAGCAAATCCTGGAAGGGCTGCTGGCCCTCATCGAGGCGAATGGCTGAGGCTCACGCCGCCAGCAGCGCGCGTACCGTGTCAGGGCGCGGGATGGGCGCCACGGCGCCGTAGCCGGTGGTGGCGAGTGCGGCTGCCGCATTCGCGTAGGTCGCGGCCGTGAGGGGATCATCGCCGGCGAGCGTGCGGGCCAGGAACGCGCCGCAGAAGGTGTCGCCCGCGCCGGTCGCATCCACGCTCGCCACGCGATGCGCCGCGATGCGCCAGCGCTCCTCGCGCGTGGCCACCAGCGCTCCCGCCGCGCCGCATTTCAGCACCACCAGCGGGCAAAGCCGCAGGTAGAAATCCGCGACCGAATCGGGCTCGGTGAGGCCGGTCAGTGCCATCGCATCCTCCAGCGAAGGGAGGGCGATATCCGCGCTGGCGATGGCCGCATGGATCACCGCCGCCGCCCGTGCCGCCGGCCAGAGCCTGAGGCGCAAATTCGTGTCGTAGGAGACGCGCACCCCGGCCGCGCGGGCCAGGGCGATGGCTTGGAATCCGGCATCGCAGGCGGCGTTGGAAATCGCCTGGCTGATGCCCGAGAGATGCAGGATGCGCGCGCCCTGGATCGCCTGGGGCGGCACATCCTCTGGCCCCATCCGGCTGGCGGCGGAGCCGCTGCGGAAGAAGGCGAAATGGTGGCCCGCCGCGTCATGCGTGACGAGGTAAAGACCTGTGGGTGACCGCGGATCGGTGCGCACGAAGCGGTGATCCACCCCCTCTGCGTCCCAGAGCGCGCGGAAGGCGCGCCCTGCCGGATCATCGCCCAGCGCCGAGACATAGGCGACCGAGGCGCCCTGGCGCGCCGCGGCGATGGCGGCGTTAGAGGTGTCGCCGCCGAATCCCTCCAGATAGAGCGCGCGCCCCTCGGCATCGGGCGGCTGGCGGTTCAGTTCCAGCATCGGCTCGCCGAGGCAGATGAGCTCCGGGCTCATGCGGCGGCGAGGGCGGCGCGGGCGGCGTCCTGCACCGCCGCCCGGTCACCGGCCGCGATCAGCGCCTCATCCGCCAGCTTCCCGCCCATGCCGACAAAGGCTGCGCCGGCCGCGAACCACTCGGCCGTGTTGCGCGGGTCCACGCCGCCGGTCGGGCAGAAGGCCACGCCCGGAAACACCGAGCGCAGCGCCTTGAGATGCGAAGGCCCGCCGCTGGAGGCCGGAAATATCTTCACCGCATCGGCGCCCGCCGCCAGTGCGGCGCGCACCTCGGTCGGCGTGAAGGCGCCGGGCAGCATCGCGGCCCCCGCCGCCCGCGCCAAGGCGCAGACCTCCGGGTCCACCCAGGGCGTCACCAGGAATTGCGCGCCCGCCGCGAGGCAGGCTTGCGCCGCCGCCCTATCGGGCACCGTGCCCGCGCCCACCAACAGGTCCGGATCGGCCGCGAGCTTGCGGATCAACTCCACCGCGCCGGGCGTGGTCAGCGTGATCTCGATGGTGGTGATCCCCACCTCGCGCAGCCATGCCACGGCGGTGGCGGCATGCGCCGCTGTGCCGGTGCGGATGACCGGGATGACCCGCGCCTGCGTGAGCCGCGTGATGACGGGATGCATGCTACAGGAACCGCGTATAGACGATGAAGCCGAGATGCTTCGCGACCTTGTCGTAAAGCAGCCGCCCGGCCGTGTTGGTCACCTGCGTCTGCCAATAGACCCGCGCCGCGCCATCATTCTTCGCACGCTCCGCCACCGCCTCGATCAGCGCGCGGCCGATGCCCTGGCCGCGCAATTCCGGCGAGGTAAACAGGTCATGCAGGTAGCAATTGGGCGCGATCGCCGTCGTGGTTCGGTGATAGACGAAATGGGTGAGGCCGATCAGCTGGCCCTCGCGCTCGGCCACCAGGGCATAGACCGGCTCATAGGGGTCGAAGAATCGCGCCCAGGTCATCGCCGTGACGGCGGGGTCGAGTGCCGTCGGGCCGACGCGCTCGTAGAAGGCGTTGTAGCCCTCCCAAAGCGGCAGCCAGGCGGCGTGGTCCTCGCGCCGGATGGGGCGGATGGTGAGCATGCGGTCCCTCCTGATTCGGGCGCATTGGATCACCGAAGCCCGGCCTGCGCCAGTTCCAGCGTCACCTTCCGGCGGATGGCGGCGGCGAAGCTCGGCCAGTCCGGTGCCGCCATGGCGAAGCCGCCCGGTGTCACCGCGTTCTCGCGCAGCCAGTCGCCGGCGTCGTCGGTGCCCACACCCAGCGCGTTGACGCGCACGCCCTGCACCTCGGCATAGGCGCGGGCCTGCTGGGTGCGGGCCTCGGCGGCCTCGCCATCGGTGACGAGGTCGATCACCTCCTCCTCCGGCGCGCAGGGGGGTGCCGCGAGCCGGTCGAGGGCGGCGAAGATCGCGCCGCCGATATCGGTGCCGGCCGCCTCGCCGCGCGGGGCCTCGCGCAGGGCCGCGGCGAAGTCGCGCGCATCCCCGGCGCTGCGCAGGACGCGCCAGGCGACCATCTCCCGCGCGTCATCACTGAAGGAGAGAGCGGTGACGGCGATGCCCGGGCCGCGCTCGATGGCGCGCAGCACCGCCGCATCCTCGAAGGCGCTCGCGTGGCCTTCGGCCTGGAGCTGCCATTCGGCCGGGAAGATCGAGGCGCTGGCATCGAGCAGGAGCACCAGCGCAAGGGCGCAGGCGCTCATGACAGCAGCCCCCGGAAGTTCGGCACATCGGCACCGGGCGCGGGGGTGACGGCCAGCGCGTCATTGAAGAAGCCGCAGAAGCTGTCCGCGTGGAAATGCCCGCTGCCGCGCTGGGTCTGCACGAGGCCCCAAGGGTTGGAGGCCCGCCGCAGGCTGCCCGCATTATAGGCGATGGCGACCAGCGGCGGATCAAAGCCCGTGACTCGCGCCTGGCGCGCGATGAAGGCGGCGCCCGCCGCGGCCGAGACGCCCGCATCCAGCAGGGTGGCGCGGTCCAGCTTCGGATCGCCCAGCGCCTCGCGCGCCGAGGAGATGAGCGTCTGCATCAACCCGGGCGAGACACGGTGGGGTGTCGCGGCATCCGAGGTGAAGCCGGGCTCCTCCCGGACCGCCTCGGCGCGGCCGCCGCTTTCTGTGCAGGCGGTGGCGAGCAGCAACTCGACCGGCACGGCGAAGCGGCGCGCGGCGGCTTCCAGCGGCGCCTGGTGCCGCGCCCAGCAGGCGGCGGCGATCCGGGGCGGCGTGCTGCCGGGCGTCTCCTCACCCTCAATGGCGATGCCCTTCGGCGTGAGGCGCCAGCGCCGCAGCCCCTGGCCCACGGGCGCTCCATGCCAGGCCAGCAGCGGCGGCAGGAAGGGACGCAGCGCCTCGTGCCAGGGGCGCGGGCGGGTGAGCGCCGGCTGGCCGGTCAGCCGCGCCCAGGTTTCGGGACCGACCACACCATCGGCAAGCAGGCCCTCGCGGCGCTGGAAGCCCACCACGGCGTCGCGCGTGGCGGGGCCATAGACGCCATCGGGCTCGCCCCGCAGCGCGCCCGCGCGGATCAGCGCGAGCTGGGCGGTGCGGACATCCGGCCCGGTGGCGAGCGGCAGGCGGAAGGCGAGGGGGCGGGCGAGGGTCATGGCGTGGCTCCGCAATCGGGGATGGAGGCGATGCGCTGGGCGAGGTCCCGCGCCTCGCGCGCGCTGGGCGGGGCCGCGCGCAGGCCGGCGCGGGCGGCGGCGCAGCGTTGGGCATCGCTGCCGGCGCCGGGGCGGGCGGCGATCAGCGCGGCGCGGGCGCCGAGCAGGGGCGCGCGGG
>JAIYCD010000038.1 GCA_027488195.1 Acetobacteraceae bacterium | reverse complement strand
GCCTTCATCCCCGGCGCGATCTCGCCAATGCCTTCGATGCCCAGCGCCTTGGCCGAGCCGATGGTGCCGGCGCGATAGACCTGCTCCGCCGTCGCCCATTCGTAAGGGTCGGGCTTCTGGACGTGCGAGGTGAAGGCGGCGAGCCGCATCGCCTCGTACATGTTGCCATTGTCGCCGCTGGAGACGCCGTCGGTGCCGATGCCGATGTTCACGCCCAGCTCCAGAGCGCGCTTCAGCCGGAACATGCCATTGCCGAGCTTCATGTTCGAAGCCGGATTATGCGCGATGGAGGCGCCGCGATCCGCCAACAAACGGAAATCGTCATCATCCAGCCAGACGCCATGCGCCACGGTGAAATCGGGGCCGATCAGGCCCAGGCTGTCCATGTAATGCACCAGCGTCATGCCGTATTTCTGCATGCCCACCACAGCCTGCACCTTGCTTTCGCCGACATGGCTGTGCAGCCCCACGCCATGCTTGCGCGCCAGGTCGCGGCAGCCGCAGAGGAATTCCTGGCTGCAATGATGCGGAATGGTGGGGCCGACGGCGAAGCGGATGTCCTCCGCCGCCCAGCGCCAGCCGCGGAAGGCCGCGTCCATGGCGGAGATGGTCTCCTGCCAGGGGCGGAACTTCACCTTCTCGGCCTCGGCGCGGAGCTTGTCCGGCAGGGCGTCCATCAGCCCGGGGATCGCCTCGTAGAGCGCGCGATCGGCCACCATGGGCGCCACCATGGCCCGCATGCCCACCGTCGCGTAGGCATCGGCGATGGCGTCCAGCCCCTCGGTGCTGGGCAGCGGCACTTCCATCGTCAGGTCATAGGCGGCGGTGCAGCCCTTCGCCACCATCTCGGCCGCGCAGAGCAGAGTGGAGAGGCGCTTGGCCTGCAAATTGCGCCCGCCGCCGATCCAGGGGGCGGCGGCCAGCAGGGTCTCCAGGCTCATCCGGTCGCCCTGGCCGCGCGCCAGGCCGCCATGGCCATGGGTGTGCGCGTTGATCAGGCCGGGATGCAGCAGGTTGGTGCTGGCATCGACGATGAGCGTACCCTCGGGGGCGTCGAGGTTCTCGCCCACTTCGCGGATGATGCCGTCCTGGATCAGGATATCGGTCACGGCCGCGCGGCGCAGGCTTGGGTCGGTCAGGCGGCCGCCCTTGATGATCTGCCAGCCGGGTTCCGCCTTCGCCATGCCTCAGCCCTCCGGAGCGAGTTCGAGCGCGTCGAGCGTCCAGGCCTCCGGCCCGGGTTGGGCGTAGAGCGGCAGCGCGTTGGGCGTGCGGACGTTCGAGGGCAGGCCCGCCTCGTAGCGGAAGGCGCGCCACAGCGCCCCATGCGCCACGACGAGAACCGGCCCGGGCAGGGCGGTGGCGCGGTTGATGGCGCGGACGGCGCGGGCGCGAAGCACGGCGAAGGGTTCGGCCCCGGCCGGCGTGTAGGTGTCGGCGATCCAGTCGTCGTACCAGTCGCCCATCGGCTTGCCTTCCTGCTCGCCGAAATTCACCTCCATCAGATCGTCGTCGAACTGCACCGGCAGGCCGAGGGTGGCGGCCACCGTCTCGGCCGTCACGCGCGCCCGGCTCAGTGGGCTCGCCACGATGGTGGTGATCTTGGTCCCCGCCAGCGTGCGCGCCGCGCGCGCGGCCTGCATCTGGCCGACCTTGTTGAGGGGGATGTCGGTCTGGCCCTGGCTCAACCCCTCCGCATTCCAATCCGTCTCGCCATGGCGCAGGAACCAGAAGGAGATGGGGTTGAGCGTCATGCGGCGAAGCCTTCGGCCTTCAGGGTTTCGGCAAGGGCAGGCAGGGCAAAGACGCGCTTGCGATGCGCCATCAGTGCATCGGGCGGCACCACGCCGACAAAGCCCGCGAAGGTGGTCATCATGGCGGCGGTGAGGTCGGCAGCGGTCAGCGCCTCGCCCACCAGCCAATCCCGGTCAGCGAGGCCGGATTCCAGGAACTCCAGCACCTCACCCACGCGCTTCAACCCGCCTTCGCGGATCTGGTTCTCGGCGGGCGGCGGGCCGAAGATCGCGGGGCGGAAGGCCGGCTGGAAGGCGCGCGGGAACTGGTAGGCGTACCAGGAGAGCCATTCCATCACCTGCCAGCGCGCCACGCCCTCGGCCGGGATCAGGCCACTGGCCGGCGCCATCTCGCCGATCGCGAGCAGGATGGCGGGCGTCTCGGTGATCGTCTCGCCGCTGCCCAGGATGAGCGCTGGGACCTGGCCCTTGGGATTGAGGGCCAGCATCTCCGGCGTCCTGTGCTCGCCGCCGCGCAGGCTGAGATCCCGCACCTCGCCGGGCAGGCCGGCGAGGACGAAGGCAAGGCGGCACGCCAGGCTGGACGTGCGCGCGGAGACGAGAAGGATCAAGTGAGGCCTTCGCGCGCCATCACGGCCTGCACGGCCGGCCGCGCCTTCATGCGTGCGTAGTGGGCAGCCACATTCTTCGGCAGGTCAAGCTTGAGGCGCTCCGCTGCCCAAAAGGTCACGTAGAACGGGGCCGCATCGCCGAAGCTGAAGTCGCCCGCGATGTAGTCGCGGCCTTCCAGCGCGTGGTCCAGCCAGGCCAGACCCTTGTTGTAGATCTCGAGGCCGCGCGCCTTCACGGCCTCGGCATCGGCTTCGCTGGGCGCGAAGTTGGCGGGGCGGAACATGCGGGAGAAGCCCTGCATGTGCATGGTGGCGACGGCGTAATCGGTCGCTTCCAGCGCGGTTGCCTGGGCCTCCGCCGTCGCCGGCATCAGCTTCGCCGCCGGGAACTTCGCCGCGATCCAATAGGCGATGGCGGTGAATTCCGTGAGCACCGAGCCATCATCGCGCACCAGGGTCGGCACCTTGGACTTGGCGTTGATGCTGGTGAATTCCGGCTTGAACTGCGCACCTTCGCGCAGGTTCAGCAGGGTGGGTTCGAATGCCTGGCCGCTCTCTTCAAGCAGCACATGGATGCCGAGGGAGCAGGCGCCGGGGGCGTAATAGAGCTTCATGAGGGTCTCCTGTCAGGTGGCTTCGCGCTTCATGGCGCGCTGGACGGCGGGCCGCGCGAGCATGGCGGCGTGATGGGCGGCAAGCTTCGGCGGCAGCGTCATGCCACCGCGGCCAAGGGCCCAGTTGGTGATGAAGAACAGCGCGCAATCGGCCACGCTGTAGCCGGAAGACAGCAGCCAGGGCTGGCCGGCGATCCCCTTCTCGATGACGGCGAGGTAAGCCTCGGCCAGCGCCTTGCCCTGTGCGATCACCCGCGCCTCATCCTCCGCGTCCTTGGCGAAATTGCCGGGGCGGAACTGCCGCGTGAAGGCCTGGGGGTGAACCGTGCCGCAGAGGTAATCCATCCATTCCAGCGTCCGCGCCTCCGCCTCGAATTCGACGGCGATGAGGTTGGACATGGGGTTGGCCTTCGCCAGCCACCACGCGATGACCGGGAATTCCGTCAGCACCGTGCCATCGTCCCGCAGCAGCGCGGGCACCTTCGCCTTCGGGTTGATGGCGAGATATTCGGGCTTCTTGTTCGATCCGTCGCGCGTCGAGACCAGCTGCGTCTCGAAGGGCTTGCCGATCTCCTCCAGGATCACGTGGATGCCGATGGAGCAGGCACCTGGCGAATAGAAGAGCTTCATGGCGTGGCCCCCGAAGGTGATGTGAGGTTCAACAGAATAGCGACGAGACCGAGCGTTCCTCGCTGATGCGGCGCATCGCCTCGGCCAGCAGTGGCGCGATGGGCAGCTGGCGGATGTTGCGCGCCCCCTGCACAGCGGGCGTGGCGGCGATGCTGTCGGTCACGATCATGGTCTCGATCGGCGACTTCGCCACGCGCTCGACCGCCGCCCCCGAGAAGACGCCATGCGTGACATAGACGCTGGCCGACTTGGCGCCGTTCTTCATCAACGCCTCGGCCGCGTTGCAATGCGTGCCGCCGCTGTCGATGATGTCATCCACGATGATGCAGTCGCGCCCGGCGACGTCGCCGATCACGTTCATGACTTCGGACACGCCCGCCTGCGGGCGCCGCTTGTCGATGATGGCGAGGTCGCAATGCAGTTGCTGCGCGATGGCGCGGGCGCGCACCACGCCGCCGACATCGGGGCTGACCACCATCAATTCGCGCCCCTTGAAGCGCTCGCTGATGTCGCGCGCGAAGAGGGGGGCGGCGTAGAGGTTGTCCACGGGGATGTCGAAGAAGCCCTGGATCTGCCCCGCATGCAGGTCCATCGTCAGCACGCGGTCCGCACCCGCCTGGGTGATGAGGTTGGCCACCAGCTTCGCCGAGATGGGCGAGCGCGGGCTGCTCTTCCGGTCCTGTCGGGCATAGCCGAAATAGGGCACCACCGCGGTGACGCGGCGCGCGGAGGAGCGGCGCAGCGCATCGAGCGTGATCAGCAGCTCCATCAGATGGTCATTGGCGGGGTAGCTGGTGGACTGGATGACGAAGACATCCTCGCCGCGGATGTTTTCATGGATCTCGACGAAGATCTCCATATCCGCGAAGCGGCGGATGGAGGCATTGGTCAGGGGAATGCCGATCTTGTCGGCCACGGCTTGCGCCAGGGGCAGGTTGCTGTTGCACGCGACGATCTTCATCGGGCCATCTCACCCCTGTTGTCTGGCGTGGCAGCGATAGCGCCCTGCCGCCGTGCTGTAAACTTCGCTACGGTCAAATGACTGGCCCTTCAGGTCTAGCTGGTCGAACTCGCGTTGCGGATGATGGTCTGCACACCCGCCGCCGCTTCCTCGGCCGCGGCGTAGGCGACATCGCCCCAGGCGCGTGAGAGGGCGCCCATCGGCACCTCGTTCAGCTGCAGCACGCGGCCCAGCTCGTAGCCATCGCGGCGCGAGACGATCCACTGGATCTCGACGCGCTGCACCGTGCTGCTGACCGCCATCACGGCCACCTCGGCGGTGACGGCGAAGGCCGCGCCATCGGCCAGTTCCTGGATCACATAGCCGCGATTGGTCAGGAATTCGCGCAGCCGGGCGGTCAGCGCCGCATTGCCATCGCCAGGCGCGCCGCGCACCGGGATCAGGCGCAGGCGCGGTGGGCCGGACTGGATTGCGGACGGGTCGGCCGAGGCGCGGGCCGCCTGGATCGAGAGCAGCATCTGCGTCACGCGCGGATTGGCCTGCTGGGCCACGGCCTGAAGCGTGGGCGTGCTGGCCTCGGCCCAGGCGCGGATGGGCACGGGCGGGCCAGCGACCGCGCCCTGCTCCTGGCCATCGGCATTGGTGATGACATAGCGCGGAATGACGGTGCTGCCGGTGTTCTGCGCGGTGATGACCAGGCGCCAGTCGAGCGGCAGGGGCGTCGTCGTCGCCGTCGCGGGGACATCCACCGCCTGCAGCGCCTCGGCCATCGCCTCGGCATAGCGGCGGGCCGCGTCGTCATCCATCAGCGCCTCGGCGGGCGGCGGGATCGCGAGGCGGACGGCGAGCGGGATGCGCAAGCCCCCCGCAAGCCCGCCCGGGCGCCCGCGATGCGGCTGCGGCAGGCCGGTGCAGGCGGGCAGCGCCAGCAGCGCGAGAAGGGCGGCCCTACGCGAAGACACAGGAGACCATCATCGTGATGATGAGAAGAAGGAGGAACATGACGACGTAGGGCATGAAGGGTTCACAGCATGATGGCGGAGAGTTGATGCCCGAGCGGACCGCCGCCCGCCAGGGTGCGCCGGCGATGGCTGAAGAAGCGAGCGTCATCGGCCAGCGTGTCCACGCCCAGCGCCTCCGCCGTGACACCTGCGCCGCGCAGCCGCGCCAGGCAATAGCCGGCCAGGTCGAACTGGAAATGCGCGGCATCGCGGCCCGGCGCGAAGAAGCGTGGATCGCCCACGGCGTCACGCAGATCGGCCCGCACCTCGTAGCTGGATTGCGCGATGCAGGGGCCGACCACGGCGGTGATCCGCGCGCGTTGCGCGCCCAGCGCCTGCATGGCCTTGACCGTCGCCTCCAGCACGCCGGAGACGGCGCCCTTCCAGCCGGCATGGGCGGCGCCGATCACCCGCGCTTCCTCGTCATGGAAGAGCACGGGCGCGCAATCGGCGGTGATGATGCCGAGCAGGATGCCCGGCGTCGCCGTCACCATCGCATCGGCCTCGGGCAGGGTGTCCCAGGGGGCGCCGGCCTCGACCACGGCCGGGCCATGCACCTGGCGCAGGCCGCGCAGCCCTTCGGGCGCGGCACCGAGTGCCCGGGCCGCGCGGGCGCGGTTCTCGGCCACGGCGGCGGGGTCGTCCTCGCTGCGCAGGCCGCAATTCAGCGTGGCATAGGCGCCGGCCGAGACGCCGCCCAGCCGCGTGAAGAAGCCATGCGGCGCGCTGAGGCCGCCATGGGTGAGGAACTCGGCCATCAGGCGTCGAATCCAGTGGGAGTGGGGAGGGCAGGGTGCGCGATGCACAGCGCCTTGAACAGCCGCCCCATCCCCTCGGGCGCCACGAGGCGCTGCGCGGCGGCGAGGATGGCGCCCGCCCGGACCGGCGCGCTTTGGGCCAGCATGGCGCTGCGGGCCATCAGCCCGAGGCGCTGGAGGAAGACGCCCATGGGCAAGGGGCCATGCGCGGCGGCGCCCGCCGCGCGCCCGGCGGCGGCGAGGGCCGCGAAATCCACATGGGCGGTGATGTCGGCCGTGCCGGGCTCGGAGAGCGGGTCGCAGGCCGCATTGCCGCGCAATGCCTGGAGCGTGTCGCCGAGGCCGCTCTCGGCCGGGCCATAGTCGAGTGCCAGCAGCGCGCCGCCCTGCGTCGCCAACCGCGCGCCGAGTACCGCCGCGACCTCCCGCGCCGCTTCGCCGATCTCGCGGATGCTGCCCTCGGGCGCCGGCTCCAGATGCTGGCAGGGCTGCTCGACGAATGTGCCTTCGGCCACGAAGCGCTCGCGCCAGCCCGTCTCGCGGCGGATGAATTGCCGGATGGGCAGGGCATCGAAGAACTCATTGGCGAGGATGATCGCCGGCCCGTCCGGGATGTCGCCCACCGCTCCGTGCCAGCCCGCCACGCGCGGCCCGAGCTTCGCCGACTGCGCGGCCCTGAGCGCGGGTGAGGTCTCGACCACGTGCAGCGCCAGCGCCCTCCCGAAGGCCGGCACCATCTGGTCCACCGCGCGCAGCGCATCGGCCATCAGGGTGCCGCGCCCGGGGCCGAGCTCCGCCAGGATCACGCGGGGCGGCGCGCCCATGGCGTGCCAGGTGACGGCGGCCCAGAGGCCCAGGCACTCGCCGAAGGCCTGGCTCATCTCCGGGGCGGTGGTAAAATCTCGCCCGATGCCCTCGCCGCGCGCGTAATAGGCGGCGGCCGCGCGGGCCATGAAGGCGTCCAGGCGCTCCATCACCCGGCCCGGCGCGCTCGCCAGATCAGGAAGCCGCCCACCAGCACCATCGGCAGGCTGAGCAACTGCCCCATGGTCACGCCGGCCAGCAGGAAGCCCAGATGCGCATCCGGCTCGCGGAACAGCTCGCCCACCAGGCGTGCCACGCCATAGCCCGCCAGGAGCGCTCCGGTCAGCAGCCCCGTGCGGGCGCGGTTGGCCTTGTTGCTCCAGAGGATGAGCATCAGCGCGAAGAGCGCCACGCCCTCCAGCCCCGCCTGGTAGAGCTGGCTGGGGTGGCGGGGCAGTTGCAGACGGTCGGCCGGGAAGACCATGGCCCAGGGTATGTCGGCGGCCCGGCCCCACAACTCGCCATTGATGAAATTGGCCACCCGCCCGAAGAACAGGCCGATCGGCACCACCACCGCGACACGGTCGCCGAAGCGCAGCGGATCGAGCTTTTGGCTGCGCGCGAAGAGCAGCGTCGCGATGATCACGCCAAGCGCCCCGCCGTGGAAGGCCATGCCACCCTGCCAGACCATCAGCGCCTCGAGCGGGTGGAAGATGTAGTGCCCCGGCCGGTAGAAAAGCACATAGCCCAGCCGCCCACCCAGGATGATGCCGAGCGTGGCCCAGGTGATGTAGTCATCCACCTGCTGCGCCGTCGCCGCCTGCGGCTCGGCCTGCGCCAGCCGCCGCAACAGCCGCCAGCCCAGCACGATGCCGGCGATATAGGCCAGCGCATACCAGCGGATGGCCAGCGGGCCGATCTGGATGGCGATCGGGTCGATCCGAGGGAATTCGAGCATGGCGGATGGGTAGCCCGGCCCGGCCGGCAAGTCACGGCGGGCGACAAGAAAAAGGGCCTCCGGCGGCTGGGGCCGAAAGGCCCCAGACCCCAGGACTTCAGGGCGCCCTGAGCACCGCCGAGCACGCCGCGGGCAGGGAAGGGGGCGGGCCGGGGGGGCGCGGGCGCACGGGAGGGCGCCGCGCTTCATCCGAGAGCCACCACTCCAGGCTCGCATCGCAGCCATCGCCAGCCGGGATCGGGTTCGCCTCCCGGCAATCGGGCGAGCCGGCAGGGCAGCGAATGCGGATGTGCATGTGGCTGTCATGCCCGCGCCAGGGCCGCACGCGATGCAGCCAGGCCTCGCCCCGATGCATCTCGCACAGGCTGCGCTTGATGCCGTGATTCACCAGCACGAGATGCACGCCCGGGCTCTCGGCGGCCAGGCGGATCAACCGCGCATGGCCCGGGGTGAAGCGCGCATTCACGCCCGACTGGTCCGGCAGGACCAGCGAGGGCACGTCGATATCCTCGCGCGCCGTCCGGCTCATCGCCGGCTTGGGCGTGAGGTCGAGCCAGATATCCACATCCAGCCCGCTCTGGTGGCTCGCATGCATGTTGGGCATCGGCCCGCCGCGCGGCTGGGCCAGATCGCCGATCCAGAGATCGGGGTTACCGGCGGCGCGGGATCGCTGGGCGAAGTCGCGCGTGAAGCGGATCAGGTCCGGATGGCCCCAATGCCGGTTCCGCGAGATCCGCACCGCCTGGTAGCCCGGCCCCTCGGGCGGCAACTGCACCGCGCCCGCGAGGCAGCCCAGCACCGTGCTGCCGATGACCTTCGCCGGCCCGGGCGAGGGGGTGGAGGCCTGCGCCCAAGGGCTCATCGGCTGGGCCTGGACGGCCGGCGCCAGCAGCAGCAGCGCCAGCAGCCAGCGCTTCATCGGCCGCGCTCCAGGATGCGCGTGGTGGAGCGCCCCGGCAGCAGATCCAGCAGCACCGTCCGCCCCCCCCAGGAGGCGACCTCCGGCGCGCCCACCACCTGCTCGATCGTGTAGTCGCTGCCCTTGAAGAGCCGGTCCGGCCGCAGCGCCAGGATCGCCTCCAGCGGCGTGTCCTGCGGGAAGGCGATCACGGCATCCACGCTGGCCAGGGCCGCGATGACCGCCGCGCGATCCTCCAGCGGGTTCACAGGGCGCGGCGCGCCCTTCAGGCGCGTGACCGAGGCATCATCATTCAGCGCCACCACCAGCCGGTCGCATTCGGCGCGGGCGGCGCGCAGCATCCGGGTGTGCCCGGCATGCAGGATGTCGAAGCAGCCATTGGCGAAGCCCACGCGCAGCCCCTGGTCGTGCCAGGATTGCACGAGGCGCCGCGCGGCCGGCCAGCTCAGGATTTCGCCGGTCGCCCCCTCCTGCTCGCGCATCGCGTGGTCGAGCTCGGCCGCCGAGCATGTGGCGGTGCCGAGCTTGCCGACCACGACGCCCGCCGCCGCATTGGCCGCGCGCATGGCACCCTCCATGCCGAGCCCGGCCGCGACACCCAGCGCCAGCGTGGCAATCACCGTATCGCCCGCGCCCGAGACGTCGAAGACCTCGCGCGCCATG
>JAIYCD010000198.1 GCA_027488195.1 Acetobacteraceae bacterium | reverse complement strand
GACGCGGTCCACGTCCAGCACGAGGCAGGGCGTGGCCGGCTGATGATCGGCCAGGTAGCGAGCGACCTTCGGGGTCATCGCACGATACTCCACATACATGTGGAACCAACCCCGTCAGGGGTGGCCCCAGATTGACGAAACGGTCGAACGAACCAGCGACCAGAAAAAAACCGTGGCGTAAGCCACGGGGTTGCCAGAACGCTTGACGTCGTTGCGTAAACCTTGCGCCGCGGTGGCAAGCCTTATTCAGGGCTCAGCTCCGTGGGCCTGGGGCCAGAGGCACGTGCGTACTGCGTCTTGTGAGGGGCGGTGTACGCCCAGCTTCGCCCCCATGCAAGCGGGAAATCCGCCTCAGGCGAAGTTTTTTCGCGTCCCCCCCCCGGGGGCGCCGGAAACCCCGCCGAAATGCCCCCGGGGGGTCACGGGAAAATGCCGGACCCTCCCCGGGGGCGGCAGGAGTGTTTCCGGCGCGTGTCAGGATTGCACGCGGCGCATTCTGCCCCGGCTGCGCGAATCGGCCCCGCGACCAAGCGGAACGCCTCCCGCAGCGGCCGGCGCCGCCCAACCGGACGCCCGGCGTCTGAGGGCACAACACCGATGAATCCGGCCGCACGTGCGGCCGGCGGATCGCTTCAGCGATCCGAAGCCAAGCGCGCGGAGCGCGCGCCCGGCGTCTGAGGGCCTTTACAAGGTTCCCGGGTAGGAGCCGCCGTCGAGCAGGATGCTCTGCCCCGTGGTGAATCCCGCATGGGTGGAGCAGAGGAAGGCGGCAAACGCCCCGAACTCCTCGGCGGTGCCGAGCCGCCCTGCCGGGATGCCGGCCACGGCCCGGCGCTCCAGCTCCGCCACGTCGCCGCCGCCGCCCTTCGCCACGGCTTCCCAATTCCCCCGCACCCGATCCGTGTCGAAGGGCCCGGGCAGCAGGTGGTTGATGGTCACGTTATGCGCCGCGACCCGCCGGGCGAGCGAGGCGAGCGCGCCGGTCAGGCCGGCCCGTGCCCCATTGGACAGCTCCAGCCGGCCGATCGGCATCTTCACGGAATAGCTGGTGATGTTCAGCACGCGCCCGAAGCGCCGCGCCTGCATCGCCGGCAGCACGGCGCGGATCAACGCGATGGGCGTCAGCATGTTCGCCTCGATGGCGCGCCGCCAGTCATCCAGCTCGAATTGCGAGAACTCGCCCTGTGGCGGCCCGCCGGCATTGGTGATGAGGATGTCGGGCTCCGGGCAGGCGGCGAGGAGGGCCGCGCGCCCAGCCTCGGTCGTCACATCGCCCTGCACGGTGGTGACGGAGACGCCCGTCTCGGCCCGGATGGCGGCGGCCGTGGCCTCCAGCGCGTCCCCGCCGCGGGCCGAGATGACGAGCGAGACGCCCTCCCGGGCCAGCGCGAAGGCGCAGCCGCGCCCAAGTCCCTTGGAGGCCGCGCACACCACCGCGGTGCGGCCCTTGATGCCGAGATCCATGATCGTTTTTCCCCGTGTTGCGGTGGGGAGAGTTCCACGCGCCGGCGGGGTGGTCCAGTCAGTAGGAGGCGCTGCCGCGCCCCGCCCCATGCAGTGCCGCGCCTTCCTCGTGACCCTGCCGGAAGGCCTCGCGCAGCGCGGCCGGCGTTGCCTTCCGGCCGAGCGCCTCCTCGCGGCACAGATGGATCGCCGCCTCACCGATGCCGAAGGTGACGGCGAAGCTCCAGCCGGCGGCGGCGGCCGAACCCCAGACCGGCGCCAGCTTCAGCGCCTGCCGCAGCATCCAGCCGATCCCGTGGCGCAGCAGGAAACTGCCGCCCAGCAGGGCGAAGAGGCTGGCCCAGACAGTCCCATCGGCCGTCACGCCGAAGCGCCGGGCAATGGCCCGGACCATGGCCGCCTGGAGCGCGATGGCGGGCAGCCCGCCCAGCACCGGCAGGGGCGGCAGGTCGCTGGCGGCGGCGGCGATGGCCCAGGGCAGCACCAGCTGGGTGCGGATTCCAAGCTCCGGATCGCTCGGTGGCTCCAGTCGTTCCGCCACCTCGGGCGCCAGCATGGCGATGGCGTGCCGCAGCGCCTCCGCGCCGTAATCCAGCACGGCCTGGCCCTGGGGCGGCTCGGTCAGGTCGAGCGGGACGAAGCGCAGGCGCGAGGCGGCGAGCATGACGCGCTGCGCGCGCAGCGCGTTGGCCAGGGCGGCGGGCACGCTGGGGCCCGGCGCGCCATCCGCATCGAAGGCATAGGGCATGGGATGCTGCGCGCCGGGCGGATAGAGCTCATGCAGCCGGGTCTGCGCGACCAGGATCGGCCAGGCTGGATGTTCGTCCCGGATGCGGCCGAGCAGCTTGACCAGTGGCGCGAGATTCCGCTCGGCGGCGGGCAGGGTGAGGAGGATGAGTCCGGGCTGGCTCTCCATCACCGTCATATCCCCGGCCGGGTCATAAGGCGTCTCCGGCGTGAGCCCGACCGTGAGCAGGAAGCGCAAGCGCGGCAGATCGGCGGGGAAGGCGAGGATCTCGGCGGTGGGCGTGGCGGGCGCCAATTCCTGCCGGATCGTCGCGCGCCAGCTCTGCGTCAGCTCGGCCAGCAATCGGGTCTGGCCCGCGCCGGCGGGGCCCAGCATCCAGATCACCGGGGCTGCTGCGGAAGCCTCGGCGCGCAGGGTCTCGAAGGAGGGGGGCAGCGGGAGGTGTTCGGTTTCCAAGGGGCGGCTCCAGGCGCGGGAGGCACCCAGGCTGGCAGGTGCCCCTCGCCCGCCGCGATGATCCGGATCAAACCCCGCGGATCAGCGGATCAGCCCCGTCATGGGGCTGGACGCATCGGCCTTGTAGTCGCGCGGCATGCGGCCGGCGAGGAAGGCGGCGCGGCCCGCGATGACCGCGTGCTTCATCGCCTCCGCCATCCGCACCGGCTCCCGCGCGTGCGCGATGGCGCTGTTCAGCAGCACCGCGTCGCAGCCAAGCTCCATGGCGAAGGCGGCCTCGCTCGCCGTGCCGATGCCGGCATCCACCAGCACGGGCACCTTGGCCTGCGCCTTGATGGCGCGGATCATGTAGGGGTTCACGACCCCCATGCCCGAGCCGATGGGGGCACCCAGCGGCATGATGGCGACGCAGCCCATCTCCTCCAGGCGTTTCGCGGCCACGGGGTCATCGGCGCAATAGACCATCACCTCGAAGCCATCGGCGATCAGGGCGGCAGCGGCCTCGAAGGTGGCGGCCATGTCGGGGTAGAGGAAGGGGGGCGGGCCCAGCACCTCCAGCTTCACCAGGTTCCAGCCGCCCGCCTCGCGCGCGAGGCGCAGCGTGCGGACCGCGTCCTGCGCGGTGAAGCAGCCGGCGGTGTTGGGTAAGTAAGTGTAACGGTCCGGCGGCACGAAATCCTGCAGCATCGGCGCGCTCGGGTCGCTGAGGTTCACGCGGCGGACGGCCACGGTGACGATCTCGGCGCCGCTGGCCGCGATGCTGTCCCGCGTTTCCTCCAGCGACTTGTAGCGCCCCGTGCCAACGATGAGGCGCGAGGTGAAGCGGCGCCCGGCGACTTCCCAGCTATCTTCGGTCAATGCTCAGCCACCCCCGATGAAATGCACGATCTCGATGGCATCGCCATCGGCGAGTTGCGTCGTCGCGTATTGGGAACGCGGCACGATCTCGAGGTTGCGTTCGACGGCGACCTTGCGCGCGGCCAGGCCGATTTCCGCCAGCAGATCGGCCACGCTCAGGCCGGCCGCCATCTGGCGAGCTTCGCCGTTCACGGTGAGCTTCAGGCGTTCCGCCAGCTCGGACATCGCAGGCATCCTTCTGTCAAAAAGGGCCGTCAGAAGGGCCGTGCCGGGTCGGGAGGGGTCAGGTGTTCCCATCCCTTCGCCGGCATGACCCGGATCAGGTTCGAAGTGTCACCGCGCCGTCGCGGACTCTCAGCCCCCGCCTCTCAGATCCTGGGCGGGGGCTCCCCTTGGTTTCAGGCAATCTGGTTCCGCCGGGCCCCCCGGTCAATGACCGGCCAGCGCTTGCCGCTGCCTCGCCCCCCATGCTAGCCCCGCCAATCCAATCCCTGTTTGACCGAAACGCCATGAACCTCATCGCCGTCTTCAACGGCCCGAACCTCAACATGCTGGGCACGCGCGAGCCGGAGAAATACGGCACCGCGACGCTCGACGATGTGGAGAATCTCTGCGCCGAGGCGGCGGAGGAGCTGGGCCTCGCGATCGATTTCCGGCAGTCCAACACGGAAGGGGAGCTGGTCTCCTGGATCCAGGAATGCCGCGGCCGCGCCGCCGGCATCGTGATCAATCCGGCCGGCTACACCACCACCTCGGTCGCCATCCTGGACGCGCTCTTGGCCGCCGGGCTGCCGGTGATCGAGGTCCATATCACCAATATTCATCGGCGCGAGGAGTTCCGGCAGCACAGCCTGGTCTCCAAGGCCGCCACCGGCGTGATCGCCGGCCTGGGCGTCGCGGACTATGCCCTGGCGTTGCAGGCCATGGCGAATCTCGTCGGCGGAAACGAGGAAGACGACGCATGACCAGCGGCATTCAGTTCGACGCGGAGGCGATCCGCAAGCTCGCCGAAATCCTGCGCGAGACGGACCTGACCGAGATCGAGCTCTCGGAGAAGGAATCGCGCATCCGCGTGGCGCGGATCATCCCGGCGGCACCTGCGGCGCCCCCGCAGTATTACGCGGCACCCTCGATGCCCATGCAGATGCCGGTGGCCAGCCCCGCCCAGCCGGCCCTGGCCCCGGTCGCGGCCGATCCCGAGGCGATCGACCCGAAGCATCCGGGCCTGGTGACCTCGCCCATGGTGGGTGTCGCCTATCTCTCGCCGGAGCCGGGGGCGGCGCCCTTCATCACGGTCGGCGCCAAGGTGGCCGCGGGGCAGACGGTGCTGCTGATCGAGGCGATGAAGACCTTCAACCAGATCAAGACCAGCCGCGCGGGCACGGTCACGCGCATCCTGGTCGAAGCCGGCACGCCCGTGGAATATGGCGAGCCGCTGGTGCTGGTGGAATAGTGCCCGTGCCCCCGCGCATGTGCGCGCCTGACCAGAACACGCTCCCAGAATCACCCGGCCGCAACGCGGCCGGCGCCGCCCAACCGAATTCCCGGCCTGGCACGACCATGGCGCGGCGAAGGCAAGCGCGCGGAGCGCGCGCCCGCCGTTTGAGGGCTTAAAAAATGCTCAAGAAAATTCTCATCGCCAATCGTGGCGAGATCGCGCTGCGGGTCCACCGCGCCTGCCAGGAGATGGGCATCCGCACCGTCGCCGTGCACAGCACCGCCGATGCCTCCGCCATGCATGTGCGCCTCGCCGATGAGAGCGTCTGCATCGGCCCGCCCTCGGCGCGCGACAGCTACCTGAACGTGGCGGCCATCCTCTCGGCGGCCGCCATCACCGGCGCGGATGCGATCCATCCCGGCTACGGCTTCCTCTCCGAGAATGCCCGCTTCGCCGAGATGGTGGAGGCGCATGGCCTTACCTTCATCGGCCCCACGGCCGACCATATCCACATGATGGGCGACAAGATCGCGGCCAAGGACGCGATGCGGAAGCTGAACGTCCCGCTCGTCCCCGGCTCGCCCGGCGCGCTCGAGAGCTTCGAGGAAGCGCGCGCCATCGCCGAGACCATCAAGTATCCGGTGCTGATCAAGGCGGCCGCGGGCGGTGGCGGGCGCGGCATGAAGGTGGCGCACTCGGCCGAAGAGCTGGAGGAAGCCTGGCAGGTGGCCCGCACCGAGGCCAAGGCCGCCTTCGGCAATGACGCGGTCTATATGGAGAAATACCTCGACCGGCCGCGTCACATCGAGTTGCAGGTCCTGGCCGACACGCATGGCAATGTCGTGCATTTCGGCGAGCGCGACTGTTCGCTCCAGCGCCGCCACCAGAAGCTGGTGGAGGAGGCTGGCTCCCCCGCGCTGACCGGGGCGGAGCGCGATGCGCTTGGCGCGCAGGTCACGGCGGGCCTGCGGCAGATCGGCTACCGCAACGCCGGCACGCTGGAGTTCCTGTATCAGGACGGGCAGTTCGCCTTCATCGAGATGAACACCCGCCTGCAGGTGGAGCATCCGGTGACGGAGATGGTCTGCGGCGTGGACCTGGTGCGCGAGCAGATCCGCATCGCGGCCGGCGAGAAGCTCGGCTACGGGCAGGAGGATGTGCAGTTCAACGGCCACGCCAT
The DNA here is from genome assembly GCA_027488195.1 of Acetobacteraceae bacterium. Lineage (GTDB taxonomy): Bacteria > Pseudomonadota > Alphaproteobacteria > Acetobacterales > Acetobacteraceae > Roseococcus. The sequence goes on along the minus strand of JAIYCD010000198.1, from coordinate 5,304 downwards.
CGAATGCCGCGTGACCGCCGAGGATCCGGAGACGTTCGCACCCTCGCCCGGCAAGGTGAACACCTATCACGCGCCGGGCGGCCTGGGGGTGCGCGTGGATAGCGCGCTCTACTCCGGCTACGCGGTGCCGCCGCATTACGACAGCCTGGTGGCGAAGCTGATCGTGCACGCGCCCACGCGCCCGCAGGCCATCGCGCGGATGCAGCGCGCGCTGGACGAGATGGTGGTGGACGGCATCAAGACGACGCTGCCGCTGCACCGCCGCATCATGGCCGATGCCGAGTTCCAGTCGGGCGACTATACGATCCATTGGCTGGAGCGCTTCGTCGCGCGGGGATGAGCCCGCGCGCTTGCCAGTCCTGGTGATCCCGGGGAGGCTCGCGCGACAGGAGGCCACCATGCCCGCTCTCTCCCGCCGTGCCGCGCTTCTGGGCGCTGGTGCGCTTGCCACACCCGCGCTGGCGCAGGCCCCATGGCCCGACCGCCCGATCCGCTGGATCGTGAACTTCCCGCCGGGTGGGGCCGCCGACACGCTCTCGCGCATCCTCGCCCCCGTGGTGAGCGCCCGCCTCGGCCAGCCGGTGGTGGTCGAGAACCGGCCCGGAGCGGGCGGCGCGCTGGGGGCCGACATCCTGGCCAAGGCGCCGGGCGATCGTTTCCTGGTGATGATCTCCTCCGCCGCCTCGCACGGCATCGGGCCGGTGCTGTATCGCAACCCGCCCTATGACGCGCTGCGGGATTTCACGCATGTCCGGCTGATCGGCACCTTCCCCTCGGTGCTGGCGGTGAACCTTGATGTCCCCGCGCGCAACCTGGCCGAATTCCTGGCGGTGGCGCGGCAGCGCCCGGTCTCCTACGGCTCGGGCGGCAATGGCACGCTGAACCACCTGATCGGCCAGGTGCTGGCCCGCGCGGCCGGGGTGGAGCTGACGCATGTGCCCTATCGCGGCTCGGCCCCCGCGCTGACGGATACGATCAGCGGCCAGATCCCCGCCATCATGGAGAGCCTGCCCATCGCGCTGCCGCATCTGCGCGGCGGGCGCTTGCGCGCGCTGGCCACGAGCGAGGCCACGCGCCCCGCCTCGCTCGCCGAGGTGCCGACCTTCGCCGAGCAGGGCTTCCCCCAGGTGGTGGCGAGCAACTGGTTCGGCTTCTCGGCCGCCGCCGGCCTGCCGCCCGAGATCATCGCCCGCTGGGATGCCGAGATCGCGCATGCGCTGGCCGACCCGGCGGTGGTGGAGCGCTTCGCGGCCATCGGCGTGCGGCCGGGCGCGGAAGGCCCGGCCGGCTATACCGCGCTGGTGACGGCCGAGCTGGAACGCTGGCGCGCCGTGATCGCGGCCGGGAACATCACGCCGGACTGAAGTCCCGGCTTGCGCGCGGGCGCCCGCGGACCAATCTTGCGTGGATGAGCACTCCCGCACCTGACCAAGCGATCCTCAGCGCCTTCTGGCGCGTCCTGGCCGGCAGCGGCTGGCATGGGCTGACGCTGCGCGCCGTCGCGGCCGAGGCCGGCCTGCCGCTGGCCGAACTGCGCCGCCATTTCGCGAGTCCGCTGCACATCCTGGCCGCCCATCAGCGCGCGGTGGACGCTGCCGTGCTGGACGGCACCGTCGAGGATCTCGGCAGCACCGCGCGGGACCGCCTGTTCGATGTGCTGATGCGCCGTCTCGATGCCCTCCAGCCCGACCGCGCGGGCGTGGTCCGGCTGTTGCGGGACCTGCCGCGGGCGCCGCTGCTGGCGCTGTGGTTCGCGCCGCGCAATGCGGGCTCCATGGCCTGGATGCTGGAGGCCGCGGGGCTGGACGCGGCGGGGCCGGGCGGGCTGCTGCGCGTGCAGGGGCTGGTCGGTGTCTGGCTGGCCGCGCTGCGCGCCTGGGAAAAGGATGAGAGCGAGGACCTCTCGGCCACCATGGCGGCGCTGGACCGCGCGCTGGACCAGGCGGACCGCGTGGCCCGCTGGTTCCGCATGGCCCCGCCCGAGGCGGAGCCTGAGCCGGAAGCCGAGGCGCCCCCCGCCGAATCGGCCGACGAAGTCATTTGACCGCGTCACCCCCGGCCGTCTAGGACCAAAGGGGTGGTGTCGGCCGGGACGATGGATCGCTGGGGTCTGTCGCGCGGCGGCACGCGGAGATTCACGCCATGGCCAATAATTTCAACCCTGAAGAAATGATGCGCGCCTTCACCTCGATGAAGATGCCGGGCCTGCCGGACTTCCAGGCCTTCGCCGATGCGCAGAAGCGCAACCTCGAGGCGCTGACGACTGCCAACAAGCTCGCCATGGAAGGCGCGCAGGCCGTCGGCCGCCGCAATATGGAAATCATCCAGCAGGTGATGAGCGAGATGACGCAGGCCATGCAGAGCCTCAGCGTCACGGAAACCTCGCCCAACGCCAAGGCGGCGCAGCAGGCCGAGCTGATGCGCACCGCCTATGAGCGCGCCGTGGCGAACATGCAGGAGATCGCCGAGCTCATCCAGAAGTCCAATGGCGAGGCCGTCAGCGTGCTGAACCGCCGCTTCGCCGAGGCGCTGGAGGAAGTGAAGGACCTCGTGAAGAGCTGAACCGGGTCTATTCGACCCGCTTCAGCTTGGCCTCGACGACGGCCGCCAGCACGCCCGCGCCATGCGGGATGGCGGCGTCGTTGAAGTCGAAGCGCGGATTGTGCACCTCGGCGCTGTCGCCATTGCCGGTGACGATGTAGGCGCCGGGGCATTTCTCCAGCATGTAGGCGAAATCCTCGCCGCCCATGACGGCGGGGAATTCGCGCTTCACCTGGCTTTCGCCCACCAGCGCGGCGGCGGCATCGCCCAGCGCCACGGCTTCCATCGCGTCATTCACAAGCGGCGTGGTGATCACGCGGAAATCCAGCACGGCCGCACCGCCGAGGCCGGCGGCCACGCCCTCGCTGATGGCGCGCATCCGGTCCTCGACCAGTTTCATGATCTCGTTGCTGAAGGCGCGCACCGTCCCGCCGAGACGCACCTCGTTCGGGATGACGTTATAGGCGTTGCCGGCATCGAAGCGGGTGATGCTGAGAACCGCGCGCTCGGCCGCCGGCACGTTGCGGGCCACGACGGATTGCAGCGCCTGGACGATGGCGGCCCCCATCACGACGGGGTCATGCGTCGTCTCCGGCCGCGCGCCATGGCCGCCCTTGCCGGTGACGTGGATGTCATAGAAGGCGACGCCCGCCATCATCGGGCCGGGGCGGAGGCCGTAGCTGCCCACGGGCATGCCAGGGCGGTTGTGCAGGCCGAAGACGGCGTCGCAGGGGAAGCGCTCGAACAGCCCATCCTCCAGCATGGCGAGCGCGCCGCCGGCACCCTCCTCGCCCGGCTGGAAGATCAGGTGGACGGTGCCGTCGAAGCGCTTGGTCGTTTGCAGATACTTGGCGGCGGCGAGCAGCATGGTGGTGTGCCCGTCATGCCCGCAGGCATGCATCTTGCCGGGGATGGTGCTGGCATGGGCGAAGCCGTTGGCCTCGTTCATCGCCAGCGCGTCCATGTCGGCACGCAGGCCGATCCTGCCCTGGCCGTTGCCGTTGCGGATGACGCCGACCACGCCGGTGACGCCCACGCCACGATGCACCTCAATCCCCATCTCGGTGAGCTTGGCGGCGACGAGATCGGCGGTGCGATGCTCCTCCAGCCCCAGCTCGGGATGCGCGTGGATGTCGCGGCGGATGGCGGTGAACTCATCCTGCCAAAGGGCGATGGTCTCGGTCGGGGTGCTGCTCATGGCCGCATTATTCCTCCGGCTTGCCGCCTTGGGCAATCTCCAGCGCCTGGCGCAGCACGGTCATGTCGCCGATGTGATTCGCCAGCAGCAGGATGAGTTTCGCATTCAGCTTGCGCGATGCCGCATCATCCAGCGTGCGATGCGCCTCCATCAGCGCGGCGTAGAACTCGTCCGGATCGCTGAGGCGCGGTGCGGTGCGGAGTTGCGTCATCGTCCCAGGGCCTTGTCGCGGGCGGCGAGGATCGGCTCGGGTGCGGCCGTGGTGAATCGCGCGGCGACATGCTGGTCGGGCCGCAGCAGCACGCATTCGCCGGGGCTGAGGCCATAGCGCGCGGCGGCCAGGCCCGAATGATCCAGCAGCGTGCCGGCGCGTGGCGTGTCGGTCAGCACCAGCGTGGTGATACCGGGCATGGGCACGGGCGTCACTTCGCGCGCCAGCAGCGTGAAGCCGCCATCGGCGCCGATATGGCGCAGCAGCCAATCCCGCGCATCGCCGCGCAGCACGGGCGCATCGGGCGCGGGCGTGCCGGGAGGTGCCAGGCCCGGCGCTTCGTCCGGGCCGTTCAGCGGGCTGTTCCAAAGCGTCGAGGGGCGCGAGAGGCGGCCCGAATTCACCAGCGGCCGCGCCAGCGCCCAATCCTCGGCCAGCTCCAGCACCGCGTCGCGGAAGGCGCGGGCCGCGTCGTTCTTGGGCGTGATGAAATCCGTGCTGCGCGTCGAGTTCAGGATGTTCTCATCGGCCGCCGGGATGCGCTCGGCGTCGTAGCTGTCCAGCAGCGCCTCCTCCGCCTCGCCCTTCAGCACGGCGGCGAGCTTCCAGCAGAGGTTGTCGGCATCCTGCACGCCGCCATTGCCGCCACGCGCGCCGAAGGGGCTCACCTGGTGGGCGGCGTCGCCCAGGAAGAAGGTCCGGCCATGGCGGAAGCGCTCCATCCGGCGGCAGCGGAAGGTGTAGACGCTGACCCATTCGAGGTCGAAGGGCACGTCCGGCCCCAGCATGTCCTTCACGCGCTGGCGGACGCGCTCGGGGTCCTTCTCGCGCTCCGGATCGGCATCCCAGCCGAGCTGGAAGTCGATGCGCCAGACATCGTCGGGCTGCTTGTGCAGCAGCACCGACTGGCCGGGATGGAAGGGCGGGTCGAACCAGAACCAGCGCTCGGTCGGGAAGGGGGCGGTCATCAACACATCGGCGATGAGGAAGCGGTCGCGGAAGACCTGGCCGGAGAAGGCGAGGCCCAGCGTCTCGCGGATGAAGCTGCGCGCGCCATCGGCGGCGAGCAGCCAGTCGGCATGGAGCGTGTAATGGCCCTCCGGCGTCTCGATGGTGAGGCGCGCTCCGTCCGCGTGGTTCTCCACGCCCGTGACGCGCGATTTCCAGCGCAGTTCCACCAGGCCCGTCGCGTCGCAGGCCTCCACCAGCCATTGCTCGGCGTAATACTGCTGCAGGTTCACGAAGGCCGGGAATTCGTGGCCATCCTCCGGCAGCAGGTTGAAGCTATAAGCCTCGCGCGACTGGAAGAAGACGCGGCCCTGGTTCCAGGTGATGCCCTTGGCGAGAAACCGAT
>JAIYCD010000007.1 GCA_027488195.1 Acetobacteraceae bacterium | reverse complement strand
CTGGTGGAACTGTTTCCCACGCGCATCCGCTACACCTCCATGTCCTTGCCCTACCACATCGGCAATGGCTGGTTCGGTGGCCTGATGCCGGCGACGGCGTTTGCCATCATCGCCCAGACCGGCGACGTCTATGCCGGCCTCTGGTACCCGATCATCATCGCGCTCGCGACCGTGGTCATCGGCATCTTCATGGTGCCCGAGACCTACAAGCGGGACATCTTCTCCGAGAACGCGGATGGCTCGGCCAACGCCGCGGACTACAAGAAGTAGGCTTGCGTCCCTCGCGGGATGACCGGCGCCGGGGGGCAACCCCCGGCGCCTTTTTCATGGGCGACGCAGGCGAGCGGCGTAATGCCGCACCACACCAAGGCTGATCCAGGCGAAGCTTCCCAGCACCGTCAACAGGCCAAGGAAACCCAATGCCGCTTGCGACCAGGCCACGGCGCACACCGTCAGCCCAGCCCCAAGGATCAGGGCCGTGACGCCCTGAAGCACCACCGGCCGCAGCCTGGGAACCGAACGGGTAAAGGGAGGGGTGACGGCGGCCATGTGGGCCCCGCGGCGCAATTCGGTCATCGGCTGGTGGTCCTTGGTCGGGGGATATCCCCCAGGGCGACCGCAATATTCCTGCCCGCCTCGGTTCGTCGCGCGGTGGAAATTTCCGTCGGTGCCCTTCAGGTGACCCCAAGCCAGAAAAGGGCAAGGCATCTGGATGGGTGCGGCGTGGCGGCGCGCCCTGCCTGGGGCTTCGCTTGCCAGGCCTGGGGCGCAATTCCGCTGCTGAAGGCTTTCGCCATGGCGGTCGCCGCGCCGGCGCGGCTATGCTGGGCCGCATGATGCTTCTCCTCCTCGCCGCCGCCATCCTCTGGGTGGGCGTGCATGTCGGAATCGCCGGGACGGCGGTGCGTGCGCGGCTCGTGGAACGCCTTGGCGAGGCAGGGTTCCGCATCGGCTATTCGCTTGTTTCGGTGATGAGCATCACGTTGCTCGTCATGGCCTGGCAGGCGGCGCCCTACGTGCCACTTTGGAGCGCGCCCGACTGGTATCGGTGGCTGATGGCGCTGCTGATGCTGCCGGTGATGCTGCTCTTCGTCGCCTCGGTCGCGACGCCCAATCCGACGGCCGTCGCCGGCAAGCTGGACGAGGCCGGGCCGCGGGGCATCCAGCGCATCACGCGCCACCCCATGCTGTGGTCCTTTGCCCTCTGGGCGGGGCTGCACCTCATCGCCAAGGGGAATCTCTCGGGGGTCCTCTTCTTCGGCGCCTTCCTGGTGACCTCGCTGGTCGGCATGCCCTCGATCGACCGGAAGCTGGCGGTATTGCAGCCGGCGCTCTGGGCACGGCTTGCGCCCGCCACCTCCATCCTGCCCTTCGGCGCCATCCTGGGCGGGCGAAACCGCCTGGCGCTGGAGGAGATCCCGCGCCTGGTCTGGATCATCGCCGGAATCGCCTGGATCGGGCTGCTGGTCGGACATCCCTGGCTCTTCGGCTATCCGGCGCTGCCTTTCTGAGCCTCCAGAGCGGGGCTTGATCCTGAACCCAGGCGCGGCCATTGCATGGTCGCAACATGGAGATTCGGACATGCAGGAAGCCCTGACCACCCTTGATGCCGGTGATGACCTGCGCGCCCGCGTGGCGCGGCTGGTGCTGGCGCCGCTCTTCCAGCGGGTGGTGATCGGCCTCATCCTGCTGAACGCCGTCACCCTCGGCCTCGAGACGAGCGACAGCGTGGTGGAGGCCTACGGCCCCGCGCTCTACGCCCTCGACGCGATCCTGCTCTACCTCTTCACGGCCGAGCTGGCGCTGCGCATCTACGCCTTTCGCGGCCGCTTCTTCCGTGACCCCTGGGGCCTGTTCGACTTCATCGTGGTCGCCATCGCCTGGATGCCGGCGAGCGGGCCGCTTTCCGTGCTGCGCGCGCTGCGCGTGCTGCGCGTGCTGCGCCTGATCTCGGTGGTGCCAAGCCTGCGCAATGTGGTGGAGGCGATGCTGGGCGCCCTGCCCGGCATGGGCAGCATCGTGCTTCTGATGGCGCTGCTCTTCTACGTGTTCGCGGTGATGGCGACCAAGCTGTTCGGCGAGGGGATGGAGGAGCAGTTCGGTACGCTGGGCGCCAGCCTCTTCACCCTGTTCCAGCTGATGACGCTGGATGACTGGGCCAATATCGTGAAGCCGGCGATGGAGCTGAAGCCCTGGGCGCTGGTCTTCTTCATGCCCTTCATCGTGATCTCGACCTTCGTCGTGCTGAACCTCTTCATCGGCGTCATCGTCGAAAGCATCCAGACCCTGCGTGACGACCGGGGCGCCGACGAGGCGGCGGCCGAGGCGGCGGCAAAGAGCGCCGACCGGATGGACCTGCGCGCCCTGGTGCAGGAGGTCCGCGCACTGCGCGCCGAGGTGGCGGAACTGCGCGCTCAGCCGAAGAACACGCCGTAGAGGTATCGGCCCGGCGCGAAGGTGGCGAAGAGCCCGGCGATGAAGAGCCCGCCCGCGCCGGCCATCATCGCCCGCTTGTGGGCTGCGACCCGCCCGTGGCGGATGGCCCAGACGGCCCAGGCCACATTCACCAGCGTCACCACCGAGAGGACATGCAGCCAGGAGAGAGCCCCGCGCGCCTGGATGCCGAAGGAGGAGAGCGCGCTCAGCACCAGGGCGCCGGCCGCGAGGCGGCCGAGCCAGCGATGCGCCGCCCGCCCCTTGGGCAGAAGCAGGATGACGAGGATCGCGGCCAGCGCGAGCAGCGAGAAACCGAGATGGAGGGTCAGCATGGCGGGATCGCCCCTCATATGTTATCGTCGTAAACATAAGGCGAATGTGAACGATGTCAACATCAGAGAAGCCCTATCACCACGGTGGCCTGCGCGTGGCCCTGCTGGATGCGGCCGATGTGCTGCTGGACCAGGGCGGCGACGGTGCCGTGAGCCTGCGCGAGGCGGCACGGATGGCCGGCGTCTCGCCCACTGCCGCCTATCGCCACTTCGCCGATAAGGAGGCGCTGCTGGCCGCGCTGGCGCTGCGCGGCTTCGAGGCTTTTGGCGCGGCCATGGCGGCCGCGGTCGCGGCGGGTGACGTGGCCCCGCATGTGGCGCGGGGGCGCGCCTATCTGCGCTTCGCGCTGGCCCGTCCCGGCCGGTTTCGGCTGATGTTCGGCCCGCTTCTGGCGCGCGCCAGGGTGCATCCGGGGCTGCTCGCCGCCTCCAAGGCCGCCTTCGATGCGCTCAGGGCCAATACCGGCGATGCCGATGCGGCCCTGCGGAGCTGGGGCATGGTCCACGGCCTCGCACACCTCATGCTCGACCGCGCCATCCCCGATGCGGGGGAGCCCGAGGCGCTGATCAACCGCCTGATCTGCTGAGGGTCAGATCGGCTTGCGGAGGTATTGCACCCGCTTGCCGTTGCGCCGGTCCACCGCCTCGCCGCAGGGGGTGAAGCCGAGCTTCAGGTGGAATTCCATGCTCTCCGGATTGGGCGGATCGAGATTCACCTCGCAGACCAGGAGGTTCGTCAACTCGGCCTTCGCGATGGCGGCCACGTCGTCATAGAGCGCGCGCGCCACGCCCTTCCCGCGCGCGGCGGGCGCCACGACGATCCGGTCGATATAGGCGAAGTAGCTCTCGCGGGCGGTAAACCAAGCGTGGTTCGGCCCCTGCGGCGGCGTCGCGTGGTCGAAGGCGATGAGGAAGGCCTGGCCATCCGCCGTCATCCGCGCGGCGAAGGCGCTCGCCAGCAGGGACTTCAGCGCCCCCTCGGTCAGGGCGTTCACCCGTTCCGCCTCGGCATTGTTGAGGGCGAGCAGGGGCGGCACATCGGCGGCCGTGATGTTCCGAATTTCCATGCTCGCATGATTGGCACGAGTTTCCGGGCCTGACGAGGGTTTCACCCGGCCCCCTCACACCCTAGTTACAGCCGGCATGAATTTTCCCACCCACCCCGCCCGCGAATCCCTGGTCGGCGAATTGCACGCCCGGCCGGCCATCCCGATCCATGGCCCGGCGCGGCTTTCGCGCCTCGCCATGCTGTCACCTGACCGGGCGGCGGAGGATGCGCATCTCGCGTCGCTCTGCGCGCGCCACGGCGTGCAGCCGCCCGCGCCTGGCGCCTCCTGGTTCCTGGCGGATTTCGGCGCCTTCCGCCTGCGCTTCGAGCGCCACACGGAATTCACCGGCTGGAACTTCGTGGCCGATGGCGCAGATCCCGCCCGCCCCTTCGAGAATCCGGCCCTGGCCGCCCTGCCGCCCGAATGGCTGGCGAGCCTGCCGGGCCAGGCCATCGCCGCCATGCACATCACCCTCGTGGACACCGCCCCCGAAGGTTGCGGCTTCGCGGGGGACAGCCTCTCGGGTGCCGCTGTCGCCGGTGGCGAGGCCACGGTCTTCACCGATTTCCGCCTGCACGCGGACGGCACCACCCATATCCTGGTGGCCGAGCACCCTTCTCCCCTCGTCGCCGGCCGCCTCGCCCAGACGCTGTGGGAGATCGAGACCTATCGGGCGCTGGCCTTGCTGGCGCTGCCCGCCGCCCGCGCGGTGGGCGCGGGCCTTGCCTCGGCCTCCGAGCAGCTGACCCGCCTTTCCGAGCGCCTCGCCTCGCTGGAGACGCTGGAATCGGAGCGCGAGGCGCTGGAGGAGCTCACCCAGATCGGCGGCGAGATCGAGCGCGCCAATGCCGCAACGGCCGAGCGGTTTTCCGCCAGCGCCGCCTATCACCGCCTGGTGCTGCGCCGCCTCTCCGAACTGGGCGAAACGCCGCTGGTCGGCCTGCCGACGCTGACCCGCTTCCTCGATCGCCGGATGGAGCCCGCCATGGCGACCGTGACGGCAACCGGCGCGCGGATCTCAGCCCTCTCCGTCCGCACCGCGCGCCTGGTGGACCTGCTGCGCGCCCGGGTCGCCGTGACGCAGGAGGCGCAGGCCGAGGCGCAGCTCGCGACACTCGCCGGCACCGGCCGCGCCCAGCTTCGCCTGCAACAGACGGTGGAGGGGCTCTCGGTCGCGGGCATCACGTATTACCTGCTGACCGTGGTGGGCTACCTGCTGAAGCCCCTCCCCTGGGAGCTCTATGGCACCAAGGCCGAGACCGTCATCGCTGTCCTGGTGCCGCTGGTGGCGGCACTCGTCTGGCTCAACCTCAGGAAACGCCGGCTGGAAAGCGGCGCCTGAGGGGCGCCCGCCGTCCAAGCCTTTCCCGCCGCGCCGATGCAACCCGGGCGCGACGCGGCGTTCAAGGGCGCAAGCCGGGGAAACCCGCATCTCGGACGGAGTTTCCATGCAGATCACTGCCGGTTGCCAGATCATCTATGACTGCCCCCAGCCCACGCCCATGCTGCTGATGATCAGCCCGCATCCCTCGCGCCTGCCCCACCTCGTGGGCCCGCACGAGATGCGCTTCGACCCGCCCATCCCGCATCGCGACTACCAGGACAGCTTCGGCAACACCTGCACGCGCATCACGGCACCCGCGGGCCGGATCAGCATCAGCACCCGCTTCACGATCCGCGATCCCGGCCAGCCCGATGCGGTGGTGCCCGCCGCCTGGCAGCGCCCGATCGAGGAATTGCCCGACGACAAGCTGATCTACCTGCTGGGCAGCCGCTATTGCGACACGGACAAGCTCACCAACTTCGCCTGGTCGATGTTCGGCCACCTCTCGGGCTGGAACCGCGTGCAGGCCATCTGCGACTGGGTGCATGAGCGCATCACCTTCGGCTACCACCATGCGAGTGCCACGCGCTCCGCCTCCGAGGCGTTCCATGAGCAGCGCGGCGTCTGCCGGGACTATGCGCATCTGGCCGTCGCTCTCTGCCGCTGCGTGAACCTGCCGGCGCGCTACTGCACCGGCTACCTCGGCGACATCGGGGTGGCGCATAATCCGGACCCGATGGATTTCGCCGCCTGGTTCGAGGTCTTCCTCGATGACCGCTGGCACGCCTTCGACCCGCGCAACAACACGCCCCGCATCGGCCGCATCCTGATGGCACGCGGGCGCGACGCGACGGATGTGGCCATCGCCACCACCTTCGGCGCCTGCACGCTCGCCGGCTTCCAGGTCTTCACGGATGAACTCGTGGCCTGAGGGGCCTCAATCGCGCCAGGCGCGCGGCACATGCCGGAAGGGCAGTGCGGCGAGGTCCAGCGCCGCCGGCCCCGGCACGTCGCATTCCACGATGGCGCTGCACCGCGCGGCGAAGGCGGCGCGGAAGTGATTCTTCGCCTTGTTCACCAGGAGCCGCGTGGCGCCGAGATCGATGCCGTGCAGCGCGAAGAAGGCGGGGTCCACCGCCGCCTCCTTCCTGCTCGTCAGGATGATCCGCAACCGGCCCGCACGGACCATCGCCGTGGGACCGAGATCCACCGGTGCGCCATGCTCCATCGGCCCGGTGTTGAGGAAGCGGCCATGCGTCAGCGCCTCCACCACGCCTGAGAATGGCACCGGCGGGCCGAATTGCGCGGTGGTGCGCCCGCCGAGATCACGCGCGAAGGCGCCGCCCACCCCCGCGGCGCGCGCGGCGGCCACAGCCTCCGGGTCATGCAGGAAGCAGAAGAGCGTCTCCACCTCAGGCCGCGCCGCCATCAGCACGCGCAGCAGCCCCGGCGTATCGGCGACGCCGCCCGAGAGCGGGTTGTCCGCGGGGTCGAGCAGCGCAACGAGGCCCGGCGGGCCGGCGAGCGCCGTGGCCAGCGCGGCCTCGGGGGTGGGCAAGGTGACGGCGAAGCGCGCGCGCCGGGCCTGGATTTCACCGACCAAACGCCGCGCCAGCGCCCGCGCAGCGCCCAGCTCCTCGGCCCACACCATGGCGGAGGGACCGGCATGCGGGCTGTCCCCCCAGGCGAAGCCGCCGAAGAGCGACGCATCGAGGATGGGCGCGTGCTCGGCGGCCAGGGCTTCCGCCCAGACTTCCGCCATCGGGCCCTCGGCATCGCGCATGTGGAAGCTGTGCAGCACGGCGGGCAGCTTCATCAGCGAGCCGTGGTTGCGCTGGCCCGCGAGCGCGCGTTCCAGCAGGCGCAGCGCGCGCAGCGCCGTCTGAGCCATGTCCACATGCGGATAGGTCCGATAGACCGAGGCACCATCCAGCAGCCCGATCATCTGGGGCGAGACATTGCCGTGGAAGTCGAAGCTCGCCACCAGCTTCACCCGCGGGCCGATCAGCGCGCGCACGCGGCGGAGGATGGTGAGGTCCGCCTCCGGGTCGCTCTCCGTCACGCAGGCGCCATGGAGCGAGAGATAGACGCCATCCCATTGGCCGCGCCCGAGGCCTTCCTCCACCTCGCTCATCCAGGCCTCGAAAGCGAGGTCGCTCATCGGCCCCCCGGGCTGGGCGGCAGCGCAGCGCAGCATGGCGAGCTGCCAATCCGGCCGTTCGGCCACGAAACCGGCGAGCGCGCCAAGCTCCGTGGCGGTCCCGGCATAGCGCGAGAGCGCCTCGGGCCCCACGAGCCATTCGCGGCCCTGGAAGGCCGAGAGCGGCGTGGGGTCGGGTGCGAAACTGTTGCCCTCGAACCAGAGGCGGGCGGCGGCGATCTGGGGCATGCGGTCCTTGGCGACGGGCGTGATGTGCCATCTAATCGCGCCGAACCGACCAAGGATCAACCTGGATGATGCGCCGCTCCCTGCTGGCTTCCCCCGCCGCCTTCGCCATGGCGGGGGGCGCCGCCGCCCAAGGCGCAGCCCCTGCCCTGGTGATCCATACGGCCGGCCAGGGCAGCCCCTTCGTCACCTATGGCGAAGCCATCGCGGCGCTGCTCGCTCGCCACGGCGTGACGGCGACGGTGGCGGCCAGCACCGGCTCGCTGCAGAACCTCACGGCCGTCGAGGACAATCCCAACGCGCTGGGCACCGCCTTCCTGGGCTCGGCCTGGGATGCGGTGCAGGGCACGCCGGCCGCCGGCGGGCGGCGGCACACGCGGGTTCGCGCGCTCTGGCCCATGTATGAAACGAGCTTCCAGGTGGCGGCGCTGACCTCAAGCGGCCTGACCCGCTTCGCGCAGCTCGACGGCAAGCGGGTGGGGGCGGGCCCGGCACGCGGCCCGGCGGAGACCTTCCTGCAGGCGGCGGCCGAAGCGGCCGGCATCCGGATCCAGATCGTCAGCGGCAGCCCGGCCGAAATGACGGACGGGCTGCTGGCCGGGCGGATGGATGCGCTTTGGCAGGGCGCCATCGTGCCCATCCCCTCCATCCTCGCCGCCCTGGCGCGGGCGCCTGGCGTGGTCTTCGGCCCAGGCGCCGAGGTGGTGGCGCGCGTCACGCAGCGCCTGCCGATGCTGGCGCCGACGACACTGCCGCCCGGGACCTATCCGGGGCAGACGGCGCTCATCGAGAGCTTCGCGGCGTGGAACTTCATCGTGGCCAATCGCGCGCTGAGCGACGCCACCGCCTATGCCATCACGCGGGCGGTGCTGACGGTGGGCGACCCGGCGCGGGAGATCGGCCCGGTCGCGGCCACGAGCCTGGCCGCCAATGCGGTGCACAACCGGGTGCTGCCCTTCCACCCCGGCGCCTTGCGCTTCTACCGCGAGGCGGGCGTGCCCCTGGCGGCGCCGGTGGACTGACCCACCATGCTCGGCACCGCCGCACCTGAGCGCACCCCATCGGCCGGGGCCAGCATCGTGGCGCCCGGGCGGGCCGCGCCGGGCGGTGCGACCGCTGGCGGCGCGGCGGCCGCGGGGGTGGCGGGCCGGGCCACGGGGGCGGG
>JAIYCD010000092.1 GCA_027488195.1 Acetobacteraceae bacterium | reverse complement strand
TCAAGACCGAGCTGGAGACGCTGGGCTTCCGTGAGCTGAACCCTGACGCCTGGGCCACCATCGCGCAGCGGCTGACCTATCTGCGCGGACGCTCGGCCGACATCATCCCGGAGATCGAGGCCGAGTTGCGCGAGGCGCTGGAGATGAATGGCGTGGCTGTCGAGGAGGTCTCGGGCCGGGAGAAATCGCCCTATTCCATCTGGCGCAAGATGCAGGCGAAGAATGTGGCGTTCGAGGGCCTCTCGGACGTGATGGCCTTCCGCATCATCGTGCCCGAGCGGGCGCAATGCTACATGGCGCTGGGCGCCATCCATGACGCCTTCAAGGTGATCGCCGGCCGCTTCAAGGACTACATCTCAACGCCCAAGACGAACGGCTACCAGTCGTTGCACACGGGCGTGCTGCTGCCGGGGCGGCGGGACGAGGCGAAGATCGAGGTGCAGATTCGCACGCGGGAGATGCACCACATCGCCGAATACGGCCTTGCCGCGCATTGGGTCTACAAGCAGGGCGGCCAGGCGGCGGCGGCCAAGAGCTACCCCTGGGTCCGCGCGCTGCTCGACATCCTGGAGACTGAGCCCGAGGTCCAGGATGCGATGGAGAGCACGAAGCTCGAGCTCCATCGGGAGCTGGTCTTCTGCTTCTCGCCCAAGGGCGACCTGATCGAGCTGCCGCAGGGCGCGACCCCGGTGGATTTCGCCTATCACGTGCACAGCCAGGTGGGCGATGCCTGCGTGGGGGCGAAGGTGAATGGGCGCATCGTGCGCCTCGATCACAAGCTCTTGAACGGCGACCAGGTCGAGATCATCACGGCCAAGGGCGGGCAGCCCAACCCGGCCTGGATGAAGTTCGTGAAGTCGGGCAAGGCGCAGGCGCGCATCCGCCGCTTCGCCCAGGCCGAGGAAAAGCAGAAGCAGCGCGACGAGGGCAGAACCGCCATCGTCAAGGCCTTCCGCCAGAATGGGCTGGAATTCCAGGAGAAGTTGCTGGAGCCCGCGGTGAAGGCGCTGCGGCAATCGGGTGTGGAGGAGATGTTTCACGCGGTGGCCGCCGGCAGCCTTTCGGCCCGCGACGTGGTGCATGCGGCCTTCCCCGAATTGCGGGCGCCGACGCGCGGCATGGAGTCCACGGGGCTCGTCGGGCCGCGCGGGCGGCTGGGGCGCAACGGCCAGAAGCAGACGGCGGTGCCGGCCGTGCCGATCACCGGTGTGGTGGCGGGGATGCAGCTGCATTTCGCCCAGTGCTGCCACCCGATCCCGGGGGACCGGATCGTCGGCATCGTGACCACCGGCAAGGGGGTGACGATCCACACCCAGGATTGCCACATGCTGGAGAACTTTTCCGCCACACCGGAGCGCTTCCTCGATGTGGACTGGGAGCAGGAGGCGCTGGGGCCGGCCGCCCATGTGGTGCGGCTTTCGGTGGCGGCGGTGAACGGGCCGCAGCTGCTCTCTGGCGTGGCCAATGCCATCAGCAAGCAGAAGGGCACGCTGACCAACCTGCGCCTGTCCCGGCGCGAGGATGATGAGTGCGACCTGGCGCTGGATGTGGAGGTGCGCGACACGCGGCACCTGGCCGAGGTGATGGGTACGCTGCGGGCGTGCGAGGGCGTGGTGCGGGTGGATCGGGCGCGCGGATAATGCATGCTGTCCCGCGCGTTGGTCGCACGCCCGTCTTTTGCCGCCCGCATGCTCCGGGCGCTCCCTTTGGTCGCTTGGCTTGCGGCCCTCAGGCATGTTGCGCCAGCGGTCGGGGCATCGCGCGGCCGGATTCTCCGAGGGCGCGCAGATTCTTCATGGGGGCCGCATGATCCTCGGCATTGGGAACGATGTCTGCGACATCCGGCGCATCGAGACGGTGATGGCGCGGCATGGCCAGCGCTTCCTCGAGCGGGTCTTCACGCCCATCGAGCGCGCCAAGGCCGAGCGGCGGACCGAGCGCATCCGCGCCGGCACCTACGCCAAGCGCTTCGCCGCCAAGGAGGCGGCGAGCAAGGCGCTGGGCACGGGCTTCCGAGCCGGCGTCTTCATGCAGGATCTGGGCGTGGTGAACCTGCCCTCCGGCCAGCCGACGCTGCGGCTGACCGGCGGCGCGGCCGAGCGGTTGCGCGCCATGACGCCGCCCGGCCACCGGGCGGAGATCGCGCTCACCATGACGGATGAATACCCCTATGCCAGCGCCATCGTGATCATCAGTGCGGTGCCGCTACAGCCATAGGCGCCAGGCGTAGAAGCCGGTCATCCCCGTCCCGGCTGTGATGATGCCGCCGCGCAGCCACCCGGCCGGGATGCGCCCGGCCAGCCGCCCGCCCGCCCAGCCGCCCAGCACCGAGCCCGCCAGCACGGCCAGCATCGGCCCCCAGGCGATGAGCCCGGCGCCAGTGAGGATGACCAGGCCCGCCAGCACGGCGGCGCTGGCCAGCAAATTCTTCAGCGCATTGGCCCGGTGCGCATCGGCCTCCCCCGCGAGGCGGAGCATGGCCATGAGCATGATGCCGAGCCCCGCGCCGAAATAGCCGCCATAGGCAGCACAGGGCAGCAGCAGGACCATGGCGCGGTGCGGCCGCCAGCCGGGCGTGCCGCCCAGTGCGCGCTGGATCGCCCCGCCCGCCGCGAAGAGCAGCGTCGCGAGGCCGATCAGCGCCGGCACCATCGCCTCGAAGAACCGGGCGGGGGTGGCGAGCAGGAGGCCGGCGCCCAGGGCGCCGCCCAGCAAGGCCGCGAGCAGCAGGGGACGCAGCGTCGCGGCGGGGGGCAGCTCCGACCGCTGCGCCCAGGCCGCCATGGGATGGGCGGGCGAGACGGCCAGGGCATTGGTGGCATTGGCAACCAGCGGCGGCAGTCCCACCGCCATCAGGGCCGGAAAGGTCAGCAGGCTGCCGCCGCCGGCCAGCGCATTGGCGAGGCCGCCCGCGACGCCCGCGAGGATGAGGCCCAGCGTTTCCATGCGCGCGACGGTGCCGGCCTTCCTTGACACCCGCAAGCCTGTGGGCTCAATCCAGGCATTCCCCCCGGTGATCCCCCCTTTCCATGGCGAAAAGCTCCTCCTTGATGTTGAAGAAGAAGACCGGCGGCTTGCTCGAGAGCGTCAAGACGATCGTCTATGCCGCGCTGATCGCCATCGGCATCCGCACCGTGGCCTTCGAGCCGTTCAACATCCCCTCGGGCTCGATGATCCCGACGCTGCTGGTGGGCGACTACCTCTTCGTCTCGAAGTATTCCTATGGCTATTCGCGGCATTCCATGCCCTTCAGCCCGAACCTCTTCTCGGGCCGCATCTGGGGCTCGACGCCCGAACGGGGCGATGTGGCGGTGTTCAAGCTGCCGCGCGACACGAGCCAGGACTATATCAAGCGCATCATGGGCCTGCCCGGGGATATCGTGCAGGTGCGCCGTGGCATCGTTCACCTGAACGGGCAGCCGCTGCGCCGCGAATCGCTCGGCCCCTTCGTGGCGGAGGGCGATGGCCCGCGCATGACGGTGCAGCAGTATCGCGAATTCTTCCCCGGCGGCCGCTCGCACCTCATCATCGAGCAATCGGATGACGGGCCGCTCGACAACACGCCAGAATTCCGCGTGCCGGACGGTCATGTCTTCGCGATGGGCGACAACCGCGACAACAGCCTCGACAGCCGCGTGCCGAGTGCGGTGGGCTTCATCCCCATCGAGAACCTGGTGGGCCGGGCGG
>JAIYCD010000309.1 GCA_027488195.1 Acetobacteraceae bacterium | reverse complement strand
CACGGTCGCGTAATCGGCGCGGGTGAGTGCGGTGAAGAGGCCGTTCTGCAGATGCTCGATGCTGCGCAGCACCGCCGCCTGCATGGTGATCTGCTGGAGATACATGAAGCCGCCGCGCAGCGTGGTGACCAGGATGATGAGAGGCGGCAGCATCCAAAGCACGCTGGTATCGCCGCGGCCGAACTTGTCGAAGCTCTGCTGGATGATGATGGGATAGAGCGCGGTGATGCCGGCCAGCCCGATCGTGAAGAGCACGGCCAGCGCCAGGCGCTTCTTCTGCGCGAACAGATGCTCCCGCCAGAAGCGGCGAATGAGGGGGATCGATGCGGCGGGCTTGGTCATGCCGTGACCCGCTATCAGGAAGTCTCCGCTTCGGCCAGTTGGCGGAGCTTGTCCAGGCAGGCGGCGTGACCGGCCTTGGCGCCCCCGGCCAGCCACCAATCCCGCGCCGCGGCGAGCAGCGCGCCGATGCGCGGGCCATGCGGCAGGCCGAGCGCCAGCGCATCTCGCCCTTGCAAGGGAAAGGCGGGACCGGGGCCGGGCGGCATGGCGGCGAGCAGGCCGGTGTGGTCCTCGCCCGGATGCGTGGCGGCGGCCACCAGCAGGACCTCGGCCGGCAGCGCGGCCTCGCTGCGAAGGCGCGCCCGGGCCGCGAAGCCGCGCAGCGCATCCGGGTCGCGCTCCTCCGGCCCGGGCGCATCGGCGATGGCGTGCAAGGCGCGCAGCCGCGCCGCCTCCTCGCCCGAAAGGCGCAGCCGGGTGGCCAGCGCCGTGATGTCGGTGCCGACGGGCAACAGGATGGCGAGGCGCAGCAGCACGTCATCCACGCCGCGCGACAGGGCGAAATCCAGCCGCGCGGCATCGCCCGCCTCTGGCAGCACGGCCGGGAGCACGCCGGTGGCCGCCATCAGGCGCAGCGCCGCGCGCGGGTCGGGGGCGGCCATCAGCCGCTTGATCTCGCTCCAGACGCGCTCGGCCGAAAGCCGCGCCAGGCCCGGCACGGCGGCGCGGATGGCGCGCACCGCCCCAGCATCCGGCGTATCGCCGCCATAGCGGGCCTGGAAGCGGAAGAAGCGCAGGGCGCGCAGGTAATCCTCGCGCAGGCGCTGGTCGGCCTCGCCCACGAAGCGCACGCGCCGCGCGGCGAGATCCGCCTGGCCGCCGAAGGGATCATGCAGCACGCCGTCGCCGCCCATGGACATGGCGTTGATGGTGAAGTCGCGCCGGGCCGCGTCCTCATCCCAGTCGGTGGTCCATTCCACCTCGGCGTGGCGGCCATCGGTGGTGACATCGCGCCGCAACGACGTGACCTCGATGGGCTGGCCCGCCAGCAGCGCCGTCACCGTGCCGTGCTTGAGCCCGGTCTCGAAGACGCGGAAGCCGGCCGCCACCAGGCGCTCGGCGATGGCCTCGGGCGGGAAGGGGGCGGCCATGTCCAGGTCATGGACGGGCAGCCCGGCCAGGGCGTCCCGCACGGAGCCGCCCACCGCGCGCGCGCCCGGCAGGGCCGCGAAGACGCGCTGCGGCCCTTCGGCCCGCAGATAATCCGGCAGGCTCACCGGGAGACGCCCTCGCCCGGCGTGATCACGCCACCCTCGATGCGGGCGGGGACGTATTTCTCCCCGCGCTCGAAGCTGCGCGAGAGGCCGTAATACACGGCGCCCGCCACGCCGCAGGCGATCCCGATGGCGGCCAGCGTCAGGATGCGGCGGGAGGGCTCATGCCCCGGCTTGCGCCCGGCCAGCCGCCACCAGAGCAGATAGATCAGGAAGGGCAGCGCGAAGAGAGCGAATTCCAGCAGCGCCGCCATCACGCCTCCCTGAGGCCGCGGGCGAGATTGACGAGGATGGTGGCGGTCGCCCCCCAGATGAAGTGCTCGCCATGCGGCCAGACCCAGTATTCGCGCATGCGGCCCTTCCATTCCTTCCGCTCGCGGCGGGGGGCATCGGGGTCGAGCAGGATGGAGAGCGGGAACTCGAAGGCGAGGGCCACCTCGGCCGGGTCGGGCGTCAGGGTGAAGCCAGGCTCGATCAGGCCGATGATGGGCGTGATCTCATAGCCCGTCCCGGTGCGGTGGCTCGGCATCCGGCCGGCCAGCATGGGCAGGCGCGGGTCGAGGCCGATTTCCTCGGCGCTTTCCCGCAAGGCCGCCGCCTCGGGCGTCTCGCCCGCCTCGATGCGGCCGCCGGGGAAGCTGACCTGGCCCGCATGGTTGTTGAGATGCGCCGAACGCTGCGTCAGCAGGATCGAGGGCGCATCGCGGTGCAGGATGAGAGGGACCAGCACGGCGGCGGGCTTGATCGCGCCGGCATGGGGCAGCACGCCGTCATCGCTCGTGGTGGGTGGCAGGGAATCGAGGAAACCGGGGTGGCTCAGCCGGGCGCGCAGGGAGGCGGCGTTCACTCCGCCGCCAGCACGGGATCCGCCACTGCCTCGTCGATCGGGAAGAAGACGCCCTCGCTCCAGACGCCCATCAGCTCCCGCCCATCCACCCGCTCGGTGACGGCCAGCGCCACCATTTCATAGAAGACGGCGCGGTTGATCTTCGCCTCGAGGCCGGGGCGGATCATGATGTAGGGCCGCGGCTCACGCGTGCGGGGGTCGAGCTGGACGCGAATGGGGTGTTCGGCATTGGCCGGCACGACCTCGTCGCAATTGGTGCGGAAACTGAGGCACTGGCGGACCGTGCCGCCGCATTCGCAGTCGCGCCAGACCATCTCGACGGCGATGAAGGGTGCATCCTCCACCTCGATCCGCCCGCGTTCGACCGGCGTTTCCAGCATGTAGCTGCCATCGGGCTCGCGCTTGAGGACACTGGCGAAGAGGCAGACCAGCTCCTTCCGGCCGATCGGGCTGCCCTTGTAGTACCAGGTGCCGTCACGGGCGATCCGCATGTCGAGATCGCCGCAGTCGCGCTTTGCGCCAGCCGGCGGCCGGGTCGCGGAGGGCGGGGCGGCGCGGGGCGGGTTGCTCACGGAATCATCACTCCGGCGCGCCCAATCGGGGGCGGGTGTCATTTTCGATGCTTTGATCCGGCGTTCGGGCGGCATACTCTTCCCTGGCAATCCACCGTGTGGTTCGGCGATGACACCCAGCGCAGCATCGCCCCCCGCACCTCGTCAATATGGGAACAGGAACCACATGGGTGAAGTGGCAGACAGCAATTCGTTGATGACCGAGATCGAATCCCTGGGCGAGCGCCTCCAAAAGGCCCGCGCCTCCATCGGGCGGGTGATCTTCGGCCAGGAGGAGGTGGTGGACCAGGTCCTCATCACCTTGCTCTCCGGCGGGCATGTGCTGCTGGTGGGCGTCCCCGGCCTCGGCAAGACGAAACTGGTGCAGACGCTGGGCACGGTCATGGGACTCGATGAGCGCCGCGTGCAGTTCACCCCCGACCTGATGCCGGCCGACATCCTGGGCAGCGAGGTGCTGGAAGAAGGGGCCGACGGCAAGCGCGCCTTCCGCTTCCTGCCCGGCCCGGTCTTCTGCCAGCTGCTGATGGCGGACGAGATCAACCGCGCCTCGCCCCGCACCCAATCGGCCCTTCTCCAGGCCATGCAGGAGCATAAGGTGGCGATCGGCGGCCAGGTCATGCCCCTGCCCGAGCCCTTCCACGTGCTGGCGACGCAAAACCCGATCGAGCAGGAGGGCACCTACCCCCTGCCCGAGGCGCAGCTCGACCGATTCCTTCTCGAAGTCGAGGTGGACTACCCGAACGAGGAGGCCGAGCGCGCCATGCTGCTCGCCACCACCGGCGCCAGCGAGGCGCGCGCCACGCCGGCCATGACGGCGCAGGAGCTCATCGCGGCGCAGCAGCTGATCCGCCGGATTCCGGTGGGCGAACAGGTGGTGGACGCCATCATGAGGCTCGTCCGCGGCGCCCGCCCCAGCGCCGATGGCTTGCCGGGCGTGCGCAACAACCTGGCCTGGGGCCCCGGTCCCCGCGCCGCCCAGGCCCTCATGCTGGCGACCCGCGCCCGCGCCGTGCTGGATGGCCGCCTCTCCCCCAGCCTGGATGACGTGCTGGCACTGGCCGAGCCAGTGCTGCGGCACCGCATGGCGCTCTCCTTCGCGGCGCGAGCCGATGGCGTGAAGCTCAGCGATGTCATCGCCGAGCTGAAGGCCAGCCTTGGCTGAGGCGGCCCCCCGCCCCCCCCATGCGGGCGCGACACCCGCCCGGGCCGAAGCCACGGCCGCCCGGCTGCCGCCCCTCGTTGTTGCGGCCGAGCGGATCGCCGCCACGGTGATGCATGGCGTGCACGGGCGGCGCCGCTCCGGCCATGGCGACGCCTTCTGGCAATTTCGCCCCTACACCACCGGCGATGCCGCTTCCAGCGTGGATTGGCGGCAAAGTGCGAAGGCCGACCGCCTCTTCGTCCGCGAGAGGGAGTGGGAGGCGGCGCAGACCGTGCTGCTCTGGCGCGATCCCTCCCCCTCGATGGACTGGCGCTCCGGCCGCGAATTGGAGACCAAGGCGGAGCGCGCGGATCTGCTGCTGCTGGCCCTCGCTTCCCTGCTGTTGCGCGGGGGCGAGCGAGTGCGGCTGCTGCAGGGCGACCGGCGCGCCTTCATGGGCCGCGCCGCGCTGCCCGCATTGGCCATGGCGCTGTCGCGCGGGAAGGCCGAAGACGCGCCGGACCTCTCAGTGCCGCGCCATGCGCGCCTGGTCATGATGGGCGATTTCCTGCAGCCCATCCCGGAGATCCAGGCGACCCTGTCCAGCTTCGCGGCCCGCCCGGTGCGGGGCCAGATGCTCCAGGTGATGGACCCGGCCGAGGAGACCCTCCCCTATGCCGGCCGCATCCGCTTCGACGGGCTGGAGGGCGAGGCGCCGCTGCTGGTGCCGCGCGTGGAAACCATCCGACCCCTCTATGCCGAGCGACTCGCAGCGCACCGGGCCGGCATCTCCACCATGGCGCGCGCGGCCGGCTGGGGCTTCTCGACCCATCGGACGGACCAGCCGCCGCATGCCGCCCTGCTGGCGCTGTGGCAGGCCTTGGCGCCCGCATGATTTCTTTCGCCGCCCCCTGGCTGCTGCTCGCCCTGCCGGCCCTACCACTGCTTTGGTGGCTGCTGCGGGTGACGCCCCCGCAGCCGCGCCGGATGGATTTCCCGGCCGCCATGCTGCTGCGCGACCTGCCGCTGGCTGAGGAAACCCCCGCACGCACGCCCTGGTGGGTCCTGCTGATGCGCATCGCGGCCGCCGCCTTGCTCATCCTCGGCCTCGCGCGCCCCGTGCTCGCGCCGGGCGGCGATGCCGGAGGTGCGGGCACCCTGCTGCTGGTGCTGGATGATGGCTGGGCCTCGGGCCCCGACTGGCCGCTGCGCATCGCCATCGCCCAGGCCGAACTGGACCGCGCTGGGCGCGAGGGAAGGCCCGCCGCCCTGCTCACCACCGCACCCGGCGAGGGCGCCGCGCCGCCGCGTGTCATCGGCCCGATGCCGGCGGGCGACCTGGCACCCCGCCTCCCCGCGCTGCGCCCCCGCGCCTGGCCGCCCGACCGCGCGGCGGCGCTCACCGCGCTCGAAGCCTGGAGCCACGGCGAGACGGGGCGCTTCTCGGCGCTCTATCTCTCCGACGGCCTCGCCCATCATGATGGCGCGGCGGTGGAGGCCCTGATGGCGCGCCTCGGGCCGGCGCTGACGCTCGCCCGCGCCGAGGAACGGCCGGTCCGCCTCCTCGCGCCACCGCGCGCCGAGGGCGACCGGCTGATCGCGACGCTGCGCCAATCTCCCGTGCTCATCCCCG
This sequence comes from Acetobacteraceae bacterium, assembly GCA_027488195.1. GTDB lineage: Bacteria > Pseudomonadota > Alphaproteobacteria > Acetobacterales > Acetobacteraceae > Roseococcus. The sequence continues at coordinate 22,209 of JAIYCD010000309.1, read as the reverse complement.
GTGAGGCCAGCCTCATCGCCCGCGCGCAGGATGGCCGCGCCATGGCACGGGCCAGCTTCAGCTTCGGCGCCGGCGCCACCGAGGCGCAGGCGGTGCTGGAACTGCCCACCGAGATCCGCAACCGCGTCCATCGCCTCGACCTCGGGGAGGAGAATGGTGCGGGCGCCGTCGTGCTGTTGGATGAACGCTTCCGCCGCCGCCCCGTGGGCCTGCTGCCCGGCGCCGAGGAAGGTGCCGACGCCCCGCTGATCGGGGACCTCTTCTACCTCGAGCGCGCCCTCAACCCCTTCGCCGAACTGCGCCGCGGCGATGTGGAGCGGCTTCTGGCGCGCCCGATTTCCGTCCTCATTCTGGCCGACCGGCCGGTGGCGGAAGGGCCGGAACTCGCCGCCCTGACCCGCTTCGTGCAGCAGGGCGGCCTGCTGATCCGCTTCGCCGGCGCGCGCCTGGCCGAGCGACCCGATCCGCTTCTGCCGGTGCAGCTGCGCGCCGAGCGGCAATTGGGCGGCTCGCTCTCCTGGGAGCAGCCGCAGCGCCTGGCCCCCTTCCCCGAGGGCTCGCCCTTTGCCGGCCTCAGCGTGCCGTCCGAGGTCACGGTGGAGCGCCAGGTGCTGGCCGAGCCCTCGCCGCGGCTCGCCGAGCGCGTCTGGGCGCGGCTGGCCGATGGCACGCCGCTGGTCACGGCCGAGACGCGCGGCGCCGGGCGCATCGTGCTGTTTCACGTCACCGCCACCGCCGAGTGGTCTGACCTGCCGCTCTCCGGCCTCTTCGTGCAGATGCTGCGGCGGCTCGTGGCGCTCTCGGGCGGCGTTTCGGGCCATGAGGGCGAGGCGATGCTGGCGCCGATCGAGGCGCTGGACGGTTTCGGCCGCGCCGTGCCGCCGCCGCCCGGCGCGCAGCCCCTGCCCGCCGCGGGTGAGGTCGTGATCTCGGCCCGCCACCCGCCCGGCTGGTACGGGACGGCGGGCGGCGAGGGCTATCGCCGCGCCATCAACCTGGGAGAGACCCTGCCCGCCCCCGCCCTGCACGCGGCCCCACCCGCCGGCACCACGCTGCGGGGCATCGCCAGCATCCCGCCCGAGCGCGACCTCGGGCCCTGGCTCATGGCGCTGGCCCTGCTGATCCTGGCGGCGGACCTGCTCGTCTCGCTGCGTTTGCGCGGGCTGCTGCTGCCGGCGCGCACGGCCGGACTGACCCTGCTGCTCTGCGCCGCCCCCGCTTTCGCGCAGGAGCGCGAGGGGCAATCGGCCCTGGTCACGCGCCTCGGCTATGTGCTGACCGGCGATGCCGCGCTCGACGAGACGGTGCGCCAGGGCCTGGTCGGCCTCTCCGACTTCGTGAACCGCCGCACCGCCGCCACCCTGGCCGACCCGGCCGGCGTGACCCCGGGGCGCGACGATCTCAGCCTCTATCCCCTGCTCTACTTCGCCATCCGCCCCGAGGCGCCGGCGCTCGATCCGACGGCAACCGCGGCACTCAACGGCTTCATGCGCAATGGCGGCATCATCCTCTTCGACACGCGAGACGAAGGCTCGGGCGAGGGTTTCGCGCCCGGCGCCCGCACCGCGCTGCGCCGCGTGACCCAGGGGCTCTCCATCCCGCCGCTCATGCCCGTGCCCGAGGAACACGTCCTGCGCCGCGCCTTCTATCTGCTGGCCGAGCTGCCCGGCCGCTTCGCTGGCGGCACCGTCTGGGTGAGCCGCGAGCAGGACCGCGCGAATGACAGCGTCTCGCCCGTCGTCATCGGCGGGCATGACTGGGCCGGCGCCTGGGCGGTGGATGCGCGGGGGCAGAACCTGCATGCGGCGGTGCCGGGCGGGGCGCGGCAACGCATCCTCGCCTATCGCTTCGGCGCCAACCTCGTGATGTATGCGCTGACGGGCAACTACAAGGGCGACCAGGTGCATGTGCCGGCCATCCTGGAAAGGCTCGGAAACTGATGTTCCGCACGAACCCGCCTTCGGCGTCTTCGCGAGGCTTGCGGCGGAGCCGCGCGCCTTTTCGGGGGGGGGGCGGAACCTTGGGAGGGCATGGCAAGCCGGCCCAGCCTTCGCGCATCGTGAGGGCTGACGCTTGAACACTTCGCTCGCCTTCGACTTCGCGCCGATCCTGCCGCTTTGGCTGCTGGGGGGGCTCGCCGCGCTCTGCGCGCTGGCACTTCTGCCCGCCGCACTGCGCCGCGCGCGCGGCGTGTGGTGGCGCGCGGCCGCCTTCGCGCTGATCTTGGGCGCGCTCGCGCAGCCGCGCCTGGTCGAGCAGACGCGGGAGACGCGGCCCGACATCGCACTCCTGCTGGTGGACCGCAGCGACAGCACGCGCGCGGCCATCAACCACGCGGCCAGCATCGAGGCCGCGCGCCGCGCCATCGAGGCCCGCCTCGGCCGCATGCGGGATGTGGAACTCCGCGTGGTGGACATCCCCGAGGGCGGCAACCAGGGCACCCGCGCCTTCGCGGCGCTGGAACGCGCGCTCGCCGACATTCCCGCCGCGCGCCTGGCCGGCGTGCTGCTGCTCTCGGATGGCCAGGTGCATGACGTGCCCACCGATGGCAGCTGGGCACCCGGCGAGGGCGTTCCGCTGCACCTGCTCATGCCCGGCCGCGCCGGCGAGACGGATCGCCGCATCCGGCTGATCGAGGCGCCGGGCTTCGGCATCGTCGGCCGCAGCGTGGAACTGCGCCTCATCATCGAGGATCTCGGCGTGCCACGCGCGGAAGGCACGGCCCAACTGACACTCCGCCGTGACGGCGCGGCCCCCATCACCGAAGCCGTGCCCATCGGGCGCGAGCACCGCATCACGCTTCCCATCGACCGCGCCGGCCCCTCGGTCATCGACCTCGTCGCCGAAACCCGGCCGGGCGAGGTGAGTGACGTGAACAACCGCGTCGTCGTCGCGCTGAATGGTGTGCGGGACCGGCTGCGGGTCCTGCTCGTCTCGGGCGAGCCGCATGCGGGCGAGCGCACCTGGCGCCGCCTGCTCAAGGCCGATCCGGGCGTGGACCTCGTCCACTTCACCATCCTCCGCCCACCCGAGAAGGATGACCTGACGCCGCTGAACGAACTCGCCCTGATCGCCTTTCCGGTGCGCGAGCTGTTCCAGGTGAAGCTTCGCGAATTCGACCTCGTGGTGTTCGACCGCTTCGCCAATCGCGGCATCCTGCCGCCCACCTACATGCGCAACATCGCCGAGTATGTCCGCGCGGGCGGCGCGTTGCTGCTCTCGGTCGGGCCGGAATTCGTGGGGCCGACGAGCCTCGCCGCCACGCCGCTCGGCGCCGTGCTGCCGGCGCGCCCGCTCAATCCGCAGCAGGCGATCATCGAGCAGGCCTACCGTCCGCGCATCAGCGGCGCGGGCGCGCGCCACCCCGTCACCGAGGGCATGCCCGGCGGCAACACCGAGACGACGGAGCCCAGCTGGGGCCAATGGTACCGCACCATCCGCACCGAGCCACGCGCCGGTGCCACGCTGATGGAGGGGGCGGGCGGCGCGCCCTTGCTCATCCTGGATCGCGTGGGCCAGGGGCGCGTGGCGCTGATGCTCTCGGATCATATCTGGCTCTGGTCGCGCGGGCATGATGGGGGCGGGCCACAGCAGGAGCTGTTGCGCCGCACCGCGCATTGGCTGATGCGCGAGCCGGAACTGGAGGAAGAAGACCTCACGGCCCGCATCGAGGCTGGCCGCCTTCTCATCGCACGCCGCAGCCTCGACGCCGCGGCCCCGCCCGAGGTCACCATCACGGCACCGGACGGTACCACCTCCCGCGTGCCGCTCAGCGCCGGCACAGGCGGCCGCGCGACCGCCGAGGCGCCGGCCGAGGCGCCCGGCCTCTGGCAGGTGGGGGATGGCCGCCGCCAGGCCTTCGCCGCCGCCATGCCTGCCAATCCACCGGAATTCGCGGACCTCCGCTCCGATCCTGCCCGCCTCCAGGCGCTGGTCAACGCGACCGGCGGTGCCGCGCGCTGGGTGGGCGAGGCCGCCGCCCTGCCGGAGATCCGGGCCGTTGCCGCCGGGCGCGATACCCAAGGGGCGGGCTGGATCGGGTTGCGCAAGCGCGAGGACCACACCGTGACCGGCATCGCGGCCCTGCCCCTGCTTCCGCCCTGGCTCATGCTGCCGCTGCTGCTCGGTGTCGCCATCCTCGCCTGGCGACGCGAGGCGCGCTGAGGGCACTATAGTCCCTGGCAAGCTTTGGCTTGCCAGATTGCGCTTGGTGAAGGACGTTCTCGTTGCGAGCAGATTCCCTGCGCCGCCCAGCATCCATCCCTCAGGGAGAAACTTCCATGTTTGCACGCGCCGTGTTTCCACGCGCCCTGGCCGTTGCGGCCGCCGCCCTCGCGATCACGACGGGCAGCGTCGTCGCGCAGGATGTGAATCGCAGGCCCTCCTTCGGCACGCTGAACCTGAACTTCAACTTCGCGCCCGACCCGACCATCGTGAACATCACCGCCGGCGGCACCATCCCGGCCGAGCGCATTGGCGGCCCGGGCTGCGTCGGCTCCATCGCGACGCCGCCCGATGTGCGGCTGAACTACCGCGCAGGTGGCGGGCTGCCGCTCTACATCTCGGCCACCGCGCGCACCGATGTCACGTTGGTGATCAACCTCCCGAACGGCCGCTGGATCTGCAATGACGACTTCCGCGGCACCGATCCGGGCATCGTCTTCACCAACCCGCAATCTGGCCAATACGACATCTGGATCGGTCATTACGGCCGCGGTGCGGGCATCCCGGCGCAGCTGGTGATTTCCGAAATCGCGCCGCGCTGATAGAGCCTGGATGCGGGGGGCTGGGCCTCCCGCCTCACCAGGAGATTCCACATGACCGACTTCTTCACCGACGTGACGCTGGGCACGGGCGATATCGCAGCCGCCGGGCGTCCTGTGGCGGTGCATTACACGGGCTGGCTCTACGACGAAGCGGCGCCGGACAACAAAGGCCGCAAGTTCGACAGCTCGCGCGACCGGGGTGATGCCTTCCGCTTCCCGCTCGGCGCGGGTCATGTGATCCAAGGCTGGGACCTGGGCGTGGTCGGCATGAAGGTGGGCGGGCATCGCCGCCTCGTCCTGCCGCCCGAGCTCGGCTACGGCGCGCGCGGCGCGGGCGGCGTGATCCCGCCGAATGCCACGCTCGTGTTTGACGTGGAACTGCTCGAAGTCGGCTGAGCGCCGATGACGCGCCGCGGGATCCCAAATCCCGCGGCGCAACGCCCCCTGCGGCTTGACGCAACGCGCCCGAGCCTGTCGGCTTCCTCCGCAAAGAGGGAGACGCCGCCGTGAACGCCATGGACCACACCGCCACCGCGACCGCCTGGCTTGGCGCCTTCGAGGGCGCGCTGGCCGCGGGGGATGTCGCCGCCTGCTTCCAGCCCGATGGCCATTGGCGCGACATCCTGGCCTTTGGCTGGGAGATCCGCACCACCTCGGGAGCGGCCGCCATCGCCGCAGCCCTGCAAGGCGAGCAGGCCAGGAACTTCCGCCTCGACCCCGCCCGCTCGCCCCCGCGCCGCGTGCAGCGTGCCGGCGTGGACTGCCTCGAGGTGATCTTTGCCTTCGATGCCGCGCATGGCGCGGGCTCCGGCGTCGCACGCCTGATCGACGGCCGCGCATGGACGCTGCTGACGGTGCTGGAGGAGATGGCCGGCCAGGGCCGCGTCGAGCTGCCCGACTACAGCCGTGAGTTCGGCGGCGAGAACTGGCTCGACAAGCGCAACCGCGCCCGCGCCTATGCCGATCACGACCCCGCCGTGCTGGTGGTGGGCGGCGGGCAGGCAGGCCTCTCCATCGCGGCACGGCTCGGCCAGATGGGGGTGGATACGCTGATCGTGGATCGCGCGGCGCGCATCGGCGACAATTGGCGCAAGCGCTACCACGCGCTGACGCTGCACAACGAGACCTCGGTCAACCACCTGCCCTACCTGCCCTTCCCCAAGACCTGGCCGATCTTCATCCCGAAGGACAAGCTGGCGAACTGGTTCGAATTCTACGTCGAGGCGATGGAGCTGAACTTCTGGACCAGCACGGAGCTGGTCTCGGGCCGTCGAGTCGGCGATGCCTGGGAGGTGACGCTGAAACGCGGCGATGGCAGCACGCGCGTCATGCGGCCGCGGCACATCATCTTCGCCACCGGGGTCAGCAGCATTCCCATCCAGCCACGCCTGCCCGGGCTCGAGGATTTCGCGGGCACGGTGCTGCATTCGGGGGCCTATTCGGAGGGCCAAGCCTGGAGGGGAAAGCCGGCGCTGGTCCTCGGCACGGGCAATTCCGGCCATGATGTGGCGCAGGACCTGCACGCGAGCGGCGCGCGGGTCTCCATGATCCAGCGCAGCCCGACCTATATCGTCAGCCTCTCGGAGGCGCAGCGCGTCTATTCCATCTATACCGAGGGCCTGCCCTTCGAGGATTGCGACCTCCTCGCCACCTCCATGCCTTATCCCGTGCTGTGCGACGCGTATCGGCGCGCCACCACCCATTCACGCAAGCTCGACCAGCCGCTGCTCGATTCCCTCACCGCCGCTGGCTTCCGGCTCGACAATGAGGAGGGCTCGATGGGCTTCCAGATGAAGTATCTGGAACGCGGCGGTGGCTACTATTTCAACGTCGGCTGTTCCGATCTGATCGCGAGCGGTGAGATCGGCCTCGTGCACTACGCCGATGTGGAACGCTTCGTGGCAGACGGGCTGCGCCTGAAGGACGGGCGCGTGGTCCCCGCGGAATTGCTGGTGCTGGCCACCGGCTACAAGAACCAGCAGGAGACGGCCCGCGCCTATCTGGGCCACGAGGTCGCCGAGAAGATCGGCCCGGTCTGGGGCTTCGATGCGGGCGGGGAATTGCGCAACATGTGGCGGCCCACGGGCCAGGATGGGCTCTGGTTCACCGCTGGCAGCCTGGCGCAGTGCCGCATCTACTCAAAGTTCCTGGCCATGCAGATCAAGGCGCGCGAGGCCGGCCTCGTCACCAGTCCCGGCGCAGGCTGAGCACGATCTCGTTGGTGTTTTCCACCAGGCTGTGGGTCACCCGCTCGACGACGTAGGTGCCGTTGTGCTGCGGATCGATCGTGCGCGTGTTGGCGATGGACATGCTCTTGTGGTCGAGGATTTCCACATGCTCGCCCACGCGGGGGATGGTCAGGAATTGCAGCTGGCCTTCGGAGAACTTCCCGCCGCCTTCCATGCGCGTCGCGTAGTTGTGGCCCGAAAAGCGATACAGCACCTTGAACACGGATCATCCTCCAGAGGCTCGGCTCGTCCGGGATAAGCCGCCCCGTCCCAACGCGGAATCGCGCCACGGGTCGACGCGACAGCGAGATGGGACGGAATGCCGCCGCGCGCAAGCGGCTTCCCAGGGGCCGCGCGCGGGGCCAGATTGCGGCGCAACGCCAGCTTCGGAGAGTTCCCATGTTCTATGAACCACGCCAGGGCCACGGCCTGCCGCATGACCCCTTCAAGGCCATCGTGGCGCCCCGCCCCATCGGCTGGATCTCCACGCTGGACAGTGAGGGGCGTCCAAACCTGGCCCCCTACAGCTTCTTCAATGCGGTGCATTCCCGCCCTGCCATGCTCTGCTTCACCAGCGAGACGATGAAGCACAGCGCCGCCAATGCGATTGCGACCGGCGAGTTCGTGTTCAACCTCTGCACGCGGGAGCTCTTCGAGGCGATGAACATCTCCTCCGGCGCGCTCTCGGCCGGCGAGAGCGAGTTCGAGGCGGCGGGGCTGGAGACGGCGCCCTGCCGCATCGTGAAGGCGCCACGCGTCGCGGCCTCGCCCGCCTCGCTCGAATGCCGCGTGGCGCAATCCTTCCAGCTGCGGGACGCAGCGGGACAGGCGCTGGAGGGCTGGATGATCATCGGCGAGGTGGTGGGCGTGCACATCGCCGATGCCTATCTGCGCGACGGCCGCTTCGACACGCTGGCCGCCGTGCCGCTCGCGCGCTGCGGCTACCGCGACTACGCCGCGGTCACCGACATGTTCGAGGCGCTCCGCCCCACCGATGGCGGGGCCTTTGCGGCCGGCCAGCCCGACCGCTGAACCTCAGGCCGGGTCGCCATTGTCCGGCACGAGGCCCGCGGCCTCGATGCCGGCCATGCAGCAGACCTCATCCTGCGCCGAGGCATCGCCCGAGATGCCGACGGCGCCCAGCAAGACATGCGACGCGTCGCGCACCAGAACGCCGCCCGGCACCGGCACGGCGCGGCCGCCCGTGAGGTCCGAGAGCGCATTGGTGAAGCCCGGCATGGCCTGCGCGCGGCGCGCCAGCTCGCGCGTGCCGAAGCCCATGGCAAGCGCGCCATAGGCCTTGCCCATGGCGATCTCCGGCCGCATCAGGCTCGCGCCATCCTCGCGCTTGGTCACCTTCACATGGCCGCCCGCATCCAGCACGACGACACAGAGCGGCAACAGCCCGATCTCGCGGCCCTTGGCGAGGGCGGCATCGGCGATGGCCTCGGCCTGGGCGAGGGTGAGGCCGTTCACGGCGGCGGGGTGGGCGGGCTGCGGCATGGCGCGATCCTTCAATGCGTTGTGCGGCGCGGATGGCCTCTTCGCCTCTCAGCGTCAAGCGCCTGAGCGGACCAGCGGCCGGGGGTCCACTGCCTCGCCACGCCGGCGCAGCTCGACATAAAGGGTGGGCGTGCCGGCGCCTGGCAGCACGCCCACCGGCTCGCCCGGCTGGATGCGCTGGCCGGCGGTGACGTCGAGGCGCTCCATGCCCGCCAGGACCAGGTGCTGCCCCTGGCCGCAATCCAGGATCACCATGCGGCCATAGCTGCGGAAGGGGGCGGCGAAGGCGACACTGCCGCCGCAGGGCGCCGTGACCCGTGCGCCCGGCGAGGCGGCGAAGGTCAGGCCGCGTGCGGGCCCGCCCTCGCCCGGGCTGTTGAAGCCGCGCAGCAGCCGGCCGGCGACGGGCTGGCTGGCCTGCGCCGGGGGGTGCGCGGGCGCAGGCGGCTCAGGGGGCGGTGGCGCGCGCCGGGGTTCAGGCCGCCGCTCGGCCTCGCGCCGGCGTTCGGCCTCCGCGCGGCGGGCCTGCTCGCGCTCCAGTCGGGCGAGGGCCTCCTCCAGGCTTTGGGCGCGTGCCACCGCCTCCTCGGCGCGGGCGGCTGCGGCGCGTTCGGCAGCGCTTCGCTCCGCCAGCTGTTGCCGCGCCGCCTCCAGCTGGCGGTCGAGCGCGACGGAGGCTTGGCGCGCCTCGATCTCGGCCAGGCCGCGCTGGCGGCGTTCCTCGGCGAAGCGGTGCGCCTCCGCGGCTGCCCGGGCCTCGGCGGCGCGCAGCGCCTCGGCCATGGTTTGCGCTTCGCGCAGCATGGCACGCAGGGCGGCCAGGCCCATCGCCACCTCGGCCGGCGGCAGGGGCGCGGCGAGCAGGATGGGTGCCGGCTGGGCGGCAAGGCGCATCAGCAGCGGCATCAGGGGGGCGAGTTCGGCCGAGATCCGCTCCTGCTCCACCCGCGCCTCGGCCTCGGCCCGGCGGGCGGCCTCGGCCCGGCTGCCGGCGGCGAGTGCGGCGCGTTCGGCCGCCTGCACCCGGGCGGCGCCGGCGATGCGCTCGGCGGCCAGCTGCTGCGCCTCGGCCGCGGCCTCCCGCGCGCGCTCGGCAGCCTCGGCAGCGGCGGCGCGCTCGGCCTCGGCCGCGCGGCGGGCCGCCGGGACATCCTGCGCCAGGACAGGCCCGGTGAGCAGCAGCATGAGAGCGAGAGCGCGGATCACGCGTCTTGGTAACGGGAGGCGAAGGGGTGTCGCCAGCCTTTCGCGCACATGCGAAAATGCAAAGACGGAATCAGGGACACCAACATGGCCGAAGGTCGCCTTTTCATCGGCAATCGCCGCTATTCCTCCTGGTCGCTGCGCGGCTGGCTGGCCGTGAAGCTGGCCGGGCTTGAGGTGGAGGAGGTGGTGCTGCCGCTGGCCGGCACCGGCGGCAAGGGCAGCCCGGCCGTGCTGGAAAACTCGCCAAGCGGCCTCGTCCCCTATCTGGAGCACGAGGGCGCGCGGGTTTGGGAAAGCCTCGCCATCGCCGAATATTGCGCGGAATTCGCCCCTGCCCTCTGGCCCGCCGAGCGCCAGGCCCGCGCCCATGCCCGCAGCATCGCGAGCGAGATGCATGCGGGTTTCCGCGAATTGCGCATGGCCATGCCCATGAATCTCGGCCGCGAATTCCCCGGGCGCGGCCGCACCCCCGGCGCGCTGGCGGATATCGCCCGCATCGAGGCCATCTGGGCCGAGGCGCTGACCGCCCATGGCGGGCCCTTCCTGATGGGCGGCGCCTTCACCATCCCCGACGTCATGTATGCGCCGGTGGTGGCCCGCTTCCTGACGTGGCAGCCGGAGCTTTCCGCCACCGCCCGGGCCTACATGGCGGCGGTGCGCGCGCATCCGCTGGTCGAGGATTGGTATCGCGGCGCCATGGCGGAACCCACCGAGTGGCTGCTGCCGAAATATGAGAATCCGGCATGAGCGCCGCCGCCCTCGCGCTCGACCATGTGGGCATCTGCGCGCAGCATCTGGGGCCGATGACGGCGCAGTTCGAGGCGCTGGGCTTCGCGCTCTCGCCCATCGCGCAGCAATCGGGCCGGCCGACACCGGATGCGCCGGTGGAGCTCTACGCCACCGGCAATCGCTGCGCCTTCCTCAAGCATGGCTACATCGAATTGCTGGCCATCCTGGAGCCGGGTCGTTTCGACAATGGCCTGTCCAAGTTCATCGCGCGCTATGAGGGGCTGCACATCCTCGCCATGGGGATGGATGACGCGGAAGCGAACCTGGCACGCATGCGGCGCGCGGGCATTCCCATCCCGGGCGTGGCGCATCTCGAACGCCCCGTGGACAAGCCCGATGGCCCGCGCGCGAAATTCTCCCGCCTGCCCTACCCCGATGCGCCTGAGGGGCGACTCCAGCTCATCACGCATCTGACGCCCGAGCTGATCTGGCAGGAGCGCTGGATGGACCACGCCAACCAGGCCGTGGCCCTGACCGAGCTGCTGCTGGTGAGCGCGGAGCCTGCCGTGACGGCGGCGCGTCTTTCCAAGCTCACCGGCCTCGTCATCGAGCCGCGCGGGGCGGGGGGCTTCGTGCTGCGCTTTCCGGGTGGCGCCGGCATCGCCGGGCCGCGGGCGCCGGCCATGGAGACGCGCGTTTCGATCTGCGCGCCCGAGGACCTGCCGGCCACGCTGCCAGGCGTCGCGATCCCCGACCTGCCCTTCATGGCGGGCTTCTGGGTGCAGACCAGCGACGGCAATGCGGCGGTGCGACGGCTGCTGTCGCACTTGCCTCTCGTGGAATTGCCCGGCGGCGCGCTGATGGTACCGCCCGAACATGCCGCGGGTGCGGCGCTGGTCTTCCATCCGTGAACCACGCCGCGGCGATCGGCCGCTCCTTGCGCCTTTACCACGCGCCCGAGCGCCAGCCGGTGCTGGATGACTTCTACCGCCGCTTCCTCGGCCCGGGCGACCTCGCCTTCGATGTCGGCTGCCATGTGGGTGATCGCGCGGCGAGTTTTTCCCGGATTGGCGCGCGCGTCGTCGCCGTTGAGCCGCAGCCGCGCCTGGGCCGCGCCTTGCGCCTGCTGTTCCGCGGTGTTCCGGGCTTCACGCTGGTGCCCGCGCTGATCGGTGCGACCGAGGGCGAGGCTGTCTTGCGGCTGAACAGCGTGAACCCGACGGTGGCGACCGCCAGCGCCGACTTCATCGCCGCTGCCCAGGGCGCGCCCGGCTGGGAGGGCCAAGTCTGGGATGCCGAGATCCCGCTGCCCCGCACCACGCTCGATGCGCTGATCGCAGCGCATGGCATGCCCGACTTCGTGAAGATCGACGTCGAAGGCTGGGAAGCGGAGGTGCTGGCCGGCCTGTCCCGCCCGCCGCGCGCGCTGTCCTTCGAGTTCACCACCATCCAGCGCGGCGTGGCGTATCTCTGCCTGGAGCGGCTTGTGGCGCTTGGCCTCAGGCATTTCAACGCCTGCCTCGGCGAGAGCATGCGATGGGAATTCCCGGGGGCGGTGGATGCCGCAGCCATGGCCCAATGGCTCCGCAGCCTGCCGGCCGAGGCCAATAGCGGCGATGTCTATGCCGCGCTGGAGCCAGAACGGCTGTCACGTCCCTGACACCCTATGGGCAGTGACTTTTTGCATCGGGCGTGGCTCAATTCCTTCTCATACAAGCCAAGGATGCATTCATGGCCGCAGCGCCCAGCCGCAAAAGGACAGCGCCCGCCAAGCCGGCAGTGAAGCTGGCCACGCCGTCCGTAGCTACCCCGCAGGGCTTTGCGTGCGTGGCCCTGCTTCTGCAAGGCGGTGGCGCGCTCGGCGCCTATCAGGGCGGCGTGTATGAGGCGCTGGCGGCGGCCCGGGTGATGCCCAACTGGGTTGTGGGCATTTCCATCGGCGCGATCAACGCGGCTCTCATCGCCGGCAACCCGCCCGAGAAGCGCGTCGCTCAACTGCACGCCTTCTGGGAAACTGTGACCGAGCGGCCCATCTCGAACTTCACGCGTGCCCTGTTCGGCGACACGCCGCCCAAGGCCGGCCATCTTCTCCACCAGGCGATGGACCGCTGGGGCGCGGCGCAGGCGCTGGTGACGGGCGCGCCCGGCTTCTTCGAGCCGCGTTTCCCGCCGCCCTTCGCGCAGATCCCCGGCAGTGAAGGCGCCACCAGCTTTTATGACACGAGCAAGCTGAAGGCGACGCTGGAATCCCTGGTGGATTTCGATCGTATCAATTCCGGCGAGATGCGCTTCAGCGTGGGTGCGGTGAATGTGCGCACCGGCAACTTCACCTATTTCGACACGGAGACGGACAAGATCCGGGTCGAGCACATCCTTGCCAGCGGCGCGCTGCCGCCGGGCTTTCCGGCCATCGAGATCGATGGCGAGTTCTATTGGGATGGCGGGCTGGTTTCCAATACGCCGCTCCAGTGGCTGGTGGAGGCACGCAAGCGGCGCGACACGCTGGCCTTCCAGGTCGATCTCTGGAGCGCGCGCGGCGAGTTGCCGCGCGACCTCACGGAGGTCGCGATCCGGCAGAAGGAGATCCAGTTCTCCAGCCGCACCCGCGCCAGCACGGATCACCTCAAGCACCTGCAGAACATCCGGGGCGCGCTGAGCGTGCTGCTGCGCGACGTGCCTCCCGAGGCCTGCCAGACGGAGGAAGCGCAGATGCTGCGCGAATTCGCTGATCGCAAGGTCTACAACGTGGTGCAGTTGATCTACCGCTCGCAATCCTACGAGGCGGATTCGAAGGACTATAACTTCTCCCGCCGCAGCATGGTGGAGCATTGGCAGGCAGGCCAGGCCGATGCCGGGCTGGCGCTGAGCCATCCCGCCATCTTCCAGCGCCCGCCGGGCGACGTGCATTTCCAGGCCTTCGACTTCCGCCACACGCAGGACATTCCGCCCCGCGTCCAAACCGACCAGGGAGAGGTCTGACGATGAACGAGAATGACGTGCGGGCGAGCGCCTTCGCCATGCCGCTGACCAGCCCCGCCTATCCACCCGGGCCTTACCGGTTCATCGACCGCGAATACCTGATCATCACCTACAGGACCGACCCGGAAAAGCTCCGCGCCCTGGTGCCCGAGCCCCTGGTGATCGACGCGCCGCTGGTGAAATACGAATTCATCCGCATGCCCAATTCCACCGGCTTCGGCGACTACACCGAGAGCGGCCAGGTGATTCCCGTCTCCTTCCAGGGGCGGCATGGCAGCTACACGCATTGCATGTTCCTCAATGATGAGGGGCCCATCGCCGGCGGGCGCGAGCTCTGGGGCTTCCCCAAGAAGCTGGCGGAGCCCCGCCTCAAGGCCGAGGTGGACACGCTGGTCGGCACGCTGGATTACGGCCCGGTGCGCATTGCGACCGGCACCATGGGTTTCAAGCACCGCCCGGCGGATCACGCGGCGGTGCTGGCTTCCATGCTCGCGCCGAATTTCCTGCTGAAGATCATCCCCCATGTGGATGGCACGCCCCGCATCTGCGAGCTGGTGGAATACGCGCTGGAGGATGTGACGCTGAAGGGCGCCTGGACCGGGCCCGGCGCGCTCTCGCTCATGCCGCATGCGCTGGCGCCGGTGGCGGAATTGCCGGTGCTGGAAATCATCTCGGCCACGCATATCCTGGCCGATCTGACGCTCGGCCTCGGCCGGGTCGTGCATGACTACCTCACCCCCGGGAAAGGAAGCTGACCATGCGGATGCAGGACAAGGTTGCCATCGTCACCGGGGCCGCGAGCGGCATCGGCAAGGAAATCGCGGCCACCTTCGCGCGCGAAGGCGCCAAGGTGGTGATCGCCGATCTGAACAAGGCCGCGGCGGACGCGACGGCGCTGGAGATGGGCGGGCCGGACCGCGCCATGGGTGTGGCGATGGATGTGACGAGCGAGGCGCAGGTGGAAGCGGGCGTCGCCGAGGCGCTGGCCAGGTTCGGGCGCATCGACGTGCTGGTGAGCAATGCCGGCATCCAGGTCGTCTCGCCGCTGGAGGAGTTTCCCTTCGACAAGTGGAAGCAGCTTCTGGCCATCCATCTGGACGGCGCCTTCCTCACCACGCGGGCGGTGCTGCGGCACATGTACACGCGGCCGGGCGGCGGCAGCGTCATCTACATGGGCTCGGTGCATTCGAAGGAGGCGTCGCAGCTCAAGGCGCCCTATGTCACCGCCAAGCACGGGCTGATCGGCCTGGCCAAGGTCGTGGCGAAGGAAGGTGCCAAGCATGGCGTGCGCGCCAATGTCATCTGCCCGGGCTTCGTGCGCACGCCGCTCGTGGAGAAGCAGATCCCCGAGCAGGCCAAGGAACTGGGCATCTCCGAGGCGGAGGTGGTGAAGAACGTCATGCTGAAGGAGACCGTGGATGGAGAGTTCACCACGGTCGAGGATGTGGCGGAGACGGCGCTGTTTTTCGCCAGCTTCGGCTCCAATGCGCTCACCGGCCAGTCGTTGGTGGTGAGCCACGGATGGTTCATGCAGTAGCGGCGCTGCCGCCTACCCCCGCGCGTCGCGCCCCGCCTGCGCGTTGCGCCCGGCCTGGGAGACGCTGCCGACGCGCCCGCCCGTGATGATGCCGCGCCGCTTCGTGTTGGGGCTGGAGGCGGCGGCGGAGGCGGCCGTGGCACCCGCATCCGGATGATGCGGCACCGCCGCCTGACGGCGGGCCAGCGCCTCGCGCAGGGCGGCGGTCGCCTCGGCGCGCTTGGTCTCGGCACGCAGCGCGGCCAGGCGGGCGTTCACGCGCTTCAGGCCACGGGCATAGACCTGCTTCTTCTCGGCGAGGCCCCGGTCGCTCGCCGTCTCGCCAGCCGTGCCGCGCGCCTCGGCCTTGCCACGATGCACCCGGCGGCGGCCGCGGATGATGTCCCGCGCGCGGGCATGCTGGCCGCGCAACCATCGGGCGAGGCCGACCAGATCCTCGTGGGAGAGGGCGGCAAGTTCCGGGTAATGGCTGCTGACGACGGGGGCGAACTCCTCCTCGCTCAGCAGGCGGCGTTCGGCGGCGAATTCCACGCCCATGAAGAGTCTCCCTGATCATAAATTTTGTCCATCCACCATGCATGGCGGCAAGCTGCGATGCCAGGGAATTCCGTCCCGCCACTGAACCCAGCATTCCAGATGATCCAGGCCGGTTGTGCAGCGCGAAAAGACCATGCGATAGGAAAGGCCGGTCTGATGCGCGCCGTCACGCGGCCGGAAGGAGCCATCCCATGCTGCTCGGCCTTTGCGCGGCGATCCTGGTGGCGGGCGCCATGGTCCTTGCGCAGTCCCTCGTCGTGCCGATCCTCTTCGCGATTTTCGCCATCGCGCTGGTCTGGCCGCTGCAACGGCGCCTGGCCGGCGTCATGACCGGCCCGCTCGCCATGCTCGTCACCCTGACGGGCGCGCTGGTCACGCTGGTGGGCATGGCGCTGCTCATCGCTTGGGCCTTCGGCGGCGTGGCGCAATGGGTGGTGGGCAATTCCGCGCAATTACAGATGCTCTACGCGCAAAAGCTCGCCTTCCTGCAGGCGCAGGGCATCGAGGTCGCCAGTGTCTTCGCAGAGAACTTCAACACGCGCTGGCTGGTGCGCATCGCCCAAGACATCACCGGACGGCTGCAGGGCATCCTCAGCTTCACCATCGTCACCGTGGTCTTCCTCGTGCTCGGCCTGCTGGAGGTGGATGTGGTGCGCCGCCAGATGGTCCGGATGCCGGGCGAGACGCCGGCGGCACTCCTGCGCGCCGCGGCCGCCACGGCGCAGAAGTTCCGCGTCTACATGCTGGTCCGCACCATCATGAGCGTTGTCACCGGCCTTTGCGTCTGGGGCTTCGCGAGCTTCATGGGCCTCGACCTTGCGGCCGAGTGGGGCGTCATCGCCTTCGTGCTGAACTACATCCCCTTCATCGGTCCGCTGGTGGCCACGCTCTTCCCCACGATCTTCGCCATCCTGCAATTCGCCTCCTGGGAGGTGGCACTGGTGGTCTTCATCAGCCTGAACCTGATCCAGACCATCTCGGGCAGCTATATCGAGCCGCTATTGGCGGGGAAGACGCTGGCCGTCTCATCGTTCATGGTGCTTCTGGCGGTCTTCCTGGGGTCCTTCCTCTGGGGCATTCCGGGCGCCTTCATCGGCGTGCCGGTCTTGATCGCCACGCTGACCATCTGCCAGCAATTCGAAGGATCGCGCTGGGTGGCGGACCTGCTCTCCGGCCGCGATCCCGGCCCCGCCTGACCTTCAACGAGGACCACATGGCCAAATCCCCGAGCCGGCAGCCGCCGCGGCGCGCACCCGCCAAGCCCCAGGCTTCCTCGCGCGAGCCATCGAAGCGTGAGCCCCTGCTGATCGACCTCGGCCTGCAGGGCGGCGGCAGCCACGGCGCCTTCACCTGGGGCGTGCTCGACCGCCTGCTGGAGGAGGATTGGCTGAAGATCGAGGCGATCTCCGGCACCTCGGCAGGCGCCATGAACGCCGCCGTGCTGGCGCATGGCCATGCGAAGGGTGGCGCGCCTGGTGCACGCGAAGCGCTGGAGGCCTTCTGGCGCAGCGTCTCCCGCGCGGCGGCCTTCAGCCCGCTGAAGCGCGGGCCGCTCGATGTGATGCTCGATCGCTGGACGCTTGATTCCTCGCCCGCCTATGTGGCGATGGACGTGATGTCGCGGCTCTTCTCGCCCTATGACACCCCCTTCGGCGCCGCCAATCCGCTGGACGAGATCCTGGCCGAGAACCTCGATTTCGGGCGGTTGGCGGAAGCGCCGATCAAGCTCTTCATCACCGCCACCAACGTCCGCACCGGGCGCGGCCGCGTCTTCCGCAATGCCGAGATCAGCCCGCAGGTGCTGATGGCCTCGGCCTGCCTGCCTCAGATGTTCCAGGCGGTCGAGATTGACGGCGACGGCTACTGGGATGGCGGCTTCGCCGGCAACCCGACGATGACGCCGCTGATCCAGGAATGCGAGTCGGACGACACCATCCTCGTCGGCATCAACCCGGTTCAGCGGCCCGGCATCCCGCGCGCCGCGCGAGACATCCTGAACCGGCTGAACGAAGTCTCCTTCAACGCGGTCTTGCTGAAGGAGCTGGAGATGATCGCGCTGCTGCGCCGGGGCGCGGCGCGCATCGATGATGCGGAAGCAAGGCACTGGGCCAGCATGCGCCTGCACCTCGTGCGCTCGGACCGCGTGGCGGAGCTTGGCGCCTCCTCCAAGCTCAATGCCGAATGGCCTTTCCTGACCATGCTGCGCGACGAGGGGCGGCGCGCGATGGAGGCCTTCCTCGCCCAACGCGGCGCCGATCTCGGCAAGCGCTCCACCCTCGACATCGACCGGCTGCTGGACGCGCGCTGAGGCTCAGCCGTCCAGCCGGACATTGGCGGCGCGCGCCACCTCGCGCCACTTCACGATCTCGGCGCGGATGAAGGCCGTGAATTCCTCGGGCGTGCCGGGGTCGGCGATGGCGCCCATGGAGAGGAAGCGCTCCTGGATCGCCGTCTCGCGCAGGATGGCGCCGACATCGGCCGAGATGCGGCGGATGATCTCGGGCGGCGTGGCGGCGGGTGCCACCAGGCCGCTCCAGCCCGCCGCCTCGTAGCCGGGCGCGAGAGTCTCGGCGATGGTCGGCACATCGGGCAATTGCGGCACGCGGCGCGGCTGGGCCACGGCCAGGGCACGCGCGCGGCCGCCCTGGATCTGCGGCAGGGCGCTGGCCACGCTGTCCATCATCAGCGGCACGTTGCCGGCGATGAGATCCGCCATGCCGGGGCCCGAGCCGCGGTAATGCACGATGTTGAAGCGCAGCCCCGTACGGAGCTGCAGCAGCTCCGTCGCCATGTGCTGGCTGGTGGCGGGCCCGGCCGAGGCGATGTTCACATCGCCCGGGCGGGCGCGCACGGCGGCCGCCATCTCCTGCACGGTGCGGGCAGGGAAGCTCGGATGCGCCACCAGCAGCAGCGGCACCATGGCGATGTTGGTGATGGCGGCGAAGTCGCGCTCAGCATCATAGGGAATGCGCGGCAGCACGGAGGGGTTCACGCCGAGCGTGCCCGAGGTGCCGGCGATCAGCGTATAGCCATCGGCCGGGGCGCGGGCGCCGGCCTCCAGCGCGGGGGCGCCGGCGCCGCCGCCGCGATTCTCCACCACCACGCGCTGCGGCCAGCGCTGCGAGAGCTGGTCCGCCACGAGGCGCGTGAAGATGTCGGCCGCCTGGCCCGGCGGAAAGGGCACGATGATGCGCACCGGACGGTCGGGCCAGGCGCCCTGGGCGAGGCCCGTGGCGGGCCACAGCGCGGGGGCGGCCAGCAGGGCGCGGCGTGACGGGATCATGGGGGGTCTCCTCCGGTCGGTGGGGCTTGCCGCCCCCTCTCAGCGGCGTAGCTTGGCGACGGGTTGGGGAAAAGGGCAAGCCGATGAACAGCTTCGAGATCGCGGTCCTGGGCGGCGACGGCATCGGGCCGGAGGTGATGGAGGCGGGCCTCGCCGTGCTGGAGGCGGTGGATCAGCGCCACAAGCTCGGCCTGCGCTTTTCGGCTCATCAGGCCGGTGCCATGGCCTATCGCGACACGGGCGAGGATCTGTCCGAGGCGGTTTTCGCCCGCGCACGGGATGCGGATGCCATCCTGCTCGGCGCCATGGGCTGGCCAGGAATCCGCCGCGATGACGGGACGGAGCTGGCCCCCCAGATCACGCTGCGCATGCGCCTCGGCCTTTTCGGCGGCGTGCGGCCGATCCGCGCCATTCCGGGCGTGCCCCTGCCGCTCAGCGACCCGCGTGCGGCGAAGATGGATTTCGTGATCCTGCGCGAAAGCACGGAGGGGCTGTTCTTCTCCAAGGATCGCGGCCTCGTTACTCACGAGATGGCGGAGGAGACGCTGCGCCTGACGCGCCCCACCTCCCTCTCCCTCGCCCGCATGGCTTTCGAACTGGCGGGCGAGCGCGCGGCGCGCCTCGGCCGGCCGGGCCGCGTGACGTTGGTGGACAAGGCCAATGTCTTCCGCGCCTTCGCCTGGCTGCGCGAGGTCTTCGGCGAGGTGGCGGCGGAGTACCCTGCCATCGCCTTCGACGCGCATTACGTGGATGCGATGGCGCTCGACCTCATACGCCGCCCCTGGGATTTCGACGTGCTGCCGACCGAGAACATGTTCGGCGACATCCTCTCCGACCTCGCGGCCGGCCTGATCGGCGGCATGGGCTTCGCGCCCTCGGCCGATCTGGGCGCCGATCACGCGGTATTCCAGCCGAGCCACGGCACAGCGCCGGACATTGCGGGCAAGGGCCTGGCCAATCCAACGGCGATGATCCTCTCGGGCGCCATGATGCTGGAATGGCTGGCGCTGCGCGGCGGTGGCGATGCGCTGCGAGAGGCCGCGGGCGAAATCCGCGCAGCCGTGGACAAGGCCTTCGCGGAGGGGCTGCGCACGCCCGACATTCGCGGCAGCCACGGCACGAAGGAAGTCGCGCGGCAGGTCATCGCCGCGCTCGGCTAGCCTTCGTACCAGCCGACATCGAGCGTCGCGACCTCGCCGAAGGTCGTGCCCGCCTTCATCGCGCGCTGGATGATCTCCCAGGAGGTCCAGGTCATCGTCAGGAAGGGGCGCTTGTCGCGCGCATCCCAGGTGGCGTCGGGCGTGGTCAGCAGCGCCTTCAGGTTGCGCGGGAAAAGGCGCGGGGTGAGGACGGATTTCTGCGTCTCGGTCAGGCAGGAATAGAATTGCTGGAGCTGCAGCGCCGGGCGATGGCCCGGCGGACGGGCCTCGAGGATGGCGGGGGCGATATCGGCCGTCTCGAAGAAATGCAGGCCGCTGGTGGTGCGCGGATTGCACTCGATGCCATGCGGCACGCCCTGCGCGTCCAGCACGAAGTCGAAGGAGATGAAGCCGCTCCAGTTCACGTGCCGGACGAAGCGCTCGATCCATTGCTCGAACAGCACCGGGTTCACCACACGCTCGAAGGCGATGGCGACGGAGCCTGAGAAGAGCGAGCCGCGATAGATCACGGTGGAGAGCACGCGCCCCTCATGCGCGATGGAGCAGGAGGAATGCACCTCGCCCGGGATGAAGCGCTGCACCACGCTGCCATCCTCGACAGGCAGTGCGCCACCGGCGGACAGGATGCGAACGCCGCGGCCCGAGCAGGAATGGACGGGCTTGACCACCACCGGTCCGCTGACGGCCAGGGCCGTCGCCTCGACCGTGCCGATCGCGTGCGTCTCCGGCACGCTGACACCCGCCGCCTCGGCCAGATGGATGAAGCCGTGCTTGTCATAGGCGGGCAGCAGCGCCTCGGGCGGCATGGTGAAGATGCGGACGTGACCGGGCACCAGATCGCGCAGGAAAGTCACGTGCATCGTCTCCTCCGAGACGGGCACCACCAACTCCACGCCCTCGGCCGCGACGATGGCGGCGAGTTCCTCCAGGTAGCGCTGCTTGCTGACCACGGGCGCCGTGACCTGGATACTCTTGGCCACGCTGTTGGAGGCGCCCGCGAGGTGGCGCTTGAAGGGCTCGGCGATCACCACGCGCCAGCCATTCGCGGCGAAGCTGCGGGCGATGTCGAGCGCCTTCGGCAACCGGCCCAGCGTGAGCAGGACCGTGCGCGTCATCTGGCGCGCGTGACGCGGCACATGATCTGTTGCGTCGGCCGCGTGGTGAGGCGCGCGGCCGGGCGCACCTTCTCGGCTTCTTCCAGGTGGAAGTCGTAGCGGCGGATCAGCCGCGCCACGATCAGCGCGGCCTCGGTCTGCGCGAAGGCCGCACCCACGCAGACGCGCGGGCCGATGCCGAAGGGCAGGTAGGCGCCTGGCGTCAGCTCCTCCTTGCGCTCAGGCAGGAAACGGTCGGGGTCGAAGACATGCGGGTTGCGCCAATAGAGGTCATGGCGGTGCAGGATCCAGGGCGCCACCATGAGCATCGCGCCGCGCTTGATGCGCCGCTCGCCCAGCATCGTGTCCTCCAGCGCCACGCGCGGCAGGAAGGTGATGGGCGGGTAGAGTCGCAGCGTCTCGCGGAAGACGTTCATGATGTAGGGCATGCGGCGCGTGTGCTCGAATTCCACTTCGCCCTCGCCCACCACCTCATCCACCTCGGCGCGGATGCGGCGCACCACCTCGGGCTGCGTCGCGATGAGGAAGAACACCCAGGTGAGCGCGCTGGCCGAAGTCTCGTGGCCCGCCAGGAACAGCACGCCCAGCTGATCCAGCAATTCCTTCCGGGTGAAGGCCTTCTGGTCGAAGCTGTCGCGCGCCGCGATGACCGCGGTCGCGATGTCGTCGAAGCTGTGGCCATCGGCCAGGTGGGTATCCACCAGGTCGCCCAGATGGCCGCGAATCTTGGCGCAGGCCTCCAGCACTTCGGGCTTCTGCACGACCGGCTTGAAGGCCGGGTCCATGATGAGGCGGCGATATTCCACCTGCGCCACGCTGCGCTCGAAGACCGTGAAGGCCTCGAAGACGTCATGCGCCGTCTGGGTGGCCAGCGAGGTGGAGAAGACGGTGCGGCAGATCACATCCGCCGTCAGGTGGCTCATCAGGAGGTCGAGCGAGAAGCGGCCGCCTTCCTCGTCCAGCTTGGCCTCGCAATCATCAACCGCAGCGCGCATCGGCGAGAAGGCGCGGTTGACGCGCATCATGCTGAAGGCGGGGTCGATCATGGCGCGCTGGCGGCGCCATTCGGGGCCGCTGGAGACGAAGATGGAGTTGCCCACCAGCGGCTCCAGCGCATCCACCATCAGGTCATTCTTCGGGAAGATGTCCTTGGTGTCGTACAGGAT
>JAIYCD010000203.1 GCA_027488195.1 Acetobacteraceae bacterium | reverse complement strand
GGCGTTGATGGCACCGGAATTGGTCAGGATGGCGGCGCCGCCCTCCGCCAGGATGCCATTGCCGCTGGCCGTGATCCCGCCCGTGTTGGTGACGCTGGCATTGTTGCCGGTGGCGGCGACGCCCTGCGCGCCGGCGATGATCGTGCCGGAATGGGTGAGGCTGAAACCGGCTGCCGTCGCGGAGATGCCGTTGCCATTGGCGGTGATGACGCCCGTGTTGGTGATGATGGCACTGGCGCCTGTCGCCAGGATGCCATTGCCGCTGGCCGTGATCCCGCCCGTATTGGTGACGCTGGCATTGGTTCCGGTGGCGGCGATTCCCTGCGCGCCGGCGTTGATGGCACCGGAATTGGTCAGGATGGCGCCGCCGCCCTCCGCCAGGATGCCATTGCCGGTGGCCGTGATGCTTCCCGCATTGGCAATTCCGGACGCCGTATTCGTGGAATGGACGCCGTGACCTTCCGAGGTGATGCGGCCGGAATTGGTGAACGAGGCGCCGCTTCCCTCAAGCACGACCGCGTTAGCCTTGGTGACGATGTTGCCCGAATTCGTGATGACGGAACCCGTGCCCTGCGAGAGGATCCCGTATCCCAGGAGCCCGGCCGCGGAGATCGTTCCCGCGTTTGCGATGGAACTGTTGGACGCCAGCGACCAGATCCCGCGGCTCTCACTGTCGAATACGGAGATGCTTCCCGAATTGACGATTGTCGCATCCGCTCCCGAGGAGCGAATGCCCTGGGCGCTCAGTCCGTATGTGATGATCGAGCCCGTATTCGTGATTCTGTCGAAGGCGCCCGCCCCGCGAATGCCGTGGCTGCTGATGCCATTGGTGATGATGGCGCCATGATTGGCGATCGTGTCGGCATAGCCCTCGGTCCGAAACCCGGGCCCATTGCTGGCCCAGGTTGTGATGGTTCCGAAATTGGTGATCGTCATAAACGACCCCAGGGTACGGATGCCGTGCCCGTAGGGATCGATGGTGGTGATGGTGCCCCGGTTGGTGATGGTCGTGACCGCGCCCGTGGCGGCGATGCCGGGGCTGTCTATCCACGAGGTGGCGATGCTGCCGTTGTTGGTGATGGTGCTGGCGCTCCCGCTGGAGGCGATGCCGCTCACGCCGGTCGCGTTCAGGCAAGCATCATTCGTGATGACATCACCAGGCGTCGCCGAGTTGATCGGGCCGACGCATTGCGCGGACGCCGGGGTGCTTCGCAAGCCCGAGACGCCCGCGACCGAGAGAAAAAGCACCGCGCCCAGCCCAGGCCAGCGCGCCAGCTCACGAATGACGCCCCGTGCCACGGGGGGGGCGCGCAGCGGGACCGGGGCATGGGCTTGCTGCTCGGCGGGGACGAGGGGAACCCGTCCGCTCTCCTGGCCCGCCGGATCGCAACTTTTCATTCGCAGCCCCGATTGCCACCCTGCGCTCCGCTGGCGCGCTTCGCCCGATCCTATGCCAGAGATATCCTTCGGGTTTGAGGCGGGTTTTCGTGGATTTTAGCCGATCTGAGGGCGGCGAGCGGCTGGCTGCGCGACGGCGCCCACTGCGAGATTCCGCCGCCGCAGCGAAGTCCAGCACCGATGCCGAGCTGGAGCGCATTCTGGAGGCGAGCGCCGCCGCCGGGGCTTCCAGCGCCGGCTATGTGCTGCTGCGCCTGCCCCTGGAAGTGCGCCAGATCTTCGAGGAGTGGCTGAACCGGCATTACCCGGAGCGCGCCGCCCGCGTGCTGGCCCTGGTGCGCCAGACCCGCGGCGGGAAGCTTTACGACGCGCGCTTCGGCCGACGCCAGACCGGCGAGGGCCCCTGTGCCGAGCTGCCGTAGCGCGGCCAGGCTTGCCGACTGTCAGGGCCGGCGCGGCTGGGCTACAAGCATGCGATGTCTGCGACCCCCCAGGATGAGGCCCGTGCCGCGCTCGACGCCGCCGGCCAATTGCCCGATGCCGAGCTCGACCTCGCGGCCGTCGCGCTGCAATTCGCGCGGATCGACGCCCCTGATGCCGATTGGCGCGCGGCCGAGGCGCTGCTGAGCCGGATCGCCCGCCGCGCGGTCGAGCTCGCCGCCGGGGACCGTGAGGCAGATGCTGGCGATTCCGGCCGCCGCCGCGCCCTGCTGGCCGGTTTGCTGCATGAGGAGTTCGGCTTCGCCGGCGACGCCGAGACCTATGACGACATGGCCAATGCCAACCTGATCCAGGTGCTGGAGCGCCGGCGCGGCCTGCCGGTGGCGCTGGGCGTGCTCTGGCTTCATGCGGCCGAGGCGGCGGGCTGGAGCGCGCATGGCCTCAACGCGCCGGGGCACTTCCTGCTCGCCCTGCCGCATGACCGCGGACAGATTGTCCTCGACGTCTTTGCGGGCGGCGACCAGCTTCTGGCGCCCGAGCTGCGTGCGCTGATCAAGCGCGTGGCGGGTGAACAGGCCGAGCTGAAGCCCGGCATGCTGGCGCCGATGACCAAGCGCGACGTGCTGCTGCGCCTGCAGAACAACATCAAGCTGCGCCGCCTTCAGGCCAATGACCTGGAGGGTGGCCTCGCCGCCACGCGCGACATGCTGCGCCTCGCCCCCGACCATGCCGGCCTCTGGCGCGAGATGGGGCTGATCGAGCACCGGCTGGAGCGGATCGGCGCGGCGCTGACGAGCCTGGACCGCGCCCTGGCCATCGAGCCGCAGGGCGAGGCGGCGGCGCGCATCCGCGGCCTCGTGGAGGAATTGCGGAACCGGCTGAACTGAGGAGACGCTACTTCTCGAGCACGCGCCCGGCGATCATTTCTCCAAGGCGCGTCCCGCGCGGTGCCGGCTCATCAGCCAGACCCCAAGCCCGACGCTGAGCGCCAGCAGCGCGCAGGAAAGGCCGAGCTGCCAGGCGCCATCCACGCGCACGCCCTTGCCGAGCAGTGCGAAGACCACCGTCTGCGGCAGGTAGCCGAGCAGGGAGGCGAGGAAGAAGGCGCCCGCCGGCAAGGCCGACATGCCCGCCAGGAAATTCAGCGCGAGGTTGTTCCCCACCGGAAACAGCCGCAGCGCCAGCGCCGCGCCGAAGGGGTTCTCCCGCAGCGTCTCCACCACCGGGCGCAGCCGCGGCCCGAAGCGCCCGGCCAACCGCCGCTCGGCCCAGTCGCGCGCAATGGCGCGTGCCCAGCCATAGGCCAGGACGCAGCCCAGCATCTGCGCGGCCAGGGCCACGGCGATGCCGACCACCGTGCCGAAAGCATAACCCGCCAGGAAGGCGACGACCTGGCGTGGCACGCCCACCGCCGTGGCCAACCCGCCAGCCAGCAGGAACAGGCTCTCGCCCAGCAGCCCCTGGTCGCGGATGTAGAGATCCACCCAATCCGTCCCGGGTGCCGCCCCGAGGGCCCGCAGCAGCACGCCGCCCAGCGCCAGCCCCACCACCATGAGAAGCAGCTTGCCGAGGCCCAGGGAAGGAGGGGGCCGGACCAGCCGATCAGGTCCCGGCGAAGCCTCGCCAGGACGATCGCGCTCTTGCGATGGGACCGGCGATTCACGTCCTGGCGGAACTGCGCCAGGCCGATCGCGGTCGGTGGTCACGGCCGCTCGATCTCGGGCCGCTTGCCGCGCCGCTGCAGCCAGGCCACGCCGAAGAGGTCGAAGATGCTCACCGCCAGCCGGTCCAGCGTGCCGTAGTTCGAAGCGCCGCGCAGCCGGGGGCGGTGGTTCACCGGCTCGCTCAGCACGGTGGCGCCCGCGCGCAGCGCCAGGGCCGGCAGGAAGCGGTGCATGTGGTCGAAATGCGGCATGACCTGGAACAGCGCGCGCGGGAACAGCTTGAGCCCGCAGCCCGTATCGGGCGTCGCATCGCCAAGCAGCGACGAGCGGATGCCATTGGCGAGGCGCGAGGAGCGCCGCTTCACCCAGCTGTCCTTCCGGTTCACCCGGTGGCCGGCCACCATCACCCAGCCGCCCGCCGCCGCCGTTTCGGCCTCGGCCCGGGTCAGCATATGGGGGATATCAGCCGGATCGTTCTGGCCGTCCCCGTCCAGCGTCGCGATCCAGGTGCCCTGGGCCGCGGCCACGCCCGTCATGATCGCGGCGGATTGTCCGCAACTCGCGCGGTGGCGGAGCCAGCGCACCGGAAGCGCCGCGAGGATTTCGGGCGTCGCATCGGTCGAGCCGTCATCGACGTAGATGATCTCATGCGGCGTCTCGCCCAGGGCGGCGCGGATCTCGGCGACCAGGGGGGCGATGTTGGGGGCCTCGTTCCGCACGGGAATGACGACCGAAACCAGCGGTGCGGCGGACATGGGGGGGCGTTACCAGCGCCTCCGGCGGGCCACAAGCCCGAGATGGCGGCATTTCTTGCCGGGGCCATGGGCTGGCGGTCCGGTTCTCGGCTATTATGTGCGCACCATGCCCCTTGATGCCCGCAGCTTTCCCGCCCCAGCCTCAACCACCCCCCCGGCCACCCCGCATGGGGACCGCGCCAATCCGCGCGCCATTGCCATCTGGCTCCTCTCCGTCGCCGGCCTGATCTGGCTGATGGTGGCGTTGGGCGGCGCCACACGCCTGACCGGCTCGGGCCTTTCGATCATGGAATGGGCGCCGCTCGCCGGCACGCTGCCGCCGCTCAGCCAGGCCGAGTGGCAGCGCCTCTACGACCTCTACCGGACCATCCCGCAATACCAGCTGCAAAACGCCGGATTCGGGATGGAGGGGTTCCAGCGGATCTTCTGGCTGGAATGGGCGCATCGCTTCTGGGGGCGGCTGATCGGCCTCGCCTACCTGCTTCCGCTGCTGTGGTTCTGGGCGCGTGGCGCCATCCCGCGCGGCCTCGGGCCAAGGCTTGCCGTGCTCTTCGTGCTGGGCGGCATGCAGGGGGCGATCGGCTGGTTCATGGTGGCCTCGGGCTTTGATGCCGACCGCACCGCCGTCTCGCCCTACCGGCTGGTGCTGCATCTCTCGATGGCCTTCATCCTGTTCGGCCTGGTCCTCTGGACGGCGCTCGGCCTGCTGCGGCCGGCGCCGGCCGGGCTGGTGCCGCAACAGGGCAAGATCCGCCGGCAGGTGGTGGCCGCTTTCTGGCTGGCGGCCTTGACCATGCTGGCCGGCGGCTTCGTGGCCGGAATCCGCGCCGGCTTTTCCTACAACAGTTTCCCGCTGATGGACGGCCAGCTCATCCCGCCCGGCTATCTCGACCTGGAGCCGGCGTGGCGTAACCTCACGGCCAACATCGCCGCCGTGCAGTTCAACCACCGCCTGTTGGCGACCCTGACGCTGCTGGCCGCCCTCGGCGCCGCCATGGCAGCGCGCCGCCTGCCGGACGGCTTCGCCCGCCGCGCCGTCTGGACCATGGCTGGCGCGATCGGCGCGCAATACGCGCTCGGCATCGTGACGCTGCTGCATGTGGTGCCGGTCTCGCTCGGCACGCTGCACCAGGCGCTGGCGGTCGGCGTGCTCGCCGCCGGGCTCTGCGCCTGGCATGGCCTCCGCGCGCCGCGTGCCTCGGGCCCCTGAGCATGGACGCCGCCCCCGGTCCCCCCGAGATTCTCGCGGCGCTGCCGCTCGGGGTGATCGGCTTCTGCGGGGCTGGCGGGCTGGTTTTCGCCAACCCGCAGATCTGCGCGCTGCTGCGGGTGGATCAGGCGGCGCTCAAGCCCGGTGCGCCGCTGGCTGATGTGCTGCGCCTGCTGGCCTTCCGCGGCGCGCTGGGGCCCGGTGACCCGGCCGAGCGCCTGCGCGAGGTGCTGGCACTCGACCTGACCTTGCCGCATCGGCGCCTGTTGCGCGACGCCGAGGGCCGCGGCCTCGAATGGCGCATCCGTCCGCTGGCCGATGGCGGCCACCTGCTGACACTGAGCGACGTGAGCGAGTTCTTCCAGGCGCGCGAGGCGGCCGAGCGCGAGGCGCGCGCCCTCTCGGGCGTGCTGGCGCGGCTGAACAATGGCGTGGCCCAGTTCGACGCCACGCGCCGCCTTGCGCGCAGCAACCCCGCCTATGCGCGGCTGCTGGGCCTGCCCGTGCATGCGGTCCAGCCGGGGATGGACCTCGGCCAGATCGTCGCACGCCAGCAGGAGGCGGGCGAGTTCGACGCCGCCCATGCGGCGGCCGTCGTGGCTGATCTCACCACCCGTTCCGTCGCTCAGCCCTGGCGGCATGAGCGGACCCGGCCCGATGGCCGCACCATGCGCTTCGACAACCAGCCCATGCCGGATGGCGGCTGGCTGGTCGAGATCATGGACATCACCGATACGCACCAGGCCGAGCAGGATGTGCGCCGCCGCGTGGCGCTGCAGGATGCGCTGATGGAAGCGCTGCCCGTGGGTGTCGCGGTCTATGGGCCGGACCGCGTGCTGACGCAGGTGAACCCGGCCTATAACCGCATCATGGCGCATAGCCCGGTGCGCCTCGGCGAGCATCTGGGCGACATCCTGATGCGCCGTGCGCTCGCCGGCGAATTCGGGCCCTGCGACCCGGAGGAGGAGGTGCCGAAGCGTCTTGCTTCCACCGCCATCGCGCATGGGTTCGAGCGCCGCACGCCCGACGGCGGCGCCACCAGCCACCGCAGCGTGCCGCTGCCCGATGGCGGCCACGCGATGGTGGTGGCCGATGTCACCGCCCTGCACGCCGCCCAGGC
Source organism: Acetobacteraceae bacterium (assembly GCA_027488195.1). GTDB lineage: Bacteria > Pseudomonadota > Alphaproteobacteria > Acetobacterales > Acetobacteraceae > Roseococcus. Next base: position 30,441 of record JAIYCD010000203.1, on the reverse strand, counting down.
CGAGGCGCGCGAGCGGGCGGAAGTGCTGGGCCACATGCTGGAAAGCACGCGCCACGGCATGGCCATGTTCGACGCCGAGGGCAATGTCGTCGCCGCCAATCGGCTGGCTGGGCATTTCTGCGGCCTGCCGCCCGAGGCCTTCCGCCGCGGCGTCAACATCCGCCAGCTGCGCGCCATGCAGATCGAGCTTGGCGTGCATGGGGACCGCCTCTCGACCGACCGCTTCCTGGCCGAGCGGATCAACGAGCCGCTGCGCGGCCCGGACCGCTACCGCCGGACCAACCCCGACGGCACGGTGATCGAGATCATCACCGACAAGCTGCCCGAGGGCGGCTACGTCCGCTCCTTCACCGACGTCACCGCGCAGGTCCAGGCCGAGGCGGAGGCGACCAGCCGGGCCGCGTCGCTCCAGGCGGTGCTCGACAATATGCGGCACGGCATCATCCTCTATGACGGGGATGGCTATGTGCGGACCGGCAACGCGCTCGGCGCGCGCCTCGCCGGCCTGCGGCCGGACGAGCTGACGCCCGGCGTGCATTTCGACGCTCTTCGCGACATCCAGGCCGACCGGGGCGAGCATGGCCCGGGCGAGGCGGGGGTGCGCTGGCGCCAGAACCGCCCGCGCGAGCCTTGGAAGGGCGAGAGCACCTTCACCCGCAAGCGGCCAGACGGCACCATCATCGAGGTCCGCACCGACCTGATCCCGGGCGGCGGCTGCGTGCGCTCCTTCACCGACATCACGGCGCTGACCGAGGCGCAGGCGGCCGCCACCTCCCGCGCCGCGATGGTCCAGGCGATGCTGGACAATATGCGCCACGGCATCGCGCTCTTCGACCCCGAGGACCGGCTCCTGACCTTCAACCCGCTATGCGCCACCCTGATGGGCGTGGAGGGGTGGCTGCGCCCCGGCATGGACTATGCCGAGGTGCTGGCGCGGCAGCTGGAGGTGGGCGAGTTCGGCCCTGAGCCGGTCGGGCGCGACTGGATCGCGAAGCTGCGCGCGCGGGACAAGAACGCGCCCAACACCGTCCGCCGGCGACGCCCCACCGGGCAGGAGCTGGAGGTGACGGCGAGCCCGGTGCCGCAGGGCGGCTTCGTGCTGACGCTGACCGACATCACCGCCCGCGTGGTGGCCGAGCGCGAGGTGGAGCGCCGGGCGGAGGTGCTGGGCGCCACGCTGAACGCCGCCCGCCAGGGCATCATTCTCTTCGATGCCCAGGGGCGTGCCGTTGCCGCGAACGACATCGCCGGGCAGCTCACCGCCCGGCGCGAGGGCGCCTTTCTGATCGGCCTGACCCATGCCGAGATCGTCGGCATCCAGCACCGCTACGAGGGGGCGGAGGAGGCCACGGTCGCTGCGATCCAGGCGCGCGTTGCCGCAGTGGACCGCAGCCAACCGCATCGTCACCAGCGCCAGCGGGGCGATGGCCTGATTCTCGACATCAGCTCCGACCCCATGCCGGAAGGTGGCTATGTGGTCTGCCTCTCCGACGTGACGGAGCTGGTCCGCGCGCGGGAGCAGGCGCAGGCCCGCGCGGCGCTGCTCTCGGCCACCATGAACGCGGCGCGTCAGGCGATCACGCTGTTCGATTCGCACGGCATCGTCGTTGCCGCCAACGACATCGCCGCGCAGATCGCGGGGCTCCCCGACGCGGCCGCGCTCATCGGCCGAGGCCACGCCGAGATCGTGGCCGCACAGCGGGAGCATGAGGGCGCGACACCCGAGCAGCGCGCCGAACTGGCCGCGCGCTTCGCGGCGTCGGACCGGACCATGTCACATCGCTACCAGCGGCGGCGGCCGGATGGGCGCGTCTTCGACATCAGTTCCGATCCCATGCCGGAAGGCGGCTATGTGGTCTGCCTTTCCGACGTCACGGAGCTGGTCCGCGCGCGCGAGCAGGCGCAGGCCCAGGCGGCCGCGCTCTCGGCGACACTCGACGCCTCGCGCCATGGCATCACCCTCTATGGGCCCGACCACCGCGTCATCGCCACCAACCGGATCAGCATGGCCATCGCCGGCTATGCGACGCCCGAGGACATGGTGGGCCAGACCTATGAGCAGGTGATGCGCCGCCAGGTGCCGCTGGAGCAGCTGGGCGGCCCCGAGGCCGAAGCCAGCTTCACCCGCCAGGCGCTCGCGCTCGATCGCAGCAAGCCCATCCGCTACCAGCGCCGCCGCGCCACGGGCGAGGTGTTCGACGTCGCCTCGGACCCGACGCCGGATGGCGGCTTCGTCGTGTCCGTCTCCGACGTGACGCCGCTGGTGGATGCGCAGGAGGAGGCGCAGCGGCGCGCCGGCATCCTGCAGGTCATGCTGGAGAACAGCCGCCAGGGCATGGTGCTGTATGATTCGCGGCACCGCCTCGTCGCCGCCAATGCGCTGGCGGGCGAGATGATGGGCGTGCCGGACCTGCTGAGGCCCGGCGTGACCCAGGCCGAAATCCTGGCGGCGCAGCGCGCCCGCGGCCTCTATGCCGGCGAGGATGCCGGCGCCGCGCTGGAACGCTTCTTCCTCGATGTGGATCGCAGCCAGCCGCACCGCATGCAGCGCAACCTGCCCGATGGGCGGCGCTTCGACGTGGCCTCGGACCCCACGCCCGATGGCGGCTTCCTGATCTCGCTGGCCGATGTCACGCCGCTGGTGCGCGCCGAGGCGGCGGCGGAGCAGCGCGCGGGCCTGTTGCAGACCATGCTGGAGAACAACACCTCCGGCGTGCTGCTCTACGACCACGAGCGGCGGCTGCGCGGGTGCAACAACCTGGCCGTGACGCTCACCGCCATTCCCGACCTGGCGGAATGCCTCGGCATGCGGATCGAGGACCTGCTGGCCCGGCAGCAGCGGACCGGCAATCTCGGCTCGCCCGAGGCGGCCGAGCGGGAGCGCGAGCAGCTGATCGCGCTCGACCGCAGCAAGCCCTCCCGCGCGCAGCGCGTGACGCAGGATGGCCGCGTGCTGAATGTCGCCTCGGACCCGACGCCCGATGGCGGCTTCGTCATTTCGCTGACCGACGTGACGCCGCTCGCCCGCGCCGAGGCCGAGGCCAAGCGCCGCGCCGAGATCCTGGGCGTGATGCTGGGCAATATCCGCCACGGGATCGTGCTCTTCGACAAGGATGGTCGCCTTGTCGCCTCGAATGCGAAGCTGAAGGAAATGCTGGGCGTGCCCAACGACGCGCTGACGCCGGGCGCGCACATGCATGACATGGTGGATGCGCTGCTGATGCGGGGCGAATATGGCGAGGGCGAGGCCGGGCGGCGCGTGGTCGATGCGATCAAGACCCGGCCCCTCTTCGCCCCTGTTCGTTCGCTCCGTCCGCGGCCGGACGGCACCATCCTCGAAGTGGTCTCCGACCCCACGCCGGATGGCGGCTGGGTCGTCACCTACACCGACGTCACCGAGGACCGGCAGATCCGTGCCGAGCTGGAGGCCGCGCGCGAGGCGGCCGAGGCGGCGAGCCGCGCCAAGTCCCGCTTCCTCGCCACCATGAGCCATGAGCTGCGCACGCCGCTCAATGCCGTGATCGGCTTTTCCGACGTGCTGTGCAGCGGCGCGGCGCCGGCGCAGACCGAGGAATTCGCCCAGGCCATCCGCGAGGCGGGGCGCCATCTGCTCTCGTTGATTGACGACATCCTGGACATCACCCGAACCGAGACCAGCAACCCGCCCATCGCGCTGGAGGAGGTGGCCCTCAACGAGGTGATCGAAGGTGCGGTGCGCATGATCGGGCCGGCCATCGCCGCTGGCGGGCTGCGGCTGCTGCGCGAGATCCAGCTTGACCTGCCGCGCTTGCGCGGCGATACGCGCCGCCTGCGCCAGGTGCTGTTGAACCTGCTCAACAACGCCACCAAGTTCACCGAGGCGGGCGGTACCATCACGCTGCGCGCCTTCCTCACCGAGGCGGGTCTCACCATCGAGGTCCAGGATACCGGCATCGGCATCGAGGCGAAGGACATCGAGCGCGTCTTCGAGCCTTTCACCCAGCTCGATAGCGCATTGTCCCGTCGCTTTGCGGGGTCGGGCCTCGGCCTGCATCTCTGCCGCTCGCTCACCCAGGCGCAGGGTGGCGCGCTGGTGCTCGACAGCACGCCGGGCGTGGGCACCACCGCCCGCGTCACCTTCCCGGCCTCCAGCCTGATTTCCTGAAGGGAACTCCCATGCCGCTCGACACGCCCCTCGCCGTCACGGATCGCCTGTTCTACGCCGAGCTGGAACCCGCGGCCGCCGAACGCCGCCTGCGCGAGGCGACGGAAGGCGCAGAGGATGGCGAGCTGTTCTTCGAATACCGCGAGAGCGAGGCGATCAGCCTGGAGGATGGCCGAATCCGCTCCGCCAGCTACGACACGCAGCGCGGCTTCGGCCTGCGCGCCATCCAGGGCGAGGCGGCGGGCTACGCCCATGCGGGCGAGATCAGCGATGCCGCGCTGGCACGCGCTGTGGCCACGGTGGGCGCGGTGCGGCAGGGGCGCAGTGGCAGCCTCGCTGTCGGCCCGCGCGCGACCAACACGCAGCTTTATGAAGCGGCCAATCCGCTGACCGCCATGGGCTTCGCGGAGAAGACCGAACTGCTCATGGAGATCGACGCGCATGCCAGGGCGCTCGATCCGCGCGTGACGCAGGTGATGGCCTCGCTGACGGGCGAATGGCAGGCGGTGCAGATCCTGCGGCCCGATGGGCTGCGCGTGGCCGACCTCAGGCCGCTGGTGCGCTTCAACGTCTCGGTCGTCGTCGAGGAGAATGGCCGGCGCGAGACGGGCAGCTTCGGCACGGGCGGGCGCTTCGCCTATGGCCGCGTGATCGGTGATGGCGGCTGGCAGGCCGGCGTGGCCGAGGCGCTGCGCCAGGCGCTGGTGAACCTGCAGAGCATTCCGGCCCCGGCCGGCGAGACCGAGGTGGTGCTGGGCCCGGGCTGGCCCGGCATCCTGCTGCATGAGGCGATTGGCCACGGGCTGGAGGGCGACTTCAATCGCAAGAAGACCTCTGCCTTCGCGGGCCTGCTGGGAAGCCGCATCGCGGCACCGGGTGTGACCGTGGTGGATGACGGCACCATCGCCGACCGCCGCGGCTCGCTCACCGTCGATGACGAGGGCACGCCCTCCGGCCGCACCGTGATGATCGAGGATGGCTATCTGCGCGGCTTCATCCAGGACCGGCAGAATGCGCGGCTGATGGGGGTCGCGCCCACCGGCAATGGCCGCCGGCAAAGCTTCGCCCATATCCCCATGCCGCGCATGACCAACACCATCATGCTGGGCGGGCAGCACGCGCCGTCCGAGATCATCGGCAGCGTGAAGAAGGGCATCTACGCGGTGAATTTCGGCGGTGGGCAGGTGGACATCACCTCCGGCAAGTTCGTCTTCTCGATGAGCGAGGCCTACATCATCGAGAATGGCCGCATCGGCGCGCCGGTGAAGGGCGCCACCCTGATCGGCAACGGGCCGGACGCGCTGACCAAGGTCAGCATGATCGGCAATGACAGCGCGATGGACCCCGGCATCGGCACTTGCGGCAAGAATGGCCAGGGCGTGCCGGTGGGCGTGGGCCAGCCCACGCTCAAGATGACCGGGCTGACGGTGGGCGGCACCAGCATCTGATCTTGCGCGCGAGGCATGACTGAGGCTTAACCTTCGGCCAGAAAAAGACCGGAGGTTCGCCCGTGATCCGTCGCTCCCTGCTTGGCGCGCTCGCCGCGCTGTCGCTGAGCGCCCTTGCCCAGCCCGCCGCCGCGCAAAGCTTCCCGCAGCGCCCCATCACGCTGGCCGTGGGCTTCGCGCCCGGCGGCAGCACCGATATCGCCTCGCGCCTGATCTCCGAGCGCTTCGCGGCCAATATCGGCGCCGAGGCGCGCGTGGTGGTCGAAAACCGGCCCGGCGCCTCGGGCGTGGTGGCCGGCGACTGGCTGCGGCGCCAGGCCCCCGATGGCCACACCCTCATGCTGATCGAGGTCAGTTCCCACGCCATCGCGCCCGCGGCGCTGGAGGGGGGCACGCCCTTCAACCCGCTTTCGGATTCCACGCAGATCGCGATGATCGGCACCGCGCCCATGGTGCTGATCGCCTCGCCCAGCTTCCCGGCGACGACGGCGCAGCAGGCGATCTCGGTGCTGCGCGCCTCGCGCCCCGAGCAATATGCCTATGCGACCTCGGGCGTGGGCTCCATTCCGCATCTGGGGGTGGAAATGCTGGCGCTGCAGCTCGGCGCGCGCTTCACCCACGTCCCCTATCGCAGCGGCGGGTTGATGCTGACGGCGATCCATCAGGGCGAGGGACAATTCGGCATCGCCGTCCTCGCCTCCGCCGCCGGGCAGATCCGCGGCGGGCTGGTGCGTGGCCTCGCGGTGACGAGCCGCGAGCGCTTCCCCTCCTTCCCCGACCTTCCCACCTTGAATGAGGGGGCCATGCCGGGCTTCGAGCTTTCGACCTGGAACATGATCATCGGTCCGCCCAACATGCCGCCGGCCGTGCTGGCGCAGCTCAACCGCGCGCTGGTGGCGACCGTGGCGGACCAGCCGCTGCGTGAGCGCCTGCTGCAGGCGGGCGTCCTGCCCTGGGCGGGCGACAACACACCCGAGACGACGCGCGCCTTCCTGGCGAGCGAGGTCGAGAAATACCGTCAGGTTGTGGCGCGGACGGGAATTCGCCTGGAGCGTTGATGCGGGCGCAATTCCGCCCGATACTCTCCTGAACGACGCTCAGGAAAGCCACACACGATGGACGGTTCGATCAGCCCCAAGCCCGCGCGCCCCATGGCGCGCGGCCGCCTTTTCTTCGCCAATCCGGGGCCGACGAACATTCCGGATTCGGTGCTCGCCGCCACCGCGCGCGCCAGCATCGACTTCAACGACCCGGCCTTCCTCGCCGTCTATGATGCCTGCTTCGAGGGGCTGAAGAAGGTGCTGAAGACCAAGCAGCACCTCTTCATGTACACCGCCTCGGGCCACGGCGCCTGGGAGGCCTCGCTGGTCAACACCCTCTCGCCCGGCGACCTGGTGCTGATCCCGGAGACGGGCCACTTCTCCGACAGCTGGGCGAAGATGTGCGGCACGCTTGGATTTGCGGTTCAGCAAGTCCCCGCCGATTGGCGCCGGGGCGTCGAGATCGCCGCCATCGAGGCCGCGCTGGCGGCCGATACCGGTCACAAGATCAAGGCCGTCTGCTGCGTGCATAACGAGACGGCGGCCGGCACGCGGATGCCGCTGGACCAGGTGCGCGCCGCGATGGACCGCGTGAAGCATCCGGCGCTGCTGATGAGCGACACGATTTCCTCGCTCGGCTGCTATGATTTCCGGATGGATGAGTGGGGCGTGGATGTCTGCGTCGGCGGCAGCCAGAAGGGGCTGATGCTGCCCACCGGCTTCAGCTTCACCGGCGCCTCCGAGAAGGCGATGGCGGCGCATCGCGCCAGCACCCATCCGCGCCATTACTTCGACTGGACCGAGATGCTGGCCCGCCGGCAGAAGAGCTTCGTCGGCACGGTGCCGACCACGCTGTTCTATGGGTTGCAGGAAGCGCTGCGCCTGATGCTGGTGGAGGAGGGACTGGACAATGTCTTTGCCCGCCATGCCCGTCTCGCGAAAGCGGTGCGCGCCTGTGTGCAGCATTGGTCCGGCAATAACGGCCCGCAGCTCTTCTGCCAGAACCCGGAGCGCTGGTCGGACAGCGTGACCGCCATCCTCATGCCCGAGGGCCATGATGCGGAGCCGGTGCGCAAGATCGCGCTGGAGCGCTTCAATGTCTCGACCGGCGCCGGGCTCAACAAGCTTTCGGGCAAGGTGTTCCGCATCGGCCATCTGGGGGACCTGAACGAGCCGATGATCATCGGCACGCTGGGCGCCATCGAGATGGCGCTGGGCATCGCGGGCGTGCCGCATGCCAAGGGCGGCGTGCAGGCGGCGCTGGACAGCCTCGCGGCGGCGTGAGCCGCCACAGCCTCGCCTGTCAGGCGAGGCTGATCCGGTGGGTCGTGCGCGCCGTGCGCCCGGCCTCATCCGTCCAGGTGAATTCCAGCTCGCTCGCGCGCTCGATCCGCACGAAGAACACATGAAAGGGATTGGCGGCGGTGCCGTTGCGGAACTCGGCTTCCAGCAGCGCCTCGCTGTTCAGCCGCACGCGCATGCGGGTCAGCATGTCGCGCGGGATGGCGCGGCCGCCATCCTGGCGCAGCCCGGTTTCCATCGGGTGCTCCATCAGCGTGCGGATTTCCACCACCTCGCCCGCGCGGGCGCTGCGGGGGGCGCGGATGCGCGGCGTCGCCAGGTTCGTGCTCATGTCAGGCACCCCCCGGTCGCGACGCGGATCTCGGCGGTCGCGCGTTGGACGGTTCCGTCATTCATGCGGGCCAGCACGACGAGCGTCTGGTTCTCCGCCATGCGGATGCGCGTCTGGATCTCGGCGCGCGCCAGCGCGGGGCCGAGCTTGAAGGAGGCGATGCCGGGCGTCGGGTTGCGCGTGGCGAAGAGGTGGATGGCGGTCACGTGGCGCTCGGCGCTTTGCGGGCTGTCGACAAGGATGGTGACGGGCACCTGGCCGCCATTTTCGGCCACAGGCGGGACGCGCAGCGTGATGCCGCCCTCCCGCGGCGCGGCCTCGCCAATCTCGGCGCGGATGGCGGTGGTCAGTGCCTCGTCATTCGCCGCCGCCGCGAAGGGCAGCAGGGCGAGGCCAAGGGCGGTGCGGCGCTTCATGCGAACATGTCCTTGGTGATGCTGTCATACCACGCATCGGCGTAGAGCGCCTCCAACCGCCGATGCTCCGGCAGGTTGCCGCGCGGCGAGACGCCGCCCGAGCCCTGCACCTCGGCGATGGCCGTGCCTTCCGCATTGGGGCGGAACACGCCGACGATCGAGATGCCGTACTCATCGCCCACATGCGAGTAGCAGGTGTTGAAATACACGGCCTCGGGCGGGGCTTCGCCGCGCAGCAGGGCGGCGGCGGAGGCGACCGCCTGCTTGGCCGTGCTGTTCGCGACATAGCCGGATTTCGGCATGGGGCCGGGGATGTTCGCATCGCCCACCACATGGATGCCCGGCGCCACGCGGGATTCGAACGTGCGCGGGTTCACCGGCGCCCAGCCGGACTGGTCGGTCAGGCCCGCCTCGATGGCGATGCGCGCGGCCGATTGCGGCGGGATGACATTGGCGACGGCGACCTTGTGCTGGGTGCCGAATTCCGTTTCCAGCACGCGCTCGCGCGCATCCACCTTGGTGACGCGGCCGTCGCGGTTGCCGGGCACCCATTCGATCATGCCGGGATAGAGCTGCGCCCAGGCATCCTGGAACAGGCCCTGCTTGCTGAAGGCCTCCTTCGCGTCGAGCGCCAGGATCTTGGAGCGCGGCTTGTGGCGCTTCAGGTAGCTCGCGATCATGCTGATCCGCTCATAGGGGCCGGGTGGGCAGCGGAAGGGGTTGGGCGGGATGGCGAGGCCGACGACGCCCCCATCAGGCATCTCCTCGAGTTGGCGGCGCAGCAGCAGGGTCTGTGCGCCGTCGCCGGGCACCCAGCCATGCGGCATGATCTCGGAGGCCGCCTCGTCATAGCCCTCGATGGCGCGCCAGCGCAGCGCGATGCCGGGGGAGAGGATCAGGCGGTCATAGGTCAGCGTCTCGCCACCTGCGAGGCGCACGCGACGCGATGCGGCGTCGATGCCGGCCGCCCAGTCATGCACCACGCGGACGCCGCGGGCGCGCAACCCGTCATAGGAATGCGTGATCTGGCCGATCTGCCGCGTGCCGGCGAGGACCAGATTGCCATAGGGGCAGGTGACGAAGTTCCGCTTCGGCTCGACCAGCGTGACATCCAGCCAGGGATAGGTGCGGCGCGCGAAGTTGGCCGCGGTCGCGCCGCCGAAGCCGCCGCCGATGACCAGCAGCCGCGCCTGGGTCTGGGCACGCAGGACAGAGGGGGCAGCGACCAAAGGGGCGGCTGCGAGCCATGCGCGGCGGGGGAGAAGATGGGTCATGGCGTGTCTCCTCAGCGCGGCTGGCGGGCGAAGTATTCGGCGGTCGCGATGATCTCCGCCTCGGTATAGCCGCGCGCGACGCGGCCCATGATGGTGGCCGGGCGCTCATTGGCGCGGAAGGCGTTCATCTGCGCGATCAGCTCCGCCCGGTCCCGCCCGGCGAGGCCAGGGACGCCGCCCATGCCCGCGCCATTCGGCCCATGGCAGCCAATGCAGCCCTGCGCCGCCAGTGGCGCCTGGGCGGCGGCGGGCGTGGCAAGCATCAGGCTGGCGAGCAGGAGGGGAAGGGGCCGCATGCGTGTTCCTTTGGGCGTGGCGTGTCGCCGGAACATAATGCACGACCATGGACCGTCAATTGCTGATTTTTACATTGCATTGCGGCATTACCGAGACGCAGGCGTCTCCAGCCCGAAAAGCGGCCGTAGTCTTGCCCCCAGCGCATTGCCGGCCAGCGCCGGGATGATCCAGACCCAGCCATGCAGGCTGCCTGAGAGAATTCCCCCGAGAAAGGCGGAGATATTGCAGCCGAAGGCGATGATGGCCCCATAGCCCAGCAGCAGCCCGCCGATGAGCGAGGCCAGCGCCGGCCGCAGGCGCGGAATGCGCCAGTCGCCCCGCCGGCCGGCCAGCGCCGCGGCCAGGAAGGCGCCGGCCATGAGGCCGAGATCCATGACCGTCATCCGGTCAGCGAGTAACGGGCGCAGCAGCGCCTCGGTGCGGGTGGGGTCTTCCCAATAGGGCCAGAAGGCCGGGTCGTCCCAGCCCAGCGCCTCGATGGCGCGAGAGCCCCAGAGCGGGAAGGCCGCCGTGATCGCCCAGGGCCGGCCAGCCAGGACCAGCGTGGCAAAACCCAGCAGCGCGAGGCCGAGCGCGCCCCAGGCGGCGGGCCAGGGGTGGCGGAACAACGCGCCCTGCCAGCCGAGCGGCTGCACCGCGCCATGGCGGCGTTGCTCCAGCCCGGTGGCCACCGCCCAGGCCAGGGCGAGCGCGGCCAGGCTCGCCACCAGCGCGCCGCCAAGGCCGAGGGACGCCGTCAGCGAGACCGGCGGCAGCGCGGCCCAGCCGGACCAGCGTTCGGAATCATAGGCCGCGAAGGTGGCGCCGGCGATGAAGGCGGTGAGCGTGATCCACATCCGCGCCCCCTGGCCGCCGGCGGCCGTGTAGAGCGTGCCCGAGGCGCAGCCACCGCCCAGCTGCATCCCGATGCCAAACAGGAAGGCGCCCAGCAGCAACCCCCAGCCGATGGGAAAGACGAAGCCGCGCACCGGCTGGCCCCAGACGCTGCCCGCCGCGATGGCGGGCAGGCTGAGCAGGCAGGCCAGGGCCAGCAGCAGCAGCATGGCGCGGAAGCTGGCGCTGCGCTGCTCCAACAGCAGCCGCCGGAAGCCACCCGCGAAGCTGAAGCTCGCCTGGAACAGCACGAGGCCCAGCGCCGCGCCCAGCAGCCAGAGGATTGCCAGCTGCGGCCCTTGGGCCTGGGCGAGCCAAGCCGCGCCGCCAACGGCCAGCAGCAGCCCGGCCGCGCGCCTCACCGGGGCGTCACGATCAGCGGCATCCCCCCGCGCGGCCTGAGCGTCAGGCGCGCGCGCGGCACCGGGGCCGCGCCGGGCGGGATGGCGAAGTCGAGGCGCGGCAGCAGCACGGCCATGAAGACCAGCATCTCCGCCATGGCGAAGGAGGCGCCGGCGCAGACGCGGGGCCCGATGCTGAAGGGCAGGTAGCCGAATTGCGGCGGCTTCTGCGGCGCGTCGGGCAGGAAGCGTTCGGGCCGGAAGGCGTGCGGCGCCTCCCAGAGATGTTCGTTGCGATGGAGCAGCCAGGGCAGGGCCATCACCGTCTCGCCCGGCTTTACCTGGATGCCCGCGATGCGCTCGGCCCGCGCGGCTTCACGCGAGAGATAGGGCACGGGCGGGTAGAGGCGCATCGCCTCCTGGATCACCGCCTTGGTGAAGGGCAGGGCGTTCAGCTCGGACGCCTCGGGCGCGCGGCCGCCCAGCACGCTTTGCAGCTCCTCCAGCACGCGCTCGCGCGTGGGCGCGTGCAGGGCCAGGAGGTAGACCGTCCAGGTCAGCACATTGGCCGAGGTCTCGCTGCCGGCCAGCAGCAGCATCGCCACCTCGTTGATGAGCTGGTCGGGGTCGAGCAGCGGTTGCCCGCTCTCGGCGACCGCGGCGCGCAATTCGCCGAAGAGGCCGCCGGCATCGGGGCCGGCCGCGCTGATGCAGGACGCGCAGAGGCGGCGGATGGCGCGGGCGTGCTTGCGGGCGGTGAGAAACTGCCAGCCCGTGAGCTTCTCGGGCAGGCCGAAGACATGGGCGAAATCCACCGCCAGCACCGCGCCCTCATAGGCGGTGAAGCTGCGCGCGAGCTTCGCCGCATCCGTGGGCCGCGCCGCATCACCAAAGAGCGCGCGCATGACGGCCAGCGCCGTGGCCCCCGCGAAGCCCGCCGCGACATCCACCCGGCCGTTCCAGCTGGATGCCAGCTCCTCCGCACCCTGCACGAAGAGCGGATGGAAGCCCGCCGTGCGGGAGGGATGCAGCAGCTTCGCCATCAGCGCGCGGCGCGTCAGCCAGATCTCGCCGCTGTTGAGGAACATGCTGTCGCCGATCACGGGCTCCAGCGCCTGGCGGAAATGGCGGCTCTTCGCCTCGAATTCGGCGCGGCCGGTGATGAAGACGCGGCGCACCATCTCCGGCTCGTTCACGATCAGCACGCGCTGGGAGATGGCGCTGAAGGGCATCATCCGGTGGCGGAAGGCGCTCTCGGGGAAGAGGCTCAGCAGGTCCGTGGCCGAGGCATAGAGCGCCCGCATGCCGCGGGGAAAGCGGGCCGGCGCCGCCGGGCGCGGGGGGTGGAAGTCTTCGGAGGTGGTCATCAGGCTGCCTTGCGGGTGCGGCGCCTTGTGGTCAAGCGGCCCTGGCCCCGTCAAGGCATGCGGGAGGCTGCACAACCAGGCGCCAAATGGCTAGGCTCAATCCGGACCAGGGACGGAGCCGGCCGATGGCCAAGGAGATCATCTGCGCCTTCAGCGTGCATTGCGACGCCGTCGCCGGCTGGCTCGGCAGCTATATGGGCGAGGACAGCCCGGGTGACATCAGCCGCGGCGTTTTCGCGGCCGAGCTGGGCATGCCACGCATCCTGAAGCTCTTCGAGCGCTTCGGCATCAAGCAGTCTTTCTTCATCCCCGGCCACACCATCGAAAGCTGGCCGCACATCACCGACATGGTGGCCCGGGCCGGGCACGAGATCGGCCTGCACGGCTACAGCCACGAGAACCCGCTGGCGCTCAGCCGCCCACAGGAAGAGGCGATCTTCGACAAGTGCATCGGCCTGATCGAGAAGCATTGGGGCCGCAAGCCCGCCGGCTATGTGGCCCCCTGGTGGGAGGTCAGCGAGCGCAGCATCGAGATCCTGATCGAGCGCGGCATCCAGTACGATCATTCGCTGATGCATGACGATGCCCAGCCCTATTACGTCCGCACCGGCGATGCCTGGACGCCCATCGACTACAGCCAGCCGGCCGAAAGCTGGATGAAGCCCTTCACCAAGGGGACCGAGACCGGCCTCGTGGAGATCCCGGCGAGCTGGTACCTTGATGACCTGCCGCCCATGATGTTCATCAAGAAATTCCCGAACAGCCACGGCTATGTCAGCCCGCACGCGCTGGAGCAGATCTGGCGGGACCATTTCGACTTCATTTATCGCGAATATGATTATGCGGTGGTGCCCATGACCATCCATCCCGACGTCTCCGGCCGGCCGCAGGTGCTGCTGATGCTGGAGCGGCTGATCACCCACATGCAGCGCCAGCCCGGCGTCCGCTTCCTGCCGCTGGAGGAGGTGGTGGCTGATTTCCGCCGTCGCTCCCCGCGCTGAACCCCCTCTCCTGGAATCCCGACATGCGTTACCCGAGCCTTCTCATTGCCCTGCTGGCCGCGGCCTGCGCCGCGCCGCCGCCCCCCGCGCCAGCGCCGCTGCCGACGCCGATCACCACTTCGATCCCAGTGGGACCGCGCCTCCTGCCCGGCCAGCCGCCGCCCACGCCCGAATCCATCGCGGAGCGACAGTTGCAGCGGGGGATGCAGGCCGACCAGCGGATGGACCAGCTGAACGCGATCGACCCCCGGCGTCCCCGCCAGACCGGCGAGGGCGACGTGACCTCGCCCGATCTGATGGGCGATCCCTCGCTGCCGATGATGCCGAATGCGCCCTCGGCCGTGTGGGGCCGCTTCTAGGTCGGGCCCTTACCGGGCCGCTGCCGGGGCGGCGTTCCCGCCCCGGGATTTCTGCCAGGCCAGCAGCGCCAGCGCCGCCACCAGCGGCGGGATCAGCGTGAGGTTCAGCAGGCTCCAGCCGAAGCGCGCATGCACATAGCCCGAGAGGAAGGCCGTGCAGGCGACGGTGCCGAAGACGATGAAGTCATTCGCCGCCTGCGCCCGCACCCGCTCATGCGGCGCATAGGCGGTGGCGAGCAGTGACGTGGCACCCACGAACATGAAGTTCCAGCCGACGCCCAGGATCGCGAGGCCGATGGCGAAGTGCCAGAAGCTCTCGCCCATCAGCGCCACCACGACGGAGGCGGCGGTCAGCCCCGCACCCGCCACGATGACGGGCCGCACGCCGAAGCGCGTGATCAGGTGGCCGGTGGCGAAGCCCGGCGCGTACATCGCGATCGCATGCGCCTGGATGACGGTGGCGGACGCGCCGACCGAGAAGCCGCAGAACAGCATTTCGAGCGGGGTGGCCGTCATGGCCAGGTTCATCGTGCCATAGGCCACCATGCCCGCGACCACGGCGGTGACGAAGGCCGGGCGGCGCATGATCTCGCCGACCGGCGTGGTCACGGCGGCGCGCGGCGGCGGCGGCGGCAGGGTGAGGCCGGTCAGCAGCACCAGGCACACGACCGGCAGCAGCGCCAGGATCAGGTAGGTGCCCAGGAACATGTAGGGCATGAAGACGTCATAGCTGTGTTTCACCAATTCCGGCCCGAAGGCCGCCGCCAGCACCGGCCCCGCCATGACGAGGGCGATGGCGCGCGGCCGATAGGCGGGCGTGGCGGCCTCGGCCGCCGCGAAGCGGTAATGCTGCGCGATGCCGAAGCCGGCGCCCGCCAGCACCGAGCCCAGGCAATAGATCAGGAAATCCTGCTGCCAGACCCCGAGTGCGAAGGTGAGCGAGCCGGCGAGGGAGACGATGGCGCCCAGCGTGAAGCCCGCGCGCCGCCCGTAGCGGCCGAAGATGATCGAGGCCGGGATGGAGACCGCCATGACAGCCGTCATCTGCACGGCCATGGGCAGGGTGGCGAGTGCGGGGTCGGCCGAGAGGCTGTGGCCGATGATCGCCCCCATGGCCGCCTGGCCCACCATCGTGGCGTTCATCAGGGCCTGGCAGAAGAAGAGCCGCCAGATGGTGGCCTTCATGTGCTTTTCTTGGGCGTCGTCTTGCGTCACAGATGGCTCCAGCCGAGTTTCGCCGGCGTGATGTCCTGGCCGGTGGCGTCGCGCAGGCTCACACGCGGCGCGCCCGGCGTGAACCGCCCGAGGCGCGTGACAGGGGTGCGCGCGGCGAGACCCGCCGCCTCCACCGCCGCGTGATGTTCGGGCGCCGCCGCGAAGAGCAGTTCGTAATCATCGCCGCCCGCGGCCAGCGCCGTGATGGGCGCCGTGCTGTCGGAGACGGGAATGCGGGCCGCCTCCACCACCACCGCGCAAGCACCGGCGCGGGCGAGGTGCCCCGCATCCTGCAAAAGCCCGTCCGAGACATCCATGCAGGCCCGCGCCAGGCCGCGCAGCGCGAGGCCGAGGGCCAGGCGCGGCTCGGGCAGGCGGTATCGCCGTGCCAGCGCGCCGCCGGGGTCCGCGATCTCGCCGCGCGCCGCGCGCAGGCCGAGATGGCCATCGCCGATCCGCCCGCTCACCCAGAGGTCGTCGCCCGGCCGCGCGCCCTCGCGCCGCAGCGCGGCCCCCTGCGGCACATGGCCCAGGATGGTGAGGGAGAGGCTGAGCGGCCCGGGCGTGGAGACGGTGTCGCCCCCCAACACCTGCAGGCCGAATTCGCGCTGGTCCTCGGCGAGGCCGGCCGCGAAGGCGGCGACCCAAGCCTCACCCGTGTCCGGCGTGAGGGCGATGGTCATGAGATAGCCCAGTGGCTCGGCCCCCATGGCGGCGAGGTCGCTGAGGTTCACCCGCAGCAGCTTGCGGCCGATGGTCCCGGGCGGGTCGTCGGCCAGGAAATGCACGCCGGCCACCATCGCATCGGCGGCGAGGACAAGTTGCTGCCCGGGCGGCGGCGTCAGCAGCGCCGCGTCATCCAGGAGGCCCAGCGCGCCCGGCCCGGCGAGCGGGCGGAAATGCCGGGCGATGAGGCTGAATTCCGGGGCGGGTTCGGTCATCGCAAAAGGTTAGAGGAAGGACAGGCGGGCCAGAACCCCGCCTCAGCCCTCGCCGCGCAGCGCCGCGATCTCGCGCGCCAGCGCCTCGGGTTCGGGCTCGGCGGGGAAATGCGCCGGCACCTCCACCGCGACCGCGAGTTGTTGCTTGTAGAGGGCGCGCGGCACCTCCTCCGTGCCGAACTGCGCCAGATGCGCCGTCTGGAACTGGGCATCGAGCAGGGTGAAGCCGCCCAGCCTGAGCCGCGCCACCAGATGCACCAGCGCGATCTTGGAGGCGTCATCGGCGCGGCTGAACATGCTCTCGCCGAAGAACGCGCCGCCGAGAGAGACGCCGTAGAGCCCGCCCACCAGCGCCTCGCCCTCCCAGGCCTCGATGGAATGGGCGTGGCCCTGGCGGTGCAGCGCGATGAAGAGCGCCTGGATCTCGGCATTGATCCAGCTATCGGCGGAACTCGCGCGGGGCGCGGCGCATTCGGCGATGACCTCCGCGAAGGCCGCATTGGCGGTGATGCGATAGGGGGCCTGCCGCACCCGCCGCGCGAGGCGGCGCGAGAGGTGAAACCCCGTGAGCGGGATCACGCCGCGCATCTCGGGATCGAGCCAGTAGAGGGTGCGCGCCTCGCGGCTCTCGGCCATCGGAAACAGGCCGATGCGATAGGCCCGCAGCATCAGCTCCGGCGTGATTTCCATCTGGCGGCGCGACATCAGCGCGCCTCCGCCGGAGGCGGCCGTGGGGAGGCGGGGGTGGGGCCGGGTGTGTCCACGCGTCGAGCCTAGCGCGGTTCGGGCCAAGATCGAAGTCGTCTCAACCGCATGCCTCCCTTGGGTGGTCATATGCCGCGAATTCAGCGAACGTTCTCCTGCCCGAAGGAGTTGCCCGATGGAATTCGACCTGCTGCTGCGCCGCGCCCGCCTCGCCGATGCCGAGAGCATGACCGATATCGGCGTGACCGGCGGCGTCATCACCGCCATCGCGCCCGATCTCGGGACCGCGGCGCGGGAGGTGGTGGATGCGGGCGGCTGCCTGGTGACGCCCGGCTTCGTCGAGACGCATATCCACCTCGACAAGAGCGGCATCATCGACCGCTGCGGCTGCGCCCCTGGCCGCAACCCGCACCGCGCGATGGAGCGCGTCTCGGCCGTCAAGCACAGCTTCACGGTGGAGGATGTGAACGCCCGCGCCCGCGCCACGATCGAGAAAGCGATCAGCCACGGCACCATGACCATGCGCACCCATGCCGAGGTGGACCCGCTGGTGGGCTTGCGCGGTTTCCAGGGCGTGAAGGCGCTGGTGGACGCCTATCAATGGGCGATCGACCTCGAGATCTGCGTGATGCCGCAGGAGGGGTTGCTGGACAGCCCCGGCACCGAGGAACTGATGGTCGAGGCGCTGAAATCCGGCGCCACCGTGATCGGCGCGGCACCCAATTACGACCGTGACCGCGCGGGCCAGATCCGCCGCGTCTTCGAGCTCGCCCAGGAGTTCGACGTGGATGTGGACATGCACCTGGATAGCGGGTTTGACCCGAATGACCTCGATCTGCGCCTGGTCTGCGAGATCACTGACCGCATCGGCTGGGGTGGCCGCGTCGCCTTCGGCCATGGCACGAAGATCGCAAGCGCCACGCCCGAACACCAGGACCGCATCGGCAGGATGATGGCCGATAGCGGCGTCTCGCTCGCCGTGCTGCCGGCGACCGACCTGTTCCTGATGGGGCGCGACCAGGACCACAACATCCGCCGCGGCGTGGTGGATGCGCATCGGCTGATGGCGCAGGGCGCCTTGTGCAACCTCTCCACCAACAATGTGCAGAATCCCTTCACCCCCTTCGGCGATGCGCAGCTGATCCGCATGGCCAATCTCTACGCGAACGTGGTCCAGCGCGGCGACGCGCATGAGCTGCGGCAGACCTGGGACATGTTCACCGCCAATTCGGCGAAGGTGCTGCGCCTGAAGCAATACGGCATCGCGGTGGGCCACCCGGCCGATCTCGTGGTGGTGGACGCGCCCGACCCGGTGGCGGCGCTGCGCGGGATTTCGCCGGTGCTGATGGGCTTCAAGCGCGGCCGGCGCAGCTTCTCCCGCGCGCGGGCGGAGCTGCATCCGCCGGTCTAGGTCAGGGCTTTTCGGGAGCGTCCATCCGGCTGCCCTCCAGCAGGGCGTCCCGCTGGGCGGCCTCCTTCGCGTCGCGCTTCTTCTGGGCCGCGGTGCGGCCGAAGGCGGTCCGGTTGGCCGCGGCCTGCGCCTCGGCCTCCGCCTTTTCGCGCGCGCGGCGCCACTTCCGAAGATTCACGACCTCGCCCATGCTGGGAATCTAGCATCACCCCCGGGAGATTCGTCCATGCAGATCACGCTCACCGCCGCCGATGGCCACAGCTTCGCCGCCTACCGGGCCGGGCCCGCCGATGCCAAGGCCGGCCTCGTCATCGTCCAGGAGATCTTCGGTGTGAACCGCCACATGCGCCGCGTGGCCGACAGCTTCGCCGCCGCGGGCTACGCCGTGATCTGCCCCGCCTTGTTCGACCGCACCGAGCGCGGCGTGGAGCTCGGCTATACCTCCGAGGATGTGACGCAGGGCCGGACGCTCCGCGGCAAGATCGACGAGCAGCTGACGCTCCTCGACATCCTGGCCGCCGCGGCCGCGCTGCCGGCCGGGCTGCCGCGCGGGATCGTCGGCTATTGCTGGGGCGGCACCGTCTCCTGGCATGGCGCGGTGCGCAGCTCGGCCTTCCGGGCCGCGGTCGGCTGGTATGGCGGCGGCATCGTGGCCGCGAAGGACGAGACGCCGCGCTGCCCGGTGCAGCTGCATTTCGGCGAGGTGGACGGCTCGATCCCGCTCTCGGATGTCAGCGCGATCCAGGCGGCGCGGCCGGAGGTGGAGGTCTTCGTCTATCCCGGCGCCGGCCATGGCTTCGGCTGCGAGGAGCGCGGCAGCTACGTCGCCGCCGATGCAGAGGTGGCGCAGGAGCGGACGCTGAGCTTCTTCCGGAAGCATCTCTGAGGTTCAGCGCGCCCGCGGCAGCGTCGCCAGGATGGCAGCACCGACGGCCAGCAGCAGCAGCACAACGGCCATCCCGGCGCGCTGGCTGTTGGTGACATCCGTCACCAGCGCCAGCGCCGCTGGTCCGAGGAAGCCCGTGGCGCGGCCGGACAAGGCGAAAAGCCCGAAATAGGCGGCGATCTCATCGGGTGGCGCCACCTGCGCCATCAGGCTGCGGCTTGCCGCCTGGGCCGGGCCGAAGAAGAGGCCGAGCATCACGCCAAGCACCCAGAAGGCCGCCTTGCTCTCGACCAGCAGCATGCCCCCGCCGATCGCCATGAGGGCCACCAGCGCCGCCAGGATGGTGGCGCGCGCGCCAAGTCGTTCCTCCACCCAGCCGCCGGCGAAGGCGCCGATCCCGCCCGTCACGTTCAGCGCGATGCCGAAGAGCAGGATTTCCTCGAAGCCCATGCCGAAGACGCCCGCCGCGTAGATCGCGCCGAAGGCGAAGAGCACGTTCAGGCCATCCGTGTAGAACAGCCGCGCCAGCAGGAAGCGGCCGATCAGCTTTTGCCGGGGCAGGCCGCGCAACAGGCGCAGCAGGTCAGCCAGGCCCTCCGTCGCGGCCCGGCGCAAGGGCGTGCGCGGCCCCTGCGTCGAGGGCAGGAAGACCAGCACCGGCCAGGCGAAGAGCAGCAGCCACGCGGCGACGAGCAGCGCGGTGGCGCGCACATGCTCGGCCGCGCCGCGATCCAGCCCGAAGAGGGAGGGGTTGGGCTGCACGAGCAAGGCGAGGCACAGCACCAGGCAGCCCAGGCCGCCCGCATAGCCCATCGCCCAGCCGATGCCGGAGACGCGGCCCAGCCGCTCGCGCGTCGTCGCATCGGGCAGCATGGCGTTGTAGAAGACGGTCCCCAGCTCGAAGCACAGCGTGCCGAGCGCCACGCAAAGCAGCGCCCAGGCGGCATAGCCGGGCTCGGGCTTGGCGAACCAGATGCCGGCCGTGAAGAGCGCCGTCAGCACCGTGCAGATCAGCAGCATCAGCCGCCGTCGCCCGCCCGCATCGGCGATGGAGCCCAGCAGCGGCGAGAGCAGGCCGATGGCGAGGCCCACCAGGGCCTGCATCCAGCCCCACATCACCTGGCCCGTCACCGGATCGGGCGCGATGCCCCGGGTGAAGTAGGCGGCGATGACGAAGGTGGAAACCACCGTCGGGAAGGCGCTGTTCGCCCAGTCATAGCTCGACCAGGCCCATTCGCGGCGCGTCACGCCTTGGCGGCCAGCGCGCGCACCGCGACGGTGACGGCGGCGAGGTCGCCCTGCAGCGCCGCATCGGCCAGCACGGGGCGCAGCGCCTCGGGCAGTTCGGCGCTGCCGCCGGCCAGGCGTTGCGCGGCAAGGCCAAATTGCGTGGCGCGCAGATCTGCCAGCAGCGCGGCCCGCGCGCGGTCGCCATAGACGCCGGGGGCCGGCATGCGCCGCGCCGCCTCGGCCAGCGCGTCGAGCTGGCAGGCGGCCCCCACCTCGGCCCAGGCGCGCGCGGCGGCGGCGGGATCGGCGCCGCTCTCCGCCGCCAGCCGCACGATGGCGGGTGCCGCGGCGAGGCGCGGTGCGGCGGCGATGAAGCGGGCGAGGGCTTCGGGCAGGGCCGGGTTCTCCGGCGCCTCGCCCATCGCGGCTTCGCTGAGTGTGGTGATGCCGGTGGCGAGGCTTGCCATGGCGGGTTCGAGCCCGGCGCGGGCGGCCGGCAGCAGCTCGACCGCGGCCGCCTCCAGCAATTCGCGCAGGACCGCCTGGGCGGCGAGCCGCGGGCCAGGCGGGGCCGCCTCGGCCGCCTCGAAGCGTGCTTCCAGGCCGAAAAGCTCGGCGGCGAGCCAAGCGGCACCCACCACCTCGGCCGGTTCGGCGGCGGCCACGAGGCGGGCGAGGCCGGCGCAGCCCAGCCGGTTCACCACCATATTGGCGAGTGCCGTGGCGATGAGGTCGCGCCGCAGCCGGTGCCGCGCGACGAAGCTTGCGAAGCCCGGGGCCTGGAGCGCGGTCGGGAAATAGGCGTTGAGCAGCGGCGCGAAGACCGGCTGGTCCGGCAGGGGGGAGGCCAGGATCGCCTCGCCCAGCCAGAGCTTGGCGAAGGGCAGCAGCGCCACGATCTCGGGCCGGGTGAGCGCGTCGCCCGACTTGGCGCGGGCGGCCATGGAGGCGGCATCGGGCAGCCCGGCCTGGGCGCGGTCCAGCAGGCCCTCGGCCTCCAGGCGCGTCATCAGCGCGGCCTGGGCGGGCAGGGCGGCCGCACCCGTGCCCGTCTCCAGCGTGACGGCGACGGATTGCAGGTGGTTGTCGCGCAGCACCAGCGCCGCGACCTCATCGGTCATGCTGGCCAGGAGTTCGTCGCGCTGGCGGCGCGTCATGACGCCCGAGGCTTCGGCATCGGCCAGCAGGATCTTGATGTTCACCTCATGGTCGGAGGTGCTGACGCCGGCCGAATTGTCGAGCGCATCGGTGTTGATGCGGGCACCCGCCCGCGCGATCTCGATGCGGCCTGCCTGTGTGACGCCGAGATTGGCGCCCTCGCCCACCACGCGGGCGCGGATGTCGCGGCCATCCACGCGGATCGCGTCATTGGCGCGGTCGCCCGCCTCGGCCTGGCTCTCGGTGCTGGCTTTCACATAGGTGCCGATGCCGCCGAAATAGAGCAGGTCGGTGTCGAGCTTCAGGATCGCCTGCAGGATGGCCGTGGGCTCCGCGCGCTCGGCCTGGATGCCGAGCAGGGCGCGTGCCTCGGCACTCAGCGGGATGGTCTTGAGGTTGCGGGCGAAGACCCCGCCGCCCCGCGAGATGAGCGAGGCGTCGTAATCGGCCCAGGAGGAGCGCGGCAGGGCGAAGAGGCGTGCGCGCTCGGCGTGGCTGCGCGCGGGATCGGGATCGGGGTCGAGGAAGATGTGCCGGTGGTCGAAGGCGGCGACAAGCTTCGATTGCTTCGAGATCAGCAGGCCATTGCCGAAGACGTCGCCCGACATGTCGCCGACGCCCGCCACCGTGAAGGGCGCATCATGGATGGAGCGGCCAAGCGTTTCCACGAAATGCCGCTCGATCATCACCCAGGCGCCGCGCGCCGTGATGCCCATCACTTTGTGATCATAGCCGGCCGAACCGCCGGAGGCGAAGGCATCGCCCAGCCAGAAGCCGTATTCGGCGGAAAGCCCGTTGGCGATGTCGCTGAAGGTCGCCGTCCCCTTATCCGCGGCGGCAACGATGTAGGGGTCGTCGCCATCGCGGCGGCGGATGCCCGGCGCGGTGATCACGGCGGTGCCGTGCAAATTGTCGGTCAGGTCCAGCATGCCGCGCACCAGGGTGCGATAGGCGGCGATGCCGGTGGTCTGGAAGCCCTCGCGATCCGTCGGCACATGGCCCTTCAGCACGAAGCCGCCCTTCGCGCCGGTCGGCACGATGACGACGTTCTTCAGGCGCTGCGCCTTCATCAGGCCAAGAATCTCGGTGCGGAAATCCTCGCGCCGGTCGGACCAGCGGATCCCGCCGCGCGCCACGGGGCCGGCGCGGAGGTGGCAGCCCTCCATGGCCGCGCTGTGCACGAAGATCTCGCGCCAGGGGCGGGGGGCTGGCATCTCGCCCGCATGGGCGGAATCCAGCTTGAAGGCGAGATAGGCCTTCCCCTGGTAGAAATTGGTGCGGAGCATCGCGTCCAGCAGCGCGCGCAGCCGTTGCAGGATGCGGTCCGCATCGGGGTCCGCCACCTGGTCCAGCAGCATGGTCCAGGCGGCATCGAGCGCCGCCTCATCGCCCTTGCCATCGGGGCGGAAGCGGGCATGGAAGAGGTCCACCAGCAGCCGCGCCGCCTCGGGCTGGGCGGCGAGTGCGGCCGTCACGCTTTCCTGCGCGAAGGGGAAGCCCACCTGCTTCAGCCAGCGATACATGGCGCGCAGCAACCAGCATTCCCGCCAGTCGAGGCCGGCGCGCAGCACCAGGCGGTTGAAGCCATCGGCCTCCACCTCGCCGGCCAGCAGGGCTTCCAGCGCCGCCAGCAGTGGCTCGGCCCGTTCGGCGCGGAAGGCCACGCCCGCATCCAGCGTGAAGACATGCAGCGAGACGCTGGCGGCGCCCTGGGGCGTCAGGCGGTGCGGGACCTCCTCGATCGCGCGCAGGTCCAGGCTCTCGAAAAGCGGCAGCGCATCGGCCAGCGCCAGAGCAGACCCGGGCACGGCAAGACGCAGGGTGATGCGCTGGGCCGGGGTGCCGGGGGGTTGCTGCACCGCCGCCTCGATCCGCCCGCTGGCGAGTGCCGCCTCCGCCAGGGAGAGGTCGCCCACGGCCTGGCCTGGCGTCTCCGTCTCGCGGTAGCCGGGGGGGAAGGCGTCGCGCCAGAGGGCGAGGGCGGCGCCGGCCGCGGCCTCGCCGCGTTCCTCCACCAGCACATCGGCCAGGCGGTCGCCGAAGCTGCGCGCGGCCTGGGCCACCGCGGCCTCGAGCGCCGCGTGGTCGGGCGTCGTGGCGGTGCCGGGGTCGGTGCCGATGATGTAGTGCACGCGCGCCAGCGGCGCGTCGCCCAGCGCGATGTAGAAGGCGGAAAGCCGCCCGCCATGGGCGCGGGCCAGCATCTCGCCGACGCGGGAGCGCAGGCGCGTGTCGAACCCCTCGCGCGGCAGCCAGGCGATGACCGAGACGAAGCGCCCGAAGGGATCGGGCCGGAAGAACAAGGCGGGGCGCGGGCGAATCGAGAGATCGAGCGCGATGCGGGCGCCTTCCAGGATTTCCGCCTCGCTCGCCTGGAAGAGCTCGTCGCGCGGCCAGGTGTCCAGGATATTGCGCAGCGCGCGGCCGTCATGGCTGAAGGCCGAGACGCCGGCGGTGGCGAGGATGCGCTCCACCTTGCCGCGCAGCAGCGGGATGGAGCGCGGGTTGCGGTTATAGGCGGCGGCGGCGAAGAGGCCGAGGAAGAGGCGCACGCCCGTCACGCGGCCTTCGGCGTCCAGGATGCGCGTCGCGACCACATCGGCATGCTGCGGCCGGTGGACCGTGCTGCGCATATTGGCCTTGGCGACGGTGACGGCGGCGGGGTCCGTGAAGGCGGCGCGGACGCGCTCGGGCAAGGCGGGGAGGGCGGCCAGCGCGTCGAAGACCGGCAGGTTGGCATCGGCCAGCAGGCCCAGGTTTTCCGTGGCCAGCACATGCACCGCGCGATCCTCCACCACCAGATGGCGGTGGCCGAGCAGGACGAAATTGTCGTCGCGCAGCCAAGCGAGGAATTCCCGGGCCTCGGCATCGCCGTTCATCTCGGAATCGGCCTGGTTCAGCAGCGCCAGCATGGCGGGGAAATCCCGCACCGCCACGCTCACATCATGCAGCGCGCGGGCCAGCGCGGCCTCGACCTCCGGCCAGCCATGCGGCGACATGCCGGGCAGGAGCTGGCCTGCGCTGGCGCCGATGGTGACGCGCATCATGCTCTCGCGCTGCTCGCCCTCGCCGAGGGTGAGCAGCGCGCCCGCGGCGTCGCGCGTGACCGCCAGCACGGGATGGAGGAATTCACGCACCACCCGCCCCTCCCGGGTCAGCGCGGCCAGGACCGAATCGACCAGGAAGGGCATGTCATCCACGATGATCTCGGCCACGCCATGCGCACCGCGGCCGGAGGCGGGGGGTGTGAGGCGCAGCTTCACCTCGCCCGACGCGCGTTGGGCGGCCAGGGCGGCGAGCGCCGCCGCCGCCTGGCGCAGGGATTCGGGCGGGCGGGCGGCGAGCTCGGCCGTCGGGATCGCGGTATGCAGCGCGGGCAGCAGGGCGGCGGCGGCGGGGGGGAGCCCCGCGCGGGCCGCGCGCAGCACCTCCTCGCGCACCGGGTCCG
Source organism: Acetobacteraceae bacterium (assembly GCA_027488195.1). Classification (GTDB taxonomy): domain Bacteria; phylum Pseudomonadota; class Alphaproteobacteria; order Acetobacterales; family Acetobacteraceae; genus Roseococcus. The sequence goes on along the minus strand of JAIYCD010000203.1, from coordinate 5,254 downwards.
GGTTCATCGGGGCTTCTGGCATGGCGTTCTTCCTTTGGGGGGCAGTCTCCGGCTTTCGGCCCCCGGGGCGCAAGCTTCGCGTGCCATGACCCCGCGCGGGCGTGGCATGCGGCGCGGAGCTGGGCTAGCCTCCCTCCATGACAATGACGCTCGCCCAATTGCTCGCCCCCATGCCGGTCGAGCAGTTCTTCGCCGAATATCATGACAAGCTCCCCCTTCACCTGAAGGGGGACGCGGCCAAGTTCGCCGCCGTCTTTTCCTGGCGGCAAATCAACCGCCTGCTGGACATGACGCATGCCTGGTCCAGCCACTCGCTCCAGCTCGTGCTGGACGGCAAGCCCATTCCGGCCGAGGAATATTGCATCCGCGCCACGGGACGCGATTCCAACGCGCAGCTGATGCAGCCGGTGACCGCGCGCGTGCGGGAATGGGTGCAGAAGGGCGCCAGCATCGTCATGAACGATGTGGACAGCCTGACGCCCGGCCTCGCCTCCGTCTCCCACGCGATCGAGAGTGCCGGCTTGGGCAAGGCGCAGGCGAATGTCTACATCTCCTGGCAGAGCCATAAGGCCTTCCCCGCCCATTACGACACGCATGATGTCTGGGCCGTGCAGGTCGAAGGCGAGAAATACTGGAACATCTGGGAAGGCCGCGCGGAATGGCCGATCAGCCACCCGCTCTGGCGCAGCCAGGACCAGGCGCATCACGAGCAGCACAAGGGCAAGCTGCGCGCCAAGATCCTGATGAAGCCGGGTGACCTGCTCTATCTGCCGCGCGGCTGGTACCATGATGCCCTGGCCGAGGCGCCCGCCAGCGTGCATGTCGCCTATGGCGCGCATGCGCCGAACGGGATGGATGTGATGAACATCCTGCTCGAGCGCGTGCTCTACGAAGCCAGCTTCCGGCAACCCTTGCCGCGCCAGGATGGCAGCGCGGCGACGAAATTCGCGTTGACGCAGCGTGCGGGGCAATTGGGCGCGCGCGTGGCGGAACTCGCCAAGGATCCGAAGGTGATGGCGGTGCTGGAGCAATATGTGGCGGATTACCGCTTCCATCGCGGCGGCAATGACCTGCTGGCCTGGCGCGGCATGGCCGCCCCGGCCGGTGCGGGCGAGGGGGCGGGCGAGGGTGCGGGCGAGGATGCGGGCGAGGGCGGCGCCTTCCGCGTCATCCCCGGCGGCGCGCGGCCGGTGCGGCGCGGCGCCGAATGGGTGCTGAAGACCGCCAGCGGCACGATGCCCTTGAACCCGGCCGAGGCCGAGGCCGCGCAATGGCTGCTGGCGCGGCCCGACATCACCGAGGCCGAGCTGAAGCGCGCCCACCCCGCGGCCGATGCCGGCGCGCTGCTGGCCCGCCTGCGCGAGGCCGGGCTGCTGGCCGCCACATGATCCGCGTCTTGGCGATTTTGCTGCTGCTATCCTCGCCCGCCATGGCGCAGTTGCGCGACTTCTCCTGCGTCGGCGCCGAGCAGCTTCAGGACGGCGCCGTCTCCGTGGAATTCGCCCGCGGCGCCGATCGGCTGAGGCCGGAGGCCAGCGCCAGCCTGACGCCGCTGGCCGAGGAGGCAAAGCTGATGCTGGACCGCAATATCTGCGTGCTGGGCTTCGCCGCCTCGCCCGAGGGCGGCGCGCAGACGGCGAGCCGGCTCGCCGCCCGCCGCGCCCGCGCGGTGGCGCTGCAGCTCTCGCAACTCGGTATCGAGCGCGACCGGATCCGCGCGGAGGCGCGCACGCGCGGCTTCACGACCGAGCGCGAGCGGCGGGGCGTGGACCGCCGCGCCGGGGCGCGCGTGATCCTGCTGCCGCCCGCATGAAAACCCCGGGCATGAAGATCTGGCCGTTTCTCCTGTTGCTGGCCGGCCAGGCCGCCGCGCAACCCGCCCCGCCATCTCCCTCCCCGGCGCGCCTCATCCCGCCCTTCCATGATCGCGGCACGGTCACGCTGCGCAACGCGACGTCGCAACCGCTCAACCAGGTCTTCCTGTGGAGCCACGGCATGCCGCCCGAGGGCGAGGACCGGCTGGCGGGCGCGGCCTTGCCGCCCGGCGGCACGCGCGCCCTCGAACTGGGCATGGGGCATTGCAACAACGAGCTGCGCGTCCGCTTCGCCGATGGCGCTGAATTCCACACCGCCCCGGTGGCGCTGTGCTTCGCGCGCGAATTGGTGCTGGAGGCCGGCCCACCCCCCGCTGCGCGAGTGATTCCCCGATGAAGCGTCGGCTGCTGCTCATCTTCCTGCTGGCCTGCGGCCCCGCTTTGGCCCAGCCGGCCAAGCCGCCACCGCCGAATCCTGCCCCCGCCCCTGCCCCGGCCCCTGCGGCCGAGCGCAACATCCTGCTGCGGAACAACTCCGAAAGCGTGCTGCGCGAGATCTATCTCTGGAATCCGCCCGCGCGGGAGCAGGGGCCGGACCGGCTGGGCGCCGAGCTTGTGCGGCCTGGCGCCAGCTTCGCGCTGCGCCTGGGCCGCGGCCCCTGCGAGATGGAGATGCGCGCCGTCTTCGAGGATGGCAGCGCCGAGGCGCGCAGCGGCGTCAATGTCTGCACCACGCGCGAGTTGGTGCTGGATGACCGCGCGACCCGCGCCGTCGAGGTCGTGAACAACACGGATGCGGAGCTGATGCAGCTCTTCCTCGCGCGGCCGGGCGTGGTGGGGCCGGACCGGCTGGGGGCTGCCACCATCCCGGGCAGCGACAGCTTCAACCTCCGCCTGCGCGGCGAGACGGAGTGCCGATTCGAGGCGCGCGCGGTCTTCCGGGGTGCGGCCGCCGAGACGCGGCAGCAGGTGGATCTCTGCGCCAGCCCGCGCATCGTCTTCGGCGACCCCTCGGTGCCGCTGCGCGAGGTGACCATCGCCAACCGCACCTCGCGCGTCTTGCGCGAGCTCTACGCGACGGCCGGCGAAGGCGCTGAGTGGGGCGGGGACCGGCTGGGCGCCACCGTGCTGAATCCGGGCCAGAGCTTCCTGCTGCGCATCCGCAACCCGGCCTGCCGTGTGCGGCTGCGCGCCGTCTTCGCCGACAACCGCTCGGAGGAACAGACGGATGTGGACATCTGCGGCGGGCAGACGGTCGCTTTCGCGCCGGCCCGCCGCGTGACGCTGGTGCATGCGCATGGCCGCGCGGTGCGGGAAGTCTATCTCTCCGCCGTGCAGGACAGTGACTGGGGCGCGAACCAGCTGGGCGAGCGGCCGCTGGCGAGTGGCGAAAGGCGGGAACTCGCCAGCGACATCCCCTGCGAGGCCGACCTGCGCATCGTCTTCGACAATGGCAATGCGGAGGAGGCGCGCAACATCAACATCTGCACCCGCGCCGAGATCACGCTGCGGCCTGGCTGGGTGCTGGAGTAGGGCCAAGGGGGAGGCTTGCGGGCGGCGGGGCTCGAACCCGCACGGCCTTGCGGCCGAGGGTTTTTAAGACCCTTCCGTCTACCATTCCGGCACGCCCGCTTCGCGCCCTCTATGCCATGGGCTGCGAGTGGGCTCCAGCCCGATCAGCGCGCGCCGATCAGCCGGCGCCGCACCTGGCCCGACAGCCAGTCGATCGCCGCCACCATCAGCACCATGAGGATGATGATGAAGGCGACCTCGTCCCAGTGGCGGACGCGGATGCGCTCGGCGATCTGCAACCCGATGCCGCCCGCGCCGACCACGCCCAGGATGGTGGCCGAGCGCGTATTGCTCTCGAAGAAGTACAGCGCATGGCCCAGCATGATGGGCGCCACCTGCGGCAGGAGGCCGAAGCGCATGATGAGCGTGGGCGAGCCCCCGGCCGCGGCGATGCCCTCGGCCTGCTTCTTCTCCGCATTCTCGATCGCCTCGGCGTAGAGCTTGGCGAGCACGGCGATATCCGCCGTCGCGATGGCCAGCACGCCGGCGAGCGGGCCGAGGCCCACCGCGCGCACATAGGCGAGCGCCCAGATGAGCTGATCCACGCCGCGAAAACCGTCGAAGACCCGGCGCAGCGAGAAGCGGAACAGGGTGTTGGTGACGACATTGTTCGCACCCAGGAAGCCGAGCGGCACCGCAATGAGGGCTGCGATGAAGGTGCCGAGGAAGGCCATGGCCAGGCTTTCGGCCAGGCCCTGCAGGATCTCCACCCATTGCTCGCCCGGTGAGGGCGGGATCATCAGCCGGGTGATGACCAGCAGCCCATTCAGCCCGTTCCAGATGCGCTGCGGCGAGACATCGAACCACCAGAGCGTGCCGATCAGCCAGGTGAGAAAGGCCAGCCCGCCCAGGAGGCGCAGCGCGCGGCCGCGTGGGGTGGGGCCGAAGGCGCGCGGCATGCGCGCCTGCCAGGAGGCGACTTCGATGGGGGTCATGCGGGAGGCGGTCATGCCACGGCCTCGATCACGCGGCGGCGCAGCTTCTCGGAGATCATGTCGATCACCATCACGGAGAGGATGATGAGCAGCAGGATCGCGCTGATCTCCTCGTAGTAGTTGAAGGAAATCACCTTGTAGAGCTCCTCGCCGATGCCGCCCGCGCCGACGAAGCCGATGACGCTGGCGGAGCGCAGATTGATCTCGAAGCGTAGCATCGCGTAGCTCAGCAGGTCGGGCAGGGCGGCGGGCAGCACCGCGAAGCGGCAGGCCTCGGACCAGGTGCCGCCCGCGGCGCGCACGCCATCCCAGGGGCGCATCTCCACATTCTCCATCGCGTCCGCGAAGAGCTTGCCGAGCGCGCCCGCCGTGTGCAGCGCGATGGCGAGGATGCCCGCGAGCGCGCCCACGCCGAAGGCCCAGACGAAGATGAGCGCGAAGACGATCTCGGGCACCGTGCGGGTCGCTTCCAGCAGCCGGCGCGAGGCCTGGTAGGCCCAGGCCGGTGCGCCCGTGTTCTTCGCGGCCGGGAAGGCCAGCAGCAGCGCCACCACGGCTCCGGCCAGGGTGGCCAGCGCCGCCATCTGCGCGGTTTCGAAGAGCAGGATGGCCCAGGCATCCAGGCGATAGAACCAGAAGGCCAGGCTGCCCTCCGTGTCCACGCCGGCGAAGAGCTTGGCCCATTCCAGCGAGGGCGCGATGCGGGAGAAATACTCGCCGATGCGCGGCACGCCGGCCGCGAGCGAGCTCGGGTAGAATTCGCTGGTCCAGGCGGCGAGCAGCAGGCACGCGGCGAGGATGGCGGCGCCCATCAGCGTCGTGACGCGGCGCTGGCGGCGCAATTCGCGGAAGGCGGCCTCCTGGATGGAGGCGCCGGGGCTGAGCGTCAGGGTCATCAGGAGCGCCTCCGCCGCGCGGCGGCCTCCTCGCGGC
>JAIYCD010000216.1 GCA_027488195.1 Acetobacteraceae bacterium | reverse complement strand
TCCGGCGGCTACATCGTCATCAACCAGACCGAGGCGCTGGTCGCCATCGACGTGAACTCCGGCCGCTCGACGCGTGAGCGGAACATCGAGGACACGGCGCTGCGCACCAACCTCGAAGCCGCGGATGAGATCGCCCGCCAGCTCCGCCTGCGCGACCTGGCCGGCCTGATCGTCATCGACTTCATCGACATGGACGCGAACCGCCACAACGCGATGGTGGAAAAGCGCATGAAGGATGCGCTGAAGCAGGACCGCGCGCGCATCCAGGTGGGCCGCATCAGCCATTTCGGCCTGCTCGAGATGTCGCGCCAGCGGCTGCGCCCGTCGCTCGCCGAGACCACCTTCGTCACCTGCCCGCATTGCCTGGGGCGCGGCACCGTCCGCGGCCTGGAAAGCAGCGCGCTGGCCGTGCTGCGCGCGGTCGAGGAGGAATGCGCCAAGCGCCGCGCCGCCGAGATCACGGTGCGCGTGAACTCGCCCGCGGCACTTTACCTGCTGAACAAGAAGCGCGACCGCCTGGCCGATATCGAGAGCCGCTGGGGCGTCACCGTCCTGTTCGACCCCGATGACACGCTGCACGGCGCCGAGACGCGCATCGAGCGCAGCAAGACCCCCCCTGCCCCCGTGAGCGAGCGCCCGGCCGCGCTCCGCATGGATTATGCCGAGGAGGAGCCGGAGGAGGCGGTCGAGGAAAGCGCGGAGGAAGCGGCCGAAGGCGGCACCGCCGAAGAGCGCGCCCGCCGTCCGCGCCGCCGCCGCCGTGGCCGCAATGGCCGCCGCGAGGGCGGAGCGCCGGAGCGGGGTGAGGCCGGAGCCGAGGGCGACGAAGAGGGCGAGGCGGAAGCCCCGTCTGCGGCCGAGGAGGCTGATGCCCCCGCCGCCGAAAACATGACCGGCGACGCGCCGGAGGGCCCCGCCGCGGAAACCGCCGAGGGCGATGATCGCGGCCCCCGCCGCCGTGGCCGCCGCGGTGGCCGCCGCCGGCGCGAGGGCGAACCCTCGGCCGAGGGCACGGAAGACGCGGCCGGGTCCGTGGCGCCCCCCGCCCCCGCCCCCGCCTATTCCGGCCCCACTCCTGCCGATCCCTTTGGCGGCGCGCCCGATTCGCTGATGGCCGCGATGGAGGCCGCCGAAGCCGCCGCCGAGGCCGCCGCCGAAGCCGCTCGCCGCCGGCCCGCCCCCGAGGCGGCGCCCGCTCAGGCCGCTCCGATGGCCGAGGTTCCCGCGCCTGAGGCGGTGACGCCGGAGCCTGCGCCAGTGGCCGCGCCCCCTGAGGCGGCAGATCCTGTCGCGCCCGAGCTGGTGACGCCAGAGCCGGTTGCGCCAGAGCCGGTTGCGCCAGAGCCGATCGCGGCCCCGCCAGCCGCTGCGGCGCCGATAGAACCCGTGATCGGGCCCGCCATCCTGCCCAAGACCGTCGAGGACGTGGCCGCCGCGGCCCCGCGCCGGGGCGGCTGGTGGAAGCGGTGACCCAGCCTGAACCGCCGGTCCTCGTCCAGCGCGAGGGTCCGGTGGTTCACGTCACGCTCAACCGTCCCGCCCGCCGCAACGCGATCGGCGGCGGGATGGGCGAGGCGCTGGACGAATTGCTCGCCGAATTGCGCGTCCATGCCACGGCCCGCATCGTGGTGCTGCGCGGCGCCGGCGGGCATTTCTGCGCCGGCCTCGACCTGACCGAGGTGATCACCGGCACGCCGGAGGAGCGGCTGGCCGCCATGCAGGCGCGCAACCGCCGTGTCGGCGCCCGTTTCGAGGATATCGCGGCCCTCCCGCAGGTGGTGATTGCCGCCGTCGAGGGTGCGGCGCATGCGGGCGGCCTTGGCTTTCTCTGCTGCGCCGACATCGCCTTCGCCAGTGCCGATGCGCGCTTTGCCGCGCCCGAGGCGCGGCGCGGCCTGGTCCCCGCCCAGATCCTGCCCTGGCTCGCGCGCCGCATGGGCCGGCCCAACGCCGCCCGGATGGTGTTGGAGGGTGGCGTCATCGGGGCTGAGGAGGCTGCCCGCCGCGGCCTGGTGCATGAGGTGGCGCCCGACCGCACCGGCCTCGATGCGCTGGTGGCCGCCAGCATCGCCCAATTGCTGGAGGGCGCGCCCGGGGCGCTGGCCGAGACGAAGAAGCTGCTGGCGGCGCTCGGCCCCCTATCGCCCGAGGGCTATGCCGAGGCCGGCGCGCAATCCTTCGGCCGCACCGCATCCGGCCCGGAAGCCGCCGAGGGCATCGCCGCCTTCCGCGAGAAGCGGAAGCCGAGCTGGGCGGCGGGGTAGCGGCTACCGCCAGCTCCATCCAGCCCAGGTCATGATCGCCCCACGAGAATCCGGCCGCAACGCGGCCGGCGCGCCGAGACCGCCCTGGCCCTCAGCGCAGCCGCGGCGGCGCGAAGCCAAGCGCGCGGAGCGCGCGCCCGGCGTTTTAGGGCATCAACGCGGCGTCGCGGTCTCGGTTCCGGCGGCGAAGGCGCCGATGGTGGTCCATTGCCCCACGAGCTGCCCATTGGGCCGCAGCTCGTAGACGCCCATGCTGGGGCTGCTGCCGCCGCCCAGGCTGAAGGCGGTGGCGAAGCTGAGGCCGCTCACCATGCCCACGCCCTCGATCACGTCGGGCCCGATGGTCCATTGCAGCCGGAAGGAGAGCAGGCCGATCTGCTCCAGCATCAGCGTGCCGGTATAGGCGCTGCCGTCGGGGTTGGTGCCCGTGACATCATAGGTGCCGCTGCGCTGCGCCTGGGCCGGGGCGGCACAGGCCATCGAGAGCGCGAGGCCCGCGGCCAGGAAGATACGCGTCATCAGGCACTTCTCCATGAGCACTGCGCGCGTCGGGCGGCTCACTTCACCGTGGCCACCCTGAGCGCATTGGTGGTGCCGGGTGTGCCAAAGGGCACGCCGGCTGTCACCACCAGTTCCTCGCCGAGGTGGGCGAATCCCTCCTGCTGCGCGGCCCGGCTGGCGCGCGCCACCATTTCCGTCATCGAGTGGATATCCTGAACCACCAGCGGATGCACCCCCCAGACCACGCCCAATCGCCGTGCCGATTGCAGCGCGGGCGTCAGGCCGAGGATGGGGCAGTCGGGCCGCTCGCGGGCCACGCGCAGCGTGGTGGAGGCGGTGCTGGTGAAGGTGGCGATCACCTGGGCATGCACCGTATGCGCCACCTGGGCCGCGGCGGCGGCGATGGCGCCGGCGCTGGTCGGTTCGGGCGCGGGGCGGTTGGCGTCGGTCTGGGCCCGCCAGCCGGGATCCTGCTCCACCCGCGCCACGATGCGGTCCATGATGTTCACGGCCTCCAGCGGATATTGCCCGGCCGCCGTCTCGGCCGAGAGCATCACCGCATCCGCGCCATCGAAGACCGCGTTGGAGACGTCGCTCGCTTCGGCCCGCGTGGGCGAGGGCGCGGTGATCATGCTTTCCAGCATCTGGGTGGCGACCACCACGGGCTTGCCGAGCTGGCGTGCGGCGCGGACGATGCGCTTCTGGACCAGCGGAACCTCCTCGGTCGGCATTTCCACGCCGAGGTCGCCACGCGCCACCATCACGCAGTCGCAGAGCTCCAGAATGGCATCGAGATTGTCCACCGCCTGGGGCTTTTCCATCTTCACCATGATCCAGGCGCGGCCGGCCGCGATGGCTTTCGCCTCCGCCACATCCTCGGCCCGCTGCACGAAGGAGAGGCCGACATATTCGATGCCGAGCGGCAGGACGAAGTCGAGATCGGCGCGGTCCTTCTCGGTCAGCGCGGGGATGGGCAGCGCCACATCGGGCACGTTCACGCCCTTGCGATCCGAGAGCGGGCCGCCCACGACAACTTCCGTCTCCAGGTGGTCGTTTTCCACCTGGCGCACCACGCGCAGCTTCAGCTTGCCGTCATCGAGCAGCAGCGTGGTGCCGATGCGCGCCGCGTTGATGATCTCGGGATGGGGCAGCTGGACGCGCTTCACATCGCCCGGCGTCGGGTTGAGGTCGAGGCGGAAGCGCGCGCCGGTGGTGAGCTGGACGCGGCCGGCGGCAAATTTGCCGACGCGCAGCTTGGGGCCCTGGACGTCGGCCAGGATGCCGATGGGGCGGCCGGTGCGGCGCTCCACCTCGCGGATCATCTCGATGCGGCTCGCGTGGTCCTCGTGGGTGCCGTGGCTGAAGTTGAGGCGGAAGACATCGGCGCCCTGGCGGAACAGCTTCTCGATCATCTCGACGGTGGCGCTGGCCGGGCCGAGGGTGGCGATGATCTTGGTGCGGCGGTGTCGGCGCAGCGGGATGCGGGAGGCCATGCGGGGCAATCCTTCAGGGGCCGGGGCGGACTTGGCAGCCTCCGGGGCGAGCCGCTCGGGCGGCAGGTTGAACAGGCGCGCGACATCGGCCACGCGATCCGGCGGGATGCGCTTCCATTGGCTGACGGCGGCGGTGGAGATGTTGAGCGCGGCCGCGATGCGGGTGACGGCACCGCGGCGGGCGAGGATATCTTCGAGGGCTGGGTCGCGCATGGCGTCAACTTACACCAAGTAAGTTCCGACGCCAGTGACGCTTTTGTAGCTTAGTTTTGTTAAGTTACGATGATCGCTCGCACGTCATTCACATTGGTGAGCGTCGGCCCTGGTGTCAGCAACCCCCGCGTGGCCGCGAACACATCCAGGCTGCGATGCGCCGCCAGCAGCCCCTGAGGGTCGAGCCCCGCCGCCCGCGCCACCGCCAGCGTGCCGGGCCCGGCGACGGCGCCGGCATGCTCCGACTTGCCGTCAATGCCGTCCGTATCGGCGCAGAGCGCCCAGATGCCGGGCGCGCCCCCCAGGGCCAGCGTGATCCCCAGCAGGCATTCCGTGTTGCGCCCACCGGCACCCTGCGTCCCCTTGGCGAGCGTCACTGTGCATTCCCCGCCCGAGAGCAGCACGCAGGGCGCGGGCAGCGGCAGGCCATGGGCGGCCACGCTGCGCGCCATGCCGCCCAGCACCGTGCCGACATGCCGCGCCTCGCCCTCCAGCGCATCGCCCAGGATGAGAGGGGTAAGGCCCAGGCCCTGGGCCGCCCCGGCCATGGCGTGCAGGGCCATCATCGGGGTCGCGATCATCCGGAGCTCGGCTCGGGCCAGGCGAGGGTCGCCCGGCTTGGGCGATTCCTCGGCGCCGGCCGCCAGATGCGCCTGTACCGCCGGCGGCAATTCCATGCCGTAGCGCGCAACGATGGCACGCGCCTCGGCGAAGGTGGAAGGGTCGGCCACGGTGGGGCCGGAGGCGATGACTTCCGGATCGTCGCCCGGCACGTCGGAGATGGCGAGCGTCACCACCCTTGCCGGATGCGCCGCCGCCGCCAGCCGCCCGCCCGAGAACGCGGAAAGGTGCTTGCGGATGCAGTTCATCTCGCCGATCACGGCGCCCGAGGCGAGCAGTGCCTGGTTCGTCGCGATGAGGTCCTCCAGCGACAGACCGGCCGCAGGCAGCGTCGAGAGCGAGGAGCCGCCCCCCGAGATCAGCGCCAGCACCAGGTCGCTTTCCGTGAGGCCCCGGACCATCGCCAGCATCTCGGCCGCCGCCTCGGCCCCACCGGCATCGGGCGTCGGATGCTTGCCGAAGCGCAGCGCGATGCGAGAGAGCGGCCGCCCGGCCCCATGCGGCGCGATGACAAGGCCTGTGAGCGGCACATGCGCCCAGGCAGCCTCCACCGCCTCTGCCATCTTCGCCGCCGCCTTGCCCACGCCGACCACGATGACACGGCCCTTGGCGGGCGGCTCGGGAAGGTGCGCGGCAAGGACAGCCAGCGGATCGGCCGCGCGCACGGCGGCGGCATAGAGGTCGCGGAGCGCCTGGGTGGCGGTGGCGTCTGTCCAATGGGTCATGGGCCGCATCATGCTGGGGCGGGGCCGGGGCGTCACCCCCGAAGCACCGCCAGGATTTCCGCGCTGGCCCGGGCGCGGTGTCGTGCCGCGGCGGCCCGGGCGCCATCGGCATCCCCCGCCCGCAGCGCCGCCAGCAACGCCGCATGCTCGAGGCCCGAGGCGATGGGTTCCGGCCGCCGCGCCGCCGTCAGCGTCCGCGCCCGCTGCGCCTGGTCGGTCGCGGTGGCGGCGAGCCGGGCGAGCTTGGCATTGCCGCAGCCCTCCACCAGGGCGCGGTGGAAGCGATCATCCGCCCCCGCCCAGGCCGCGCGGTCGCCCATCGCGAGCGCCGCGCCCATCTCCGCCGTGGCGCGCTCCATCGCCGCCAGCACGGAAGGCTCCGCCTGGGCGGCCAGCAGCGCCGCCGCAGCCCCTTCCAGCGCCACCAGCACCTCATAGGTCTGGCGCAGATCCTCGGGATCGAGCGGCAGGACGCGCAGCCCTTTCCGCGGCAGCACCAGCAGCATTCCCTCATGCTGCAACCGCAGCGCCGCCTCATGCACCGGGGTGCGGCTCATGCCGAGCTGCTCGGCCACCGTCTGCTCCGTCGTCTCGCTCCCCGGCGGCAGCAGCCCTTCCAGGATACTGGCCTTCAGGGCCGCATAGGCCGCGTCGGCCAGCTTCTCGCGCTGCTGCGGCGGCGCCGTGGCGGTCACGCGCAGAGGAGGGGGATTGACTTCCATACCAGCTTCCATACCAGTGCGCGCAGCAGAAGGAAACCGCACATGCGCATGCACAAGATCGCCGCCATCCCGGGTGACGGCATCGGCCAGGAAGTCATTCCCGCCGGCCTGGAAGTCCTGCGCGCGCTCAGCGAACGCGCCGGCGACTTCGCGCTGGAGGTGGAGGAATTCCCCTGGGGCAGCGATTTCTACCGCGCCACCGGTCGCATGATGCCCGAAGACGGCCTCACCACCCTCGAAGGCTTCGACGCCATCTATTTCGGCGCGGTGGGGGACCCGCATCTGCCGGACAGCCTCACCCTCTGGGGGCTGCGCCTCGCCATCTGCCAGGGCTTCGACCAATACGCGAATATCCGCCCGACGCGCGTCCTGCCGGGCCTTGAATCCCCCCTGCGCCACCTGGCCCCCGGCGGGCTCGACTGGGTGATCGTCCGTGAGAACAGCGAGGGCGAGTATGCCGGCCATGGCGGCCGCGCGCATCGCGGCCACGCCATCGAGATCGCGACCGAGACCTCGATCTTCACCCGCGTCGGTGTCGAGCGCATCATGCGCACCGCCTTCGCCATCGCGCAGTCCCGCCCGCGCAAGCTGCTGACGGTCGTCACCAAGTCCAATGCGCAGCGCCACGGCATGGTCTTCTGGGACGAGGTCGCGGCCGAGGTCGCGAAGGACTTCCCCGACGTGACCATGGAGAAGGAACTGGTGGACGCCATGGCCGCCCGCATGGTCCGCAAGCCCGCCAGCATCGACACCGTCGTCGCCACCAACCTGCATGCCGACATCCTGTCCGACCTGGCCGGCGCGCTGGCCGGCTCGCTCGGCGTGGCGCCGACCGCAAACCTGGACCCCTCGCGCCACCGCCCCTCGATGTTCGAGCCGATTCACGGCTCGGCCTTCGACATCACGGGCAAGGGCATCGCCAATCCCATCGCCACCTTCTGGACCGCCTGCATGATGCTGGAGCATCTGGGCGAGAAGCCCGCCGCCGCCCGCCTCATGCGCGCCATCGAGATGGCGACGGCCAAGGGCGTGCTCACGCCCGACCTCGGCGGCACCGCCACCACAAAGGACGTGACGGCGGCGGTGGTCGAGGCTATCCGTGCCGACAACCAATAACGCCGTTCCCGGGAGTCGCTCCATGATCACGCGCCGCGCCACGCTGGCCCTGCCGCTTCTCGCCACGCCTGCGCTCGCCCAGGGCAATTTCCCCAGCCGGCCACTCACGCTGATGATTCCCTTCGCCGCGGGCGGGCCGACGGACATGATCGGCCGCCTGATGGCCGAGGGCATGTCCCGCGAGCTCGGCCAGCCCGTGGCGGCAGAGAACGTGACCGGCGCCGGCGGCACCATCGCCGCCGCCCGCGTCGCCGCCTCCCGCCCCGATGGCCACACGCTGCTGCTGCACCATATCGGTCTCGCCGCCGCCGCCACGCTCTACCGCCAGCTGCCCTTCAGCATCGAGCGCGGCCTCGCCCCCCTCGGCCTCGTCTCCCACACGGGCATGACCCTGGTCTCCCGCCCCGATTTCCCGGCGAACGACCTGCGCGGCTACATCGCCCAGCTGCGCGAGCGCGGCGATGCGCTGAACCTCGGCCATAGCGGCCTCGGCGGCTCCAACCAGCTCTGCGGCATGCTGCTGCAGCACGCGGCGGGGCGCAGCGCCACCACCATCGTCTTCCGCGGCTCCGCGCCCGCCATGACGGAAATGATGGCCGGCCGCCTGGACATCAGCTGCGAACAGGCGACCGTCGCCGCGCCCTTCATCCGCGACAACCGGATCAAGGGCTTCGCCGTCACGCTCCCCGAGCGCATCCCGGGCCTCGACCTGCCCACGACGCGCGAACAGGGCGTGGACCTCGTCATGTCCGCCTGGCACGGCCTCTACGCCGCCGCCGGCACGCCGCCCGAGATCCAGATGCGCCTGGCCCAGGCCATGCGCGCCGCCCTCCGTGAGGAACGCCTGCGCGCCCGCTACGCCGAGACGCTCACCACCGTGGCGGCCGAGAACGAAGTGAACCCGGATTTCCACGCGAGCTTCCTGGCGAGCGAAATCACGCGCCTCAGGCCGCTGATCGTGGCGGCGGGGCAATACGCGGATTGAAGACACCAGGGCTCCGCCCTGGACCCGCCGGGGCCGAAAGGCCCCGGACCCCGGCTATCGGCCGAGCCAGCCGGAAAGACGCCCTGGCGCCTCCGCCATCGCGCCCTCATCTCCGCAATAGCTGAACCGCAGGAACTTCGCGCCGCGCGTGCGGTCGAAATCCACGCCGGGGGTCGCCGCGATGCCGGCGCCCTCCAGCATCCGCGCCGCGAATTCCATGCTGTCATTCGTCAGGTGCGAGACATCGCACCAGAGATAAAACGCCCCATCGGCCGCGGCGATCCGGTCGAACCCGGCCCCGGGCAGCCCCTCCAGCAGGCGCGCCCGGCTGCGCGCATAGGCGGCCTTCTTCGCCTCCAGCTCCACCACGCAATCCATCGCCGCCCGCGCCGCCACCTGCGCCACATGCGGCGCCGAGATGAACATGTTCTGCGCCAGGCACTCCACCGGCCGCACCAGATCCTCCGGCAGCACCAGCCAGCCGATGCGCCAGCCCGTCATGCACCAGTATTTGCTGAAGCTGTTGACGATGACGGCACTCTCGGAAAACGCCGCCGCACTGCTCTCCGCCACGCTGCCCCAGGAGAGGCCGTGGTAGATCTCATCCGAGATCAGCCGCACCCCCTTCGCATGGCACCAGGCCGCGATGGCGGAAAGCTCCTCGGGCGAGAGCATCGTCCCCGCCGGGTTGCAGGGGCTCGCGATCACCAGCCCATCCGGCAGCGGGTCGAGCCGTTCCAGCATGGCGAGGCTCGGCTGGAAGCGCGTCTCCGGGCCGCATTCCAGCAGCACCGGCTCCATGCCGAGCGCGGTCAGGATATTCGCGTAGGGCGGGTAGAAGGGGGCCGCCATCGCCACCCGGTCACCGCGATCGAAGGCGGCCAGGAAGGCCAGCGGAAACGCGCCCGAAGCGCCCACTGTCACCGCGATGCGCGAAGCCGGCACCGCCAGCCCATAATGATCCAGATAGTGCCGTGAAATCCGCTCGCGCAGGTCCGGCAGGCCGAAGGCCTCGGTATAGCCCAGCGGCGCGCCCGATTGCAGCGCCGCCATCGCGGCCTCCACCGCGCCGGCGGGTGCGGCCGTGCCCGGCTGGCCCACCTCCATCCGCAGGATGCCGGGCGCGCCCGGCGGCAGGCTGGCCGCGCGCGCATTGGCCGCCGCGATCACATCCATCACCAGGAAGGGCGGCGCTTCCGCCCCCCGGCCGACCTTGAGGCTCACCGATCCGTCGCACCCATGGCCACACCCGCCCCGCGCGGATCCGACAGCGTCGAGCAGAGCGCGGGCCAGCCCGGCAGGTAGCGCGGGCAGACACCGATCTGCGAGCGGCCCGGCTCGGGCACGATCTGCACCGAGGCCTCGGCATTGGCGTTGCGCAGCAGCTGCGCGGCCAGCGGCCCGGCCACGGCCATCGCCGCGCCATCCTGGCCGGAGCCCGCGGCCGCCATGCGGAAAGCGCGCAGATTGGGGTTCCAGGCCACGGCGGCGGCCAGCAGCGGCGGCTGCACGCGGCCGATATGGGGTGCCGCCGCCATCAGGAAGCCCATGCCCGGCGCGATGCGCCCGGTGCCGAAGAGGTTGTTCATGGTGAAGGCGCAGCTCACCGCATTGCCCTCGCGGTCAAAGACCATGAGGCCGGCGCTGGCCGGCAGGTCGCCCGCCAGGCCACCGGGCAATCCGGCCTCGGCCAGCAGGGCCTGCGGGTCACCGCCACCGCGCTGGCGCCAGGCGGCGGCGACGGCGAGCGCGCGGGCCTGCGCCTCCTCCAGCCGCTGGTTGGCCTGCAACGCCTGGAAGGCGGCGGCCGCGGCCAGGCCACCATCGGCCGGCGGCGGCAGGAAGGCGATCCGGTCGCCCGCGCGCGTATCGACGAAGATCGGCCGCACCACCTGGGGCAGGGCCGCGCGCATCTCGGCCACGCTGATCGTGCCGGCGCCGATCTGGCCGCTGGCTTCCTCGATGCGGCGGGCGAGCGCGCCCTGGTGCAGGTCGCCCACGCCGGCCACGCGCAGCGCCGTCAGCGTGCCGCCCAAGGGCGGATTCTGGAAGCGGTCGCCCACCTGGACGGGCCGGCCATCCGGCGTGGCAAACACGGCACGGGCCTGCGGGTCGGCAAAGAGCGGCGCCTGCACGGCGATGAGGTCATTGTAGAGCGCGCGCGACATCGGCGTGCCGAAGCGCGCCAGCTGCTCGGCCGGCGCGATCAGCTCCTCGAAGGGGCGGCCGCGCGGCATGCGGGCCTGCACGGCGAAGAGGCCACGTGCCATCAGCGGCAGGGCGGCCGGGCGGTCGGCATTGGGCGGGATGCCGCTGCGCGGGCCCGGCAGGAAGACCAGCGCCTCGGGGTCGTTGCGGCGCGCATCGTAGAGGATGCAAGCGCCGCCACCGCCCAGACCGACGCGCGAGGGCAGGGTCACGGTCAGTGCGAAGCCCGCCGCCACCGCCGCATCCGCCGCATTGCCGCCGGCCGAGAGGATATCCCGCGCCACCGCCGCCGCCACCGGCTCCTCGGTCGCCACACCGCCCAGGAAGCCGCGCACGAAGCCCGGCGTGCCCGATGGCACGGCGGGCGCGCCCAGGACCGCGTTGGTCGCGTTGCGCGTGGCCTCGCACCCGGCGAGGGTGAGGCCGCCCAGCAGCAGGGCCAGCAGGCGGATCGGTTGTTTATGGGGCCGCGCGGTGATTTTCATGCGTTGGCAGCTCTGTCCCTCAGATGCCGGAGCCTCCGGCGGGTGCCCTGGGATAGACGCCTTCGCCCCCCCAAGCAACGCCGGGCCGGTTTTTTCGCCCTGGGCCCGGGATCGGCTATGATGCAACCCGCATGAGGGGGCAGGAGAAAGGCATGATACGGATCACGAAGCGGCGCGGCCTGCTGGCGCTGGCCGCGCTGGTTCCAGGCGCCGCCATGGCGCAGGGGCTTTCGGCCGAGCAACGGGCGGAGGTGCTGCAGATCCTGCGCGAATCGCTCCGCCAGGACCCCAGCATCCTGCGCGACGCCATGGCCAGCTTCGAACTCGCCGAGCAGACCGAACGCGCCGCCGCCCAGGCCCGCGCCATCGCGCTCCGCGCCGATGCCCTCTTCCGCGATCCCAATGACGCGGTGAAGGGCAACCCGCAGGGCCGCGTCACCATCGTCGAGTTCTTCGACGCGCGCTGCGGCTATTGCAAGCAGCTGCACCCGACGATGGAGCAGCTGATCCAGCGCGAACGCGATGTGCGCGTGGTGATGAAGGACCTGCCGATCCTCGGCCCCAATTCCCTCATGGCCGCCCGCGCGCTGATCGCGGCCCAGCGCCAGAACCAGTACGCCGCGCTCTACGACGCGCTGATGCGCCTGCGCGAGGAGCCGACCGAGCCCGTGCTGCGCCGCGAGGCCGAGCGCCTGCGCCTCGACTGGGCGCGCCTCCGCCGCGACATGGACGACCCCGCCACGGCGGCGCGCATCGAGCGCAACATGGAGTTGGCGCGCGCGCTCGACATCCAGGGCACGCCCGCCCTGGTCGCCGGCACCACGCTCATCCCCGGCGCCGTGGACCTCGCCACCCTGCAGCGGCTGACGGCCGCCCAGCGGAGCTGAGCCATGACCCCGGGCTACATGAGCGGTTTCGGCAACGGCTTTGAGACCGAGGCCCTGCCCGGCGCGCTGCCGCAAGGCCGCAACTCCCCCCAGCGCTGCGCCTATGGTCTCTATGCCGAGCAGCTTTCCGGCTCCCCCTTCACCGCGCCGCGGGCGAGCAATGAGCGCTCCTGGCTCTATCGCATCCGCCCCACGGTCGCGAATTGGGGCCGCTTCCAGCCGATGGACACCCGCCATTGGCGCACCGCCCCCTGCGCCGAGGTGCAGATGGCCCCGGCACCCCTGCGCTGGGACCCGCTGCCGCTCCCGGCCGAAAGCCTCTCCCTGATCGAGGGCATCCACACCATCACGACGGCCGGCGACGCGGGCGCGATGGCGGGCATGGCCGCGCATGTCTACCTCGCCACGCGCTCCATGGTGGATGAGGTCTTCTACAACGCGGATGGCGAGATGCTCTTCGTGCCGCAGCAGGGTGCGCTGCGCCTGGTGACCGAGTTCGGCGTGATCGACGTGGCACCTGGCGAGGTGGCGGCCATTCCGCGCGGCGTGAAGTTCCGCGCCGAGCTGCCGGAGGGCACGGCGCGCGGCTATGTCTGCGAGAATTACGGCGGCGCGCTGAGCCTGCCGGAGCGTGGCCCGATCGGCGCGAATTGCCTGGCCAATCCGCGCGACTTCCTGACGCCCATCGCCGCCTATGAGGATCGCGACGCGCCCACGAAGCTGATGGTCAAATGGGGCGGCAGCCTCTGGGCCACCGAGATCGCGCATTCGCCGCTCGATGTCGTCGCCTGGCATGGCAATTACGCGCCCTACAAATACGACCTGCGCCGCTATTCCCCCGTCGGCCCGCTGCTCTTCGACCACGCGGATCCCAGCATCTTCACCGTGCTGACCTCCGCCTCCGAGACGCCGGGCACGGCCAATATCGACTTCGTGATCTTCCCCGAGCGTTGGATGGTGGCCGAGAACACCTTCCGCCCTCCCTGGTACCACATGAACGTGATGAGCGAGTTCATGGGCCTGATCTACGGCGTCTATGACGCCAAGCCCGGCGGCGGCTTCGCGCCAGGGGGCTTCTCGCTGCACAACACCATGCTGCCGCACGGCCCCGACATGGCCGCCTTTGAGGGGGCCAGCAACGCCGAGCTCAAGCCGCACAAGCTGACCGGCACGCTGGCCTTCATGTTCGAGACGCGCTTCCCCCAGCGCGTCACGGCCTATGCCGCCGGCGTCGCGCAGCTCCAGCGGGATTATCCGGATTACGGCGCGGCGCTGCGCCGGCATTTCGATCCGACACGACGGTAGCGTCCCGCTTAGCTGAGAGGGGCGGCTTCCAGGGCGGCAGCGGGCAGGGTGATGGTGAAGACGGCACCCTCCGCGCCGTTATGCGCCTCGATCGCGCCGCCCATGGCCTGGATCAGCCCGTGCGAGATGGAAAGGCCGAGCCCGGTGCCGCTCTCCGGCCCCTTGGTCGTGACGAAGGGCTCGAAGATGCGGCCCAGCACCGCCGGCGGGATGCCGCCTCCGGTATCGGAGACATGCGGCGCAACACACCCGCCCGGCGCCTGCTCCGCCACGATGCGAATGCGGCGTGGGATGGCGGAGGGCAGTTGCGCCATGGCGTCCCGCGCATTGATCAGCAGGTTGAGCAGCGCCTGCTCGATGCCGGACCGCATGACCCATCACCACCGGCGCCGGCTCGCCCAGATCCACCTCCACGCGCACCGCGGCCTCGCGCAGGGCGGCCTCGCGCAGGGCGGCCTCCGCCAACGCCAGCGTCTGCCGCACCACGAGCGCGAGCGACCCGGGATGCAGGCGCGCGCCTTCCGGCGTGCCGCGGGCGAAGCGGCGCAGCAACTCGGCCACCGCCAGGGCGCGCCGGTGGAAGCCCGCATGCTCGTCGTCGCGCAACAGGGAGGGCGCCATGGAGAGGGTGGCCATCGCCGCCACATGGGCGCCCATCCGCGCATCCACCGCGCCCGCGACCAGGGCGGCGGTATCGCGCAGGCGCGCCTCCTCGGTCGCGCGGTAGGTGCGGGCCGCCTCGGTGATGGCGAAGCCGGCCAGCAGGAGCAAGGGGAGCAGCGCCATGCCCATGCGGGAATGTCCCGCCCGAGCGGGAGAAGGGGTGGCTGAGCCGGGCGGCGGGCGGTAATCCGCCGGAGGGGAGAGGGCTGACACGCTCGGGGCGGTCTCCGCTGTGGCTCCAGGTCAGCACGGGCAAGCCGGGCTTGGCACGTCCCGCCTCGGCGTGACTTGATCACCGGCATATGATTGATTGCGTGAGCAGACGGACCGCCCCGTGCGGCCCCTGGACCATCCCGAAGGAGGGGGAGCCCAATGCCACAAGCCACCAATGGCGGCACGCCGGCCTGGGCGAATGGCGAGCCGATCGGCATCCTCGTCGTGGATGATGAGACGGTGGTGGCGGAGCAGCTGGCCCAGGGCCTGGCCGCGCACGGCCTGCGAACAGCTTTCGTTCACAACGCCGCCGACGCCCTGGCCCGCCTCGACGCCGACCCCGGGATCGGCGTCGTGGTCACCGACATCCGCATGCCCGGCGGCGACGGCCTCGGCCTCGCGCAGCGCATCCTCGGGCAGCATTCGGGTGCGGCGGCCGTGGAGGTGATCATCATCACGGGTCACGCGACGATCGAGGATGCGACGACCGCCGTCCGCACCGGCGTCACGGATTTCCTGCGCAAGCCCTTTCGCCTGGCGGAGGCGGTGCAGGCCGTGGCCAAGGCCATAAACCGCGTCATCAC
The DNA here is from genome assembly GCA_027488195.1 of Acetobacteraceae bacterium. GTDB lineage: Bacteria > Pseudomonadota > Alphaproteobacteria > Acetobacterales > Acetobacteraceae > Roseococcus. The sequence goes on along the minus strand of JAIYCD010000216.1, from coordinate 16,582 downwards.
CCAGCGGCGGCAAGCCAGCGAGCGGGCCGCCGTCGGCGCCCAGCTGGCGCAGCTGGAGCAGGAACGCGCCGCCCTGCAGGAGCGCATGCACGAACTGGGCGAGCGCCTGGCACCCCACGCCGTGCCGCCCGCCGCGACCGCCGCCATCGAGCGCGACATGGCGGCGGTCTCGCATGCGCTGCGCACGCCGCTCATCGCCATTTCCGGCGGTGCCGAGCTGCTGGCCCATCGCGGCCTCTCCGCCGGGGACAAGGCCGAATACGAGGATATGCTGCGCGGCGGCGTCCAGCGCGTGGTGCAGGCAGTGGAACTGGTGGAGGAGTTGCACCGCATCGAGCGCCCGGCCCCCGATAAGGCGCATGCGCCTGTCGCGCTGGCCGCGGCGTTGCGGCGGGCGGTCGCCGCAGCCCGCCCCGCGGCCGAGGCGCGCCACCTGCGCCTCGGCGTCATGCCGGACCTTCCGGAACTGGCGGCGCCGGGCGTCGCCTCCCGCCTGTGCCGCGCCGTGGAGCAATGCGTGAATGCCGCCGTGGACTGGTGCGCAGAGGGCGGCGACGTCCTGGCCCTGCTGGAGCGCCACGCGGAAGGGGGCACGGATTGGGCCCTGATGACGGTGCTGGCCGGCCCGGCGGACGGGCTCGAAACCCCGCCTCAGGGCATCGCCTTCCCGACGGCGGGCAGCGTGCATGCGCGCACGCAGGAATCGCTGCATTTCGCCATCGCCCGCCGCATCGCCGAGCAGCATGGCGGGCAGGTCACCTCCTGGAATGGCGGGCCGGGCTGCATGGCGATCCGCCTCACGCTGCGGCTGTGAGCGTAAACCGGCCGGACAGCCGCCGCCTGCGTGGCCGGGCCTATGCCTTGCTGCTGGGCGCGCTGCTGGTGCCGGGCGTGGTCGGCCTGCTGCTGGTGCGGGCCGAGGCCGGGCGCGTGCGCGCCACCGCCGAGGCCGAGAACCTGCGCCTCGTCGCCGCCGGCGCCCAGGCCGCGACGCATGGGCTGCGCCAGACGCTGGAGGCGGTGACCACCATGCACAACCTCGCCGCCTCGCTCGCCCTCAGCCATGCGGAGGCGGGCGCGCCGGAGCGGCGCGTCGTCGAGGCGATGCTGACCGACATCGCGGCCCGCGAACGCTTCGGCATCCTGCAGGTCGCGCTCATCGACGCGGAGGGATATCTCGCCTGGTCCACCGCGCCGGGCTTCACCCGGGTGGACCTCGCGGACCGCGAGCATTTCCGCGTCCATCTCGATGCCTGGTCCGGCGCCTTCGTCAGCGTGCCGCTGATCGGCCGCGCCTCGCAGCGCTGGAGCCTCAACATCAGCGCCGCCATCCGGGAGCGGGATGCCGGCTTCGTCGGCGTCTCCGTCGTTTCGGTGGACCCGGCGCTGCTCTCCGCCAGCATGGGGGAGCTGCAATTCGCCACGGGCGTGACCGTGAACCTGCTGCGCCATGACGGCATCGTGCTGGCCCGCAGCCAGGGCAAGCCCGGCCCGCCGGGCGGCCTTTACGCCGGCCCAGACCTGCCGCGCCTGACGGAACAGCCGGTGGGCCAGATGATCGCCATGGGGCCGGCCCCGGGCGAGCGCATGTTCCTCGCCTGGCGGCAGATCATTGGCTGGCCGCTCACGGTGACCTTCGCGATCGATGCCGGCGCCGCCATGCAGGATGCGGCGCGGCACGAGAAGGATCTCTACATCGTGCTGGCGCTCGCGCTGGCGGCGCTGACGGTGGGCGGGTTCCTGCTGATCGCGCTGCGCGCCCGCAGCGCCGCCCGCGCGACGATGGATGCGGCGGAGACCTCCCGCGCCGAGGTCAGCCGCCTGCTGAACGCGCTGCCGGGCGCCGCCTATCGCAGCCACATCGCGGCGGATGGCGAGCTGACCCGGCTGCATCTCTCGCCCGCCATCGCCCGCATCACCGGCTGGCCGATGGAGCGTTTCGCCAACTCCGGCTCCTACCGCGCCATCATCGAGGAGGAATTCCGCGCCGAGCGCCAGGGATTTTACCTGGGCGTCCGGCAGGCGCAGCACGGCAGCATGGAATATCGCATTCTGGGCGCCGAGGGCCCCATCTGGGTGCGCGACGATTGTCGCGTGGTCAGTCGCCTGCCCGATGGCCGCGTGGAAGTGGTGGGCGTGATCACCGACATCACGGGCGAGCGGCAGCTCAAGGCGCAGGCGCTCTCGGCCGTCCGTCTCGCCACCCTCGGCGAGATGGCGGCGGGCGTTGCACATGAACTGAACCAGCCCTCCGCCGCCATCACGCTCGCCGCCGACCTTGCGGCGATGGAGCTGCAGCAGGGCGGCGCCGAGCGCCTGGCCTCCGCCCAGAGGCGATTGGACGAGATCGCCCGGCAGACCTTGCGCATGCGCAGCGTGATCGACCATTTCCGCCTCTTCGCGCGGGTGGATGCGGGCAGCGAGACGGCCGTGGACTGGGCCGAGGCGGTGGCCGGTGCCTTGACCATCGCCAGCGGCACCATGGCGGCCTCGAATGTCCGGATCGAGACGGCGCTGCCGCCCGGCCTGCCCCCGGTGCGCGGCAGCCTGGTGGCGCTGGAGCAGGTGCTGGTGAACCTCATGGTCAATGCCCGCGACGCGATGGAGAAGACCCCCGAGGCGGAGCGGCGCGTTGCCATCACCGCCCGGGCGACGCCGGATGGGGGCTCGGTCCTGCTCTGCCTGCGCGACCACGGGAGCGGCCTGCCGGAGGAAGCGCTGGAGCGCAGCTTCGAGCCCTTCTTCACCACCAAGCCGGTCGGCAAGGGCACCGGGCTCGGCCTCTCCATCGCGCATGGCACGGTGCACGGCTTCGGCGGCATGATCACGCTGCAGAACCACCCCGAGGGCGGCGCCATGGCGGAAATCCGCCTGCCCGTGGCCGGTGAGACAGCCGATGCGTCCCCTCCGCCGGCGCACCAGCACGGCGGCGCCTAGCGCCATTGGCGTTTGCCGCCAAGCCGATCAGAATCGCCCCGGAGAGAGGGGGCCAGGTCCCCAGCCGGAGGATGCGCCATGCCCGATGCCACCCATGACCCCGCCCGCCGCAGCTGGGTCGCCTCCGCCAATGGGCACCCGGATTTCCCCATCCAGAACCTGCCGCTCGGCCTCTTCAGCCCGCCGGGCGGAGGCGTACGGCGCGCGGGTGTCGCCATCGGCGACGCCATCCTGGAATTGGAAGAAGCGCTTCCCGACGGCACGCTGAACGCGCTGCTGGCCCAGGGGGCGCCATGGCGCCGGGCGCTCCGGGCGCGGCTGTCGCAGGAGCTGACCGAGGGCAGTGCCGCGCAATCCCGCCTGGCTGGCCGGCTGCATCCAGCGGCCGCCTGCACCCTCCATGTGCCCGCGCGCATCGGCGACTACACGGATTTCTACGTGGGCATCCACCACGCGACGGCGGTGGGCAAGCTGTTCCGGCCGGACAACCCGCTGCTGCCCAACTACAAGCATGTGCCCATCGGCTATCACGGCCGCGCCTCCTCCATCATCCCCTCGGGGGCGGCCTTCCACCGGCCGGCGGGTCAATTGCCGCGCCCCGGCGGACCGGCTTTCGGCCCCTGCGAGAAGCTGGACTACGAGCTGGAGCTCGGCATCTGGATCGGCCCCGGCAATGCCCAGGGCGCGCCCATCCCGGTGGGCAAGGCGGCCGACCATGTTGCGGGCTTCTGCCTGCTGAACGACTGGTCGGCGCGTGACATCCAGGCCTGGGAGTACCAGCCGCTTGGCCCCTTCCTGGGCAAGAGCTTCGCCACCACCATCAGCCCCTGGATCGTGACCCCCGAGGCGCTGGAGCCCTTCCGGATCGCCCAGCCCTCCCGCCCGGAGGGCGACCCCGCCCCCCTGCCCTACCTGACCGACGCGGCGGACCAGGCGGCGGGCGGGCTCGACCTGGCCCTGGAAGCCTGGCTGGTGACGCCCGGCCTCACGGCGCAAGACCTGCCGCCGCACCGCATCGCCGACAGCAATGCCCGGCACATGTACTGGACGGTCGCGCAGATGGTGGCGCATCACAGCGCGAACGGCTGCAATTTGAACCCGGGCGACCTCTTCGGCTCGGGCACCATCTCGGGGCCGGAGATGGATGGCTATGCAAGCCTGCTGGAAGCCACGCAGGGCGGCAGCCGGCCACTGCGGCTGGCTTCCGGCGAGGAACGCCGCTTCCTGGAAGATGGCGACGAGGTGATCCTGCGCGCGACGGCGCGGCGCGCGGGCTTCGTCTCCATCGGCTTCGGCGAATGCCGCGGCCGCGTGCTGCCCGCCGGCGCAGCCGGCTGAAGCCCGGACCCGGCCAGAGCATGATGCGTTGAGGCGGAATCGCCGAAACGCTGAATCATCCTCTCAGCAAAGGCTAGAGCTTGCGAAGTGAACGCATGTGAACGCAGCAGGCTCTAGAGCCGGTGCAGCAGCCGCGCCTTCTCCCGCTCCGAGAGCTGGGTCTGCTGCGCCCAGACCGTCTCGGCCCAGGCCGGCGCCTCTTCCAGGATGGCCACGACCTCCGCGGTCTCCAGCGTCTCGGCGAATTCATTGGCGGTCATGGCAGTCGCATCCCAGCGGGCGGCGAGAGGCAGGATGATGCCTGCGGGCGGCGCGCCGCCCAGGGCCTCGGTCTCGGCCAGCAGGGCCACGCGCCGGGCGGTCACGATGATCCGCGCCGCGGCCTCGATGCGCATCTTCTCCCAGAAGGTGCCGCCCACCAGGGAGGCGAGCGTTTCCAGCGCACGGCTGCGCATGGCTTCGGGCGAGAGCGAGAGGCCCGCATCGGGCATGGTTTCCTCCGGTGTCGTGGCGGACCCGAGGGCCCCGGCGCATGCTCCGCCGGGCCTTGCCCCTTGGTCAACCTTTTGCAACGCCAGCCCATAAGCACCGACATGAACAGAATGCAAGGAAATGCCTCTCGGTATTTCCTCCCTGCGGCCTGATGCTTTAGACGCAGCGCGTGTCGAGCTTCCTCTCCCTGATCCCGCCGCCCGTCATGTTCTTCGCCCTCGGCTTCGGGGCCGGGGCCGTCCGGGCCGAGCTCTCCGTGCCCGAGGCGCTGGCGCGCAGCCTCTCGCTGTACCTGATGGTGGCCATCGGCCTGAAGGGCGGCGCGGCGCTGGCCATGCCGGGCGCGTCCGAGGGGCTCTGGGCGGCGCTGGGCGCGGGCATCCTGCTTTCCTTCCTGCTGCCCTTGCCAGCCTTCCTGCTGCTGCGCGTCGGCTCCAAGCTGGACCGCGAGACGGCGGCGGCCGTCTCGGGGCATTACGGCTCGGTCAGCGTCGTCACCTTCGCCGCCGCCTCGGGCACGCTGGTCACGCTGGGCGTGCCGCAGGAGGGCTTCATGCCCGCCGTGCTGGCGGTGATGGAAACGCCCGCCATCCTGACGGCGCTGCTGCTGGCGCGCCTGGGCGGCAGTGCCGGTGCGCCCAAGCTCAACGCCGGGAAGCTGGCGCGCGAGGTGCTGCTGAACGGCCCGGTGGTGCTGCTGATGGGCAGCTTCCTGATCGGCTACCTGGCGGGCGAGCCCGGGCGCCGCCAGCTCGCTCCCTTCACCGAGGCGCTGTTCCCCGGCGCGCTCTGCCTCTTCCTGCTGGAGATGGGGCTGATGGCGGTGCGACAGCTGCGCGCCAGCGGCAAGGGACTGCCGGTCCCGCTGATCGGCTTCGGCATCATCATGCCGCTGATCGGCGGCGCGGCGGGGCTGGTGACCGGCCAGTTGATCGGACTGTCCACCGGGGGTGTGGCGCTGATGGCGGTCCTCGCCGGCTCGGCCAGCTACATCGCGGTGCCGGCTGCCATGCGCCTCGCCTTGCCGCGCGCCGATGCCGGCATCTATGTGACCCTTTCCGTCGCCATCTCCTTCCCCTTCAATGTGCTGGTGGGCATTCCGCTGTGGATTCGCCTCGCCGGGGTGGGGACATGACGCATCCGCGCAAGCGCATCGAGATCGTGGTGGAGGCCGTCCGCGCCACCGAGGTGACGGACCTTCTGGACCGGCTCGGCGCCACGGGCTGGACGCAGCTGCCCGTGCTGTCCGGGCGCGGGCGTCAGGGCGTGCGCCGCGGCGGCGACCTCTCGGGCGTGCTCGACAATGTCATCATCATCTGCATCTGCGGCCCGGCCGTGGCCGAGCGCGTGATCGAGGCGCGCGAGGAACTGCTCGGCGCCCGGCCGGCCATCGTGAACATCACCGATTGCCAGGTGCTGCGCGCCGAGCATTTCTGACCGGGCCAACATGGCCTAGCCTGCCCCGGCACAACGCCCGAGGTATCCATGGCCCGCCATATCTTCCGCCCGACCCGCTACCACAACACGCTCGGCACGGCGGAACCCTGCCTGCGCGTCGCCGATGGCGACATCCTGGTGGCGGAGACGGTGGACGCCTCCGGCCTCGACGCGACGGAGACCGCCGTGGCCCAGCGGCCCAACCCGATGACCGGCCCCTTCTTCGTGGAAGGTGCCGAGCCCGGCGACACGCTGGCGGTCGAGATCATCCGCCTCACGCCCAACCGCCGCACCGGCTGGACCTATTCGCCCCTCGCGCTGACCGTGCTGGACCCCGCCGCCATCCTGGAACGGCCGAAGCAGGAGCGCGCGATCTGGGAGATCCACGCGAATGAGGGCACGGTCCGCCTGCGGGACGCGCCGGCCGCGCTCGCCGGCTTCACGCCGCCGCTGGCGCCGATGATCGGCTGCTTCGGCGTGGCGCCGGCGGGCGGCGAGGCGATCTCGACCGCCACCAGCGGCGCGCATGGCGGCAACATGGATTATCGCCGCTTCGCCCCGGGAACCACGGCCTGGTTCCCGGTCTCGGTCCCTGGCGCGCTGTTCTACCTGGGCGACGGCCATGCCGCGCAGGGCGATGGCGAGATCACGGGCACGGGTATCGAGACCTCCTTCGAAATGGAGGTGCGGCTTTCCGTGCTGAAGCGCCGCATCACCTGGCCGCGCGCCGAGACGACGGAGGAGATCATCACCATCGGCAATGCCCGCCCCATGGACCAGGCGCTGCAGCATGCGACGACGGAGATGCAGCGCTGGCTGGGCGAGGATTACGGCCTGGATGCGCGGGCCGCCGCCCACCTGATGGGGATGGTGGTGCGCTACGATGTCGGGAACGTGTTCAACCCGGCCTATACCGTGGCCTGCCGCATCGCGAAGCGCTGGCTGACGCGCAGCTAGAGCCGGATCGCCTTTGGCGGCTTCGCCAAAGGCGTGAATCAGCCTCTCGGCAAACTACAGGATCATCAGCGTCGAGGTGCCGTGGGCGTAGAGCTTTGCCCCGCCCTCGCCGGTCAGCCGCGCCTCGGCGATCGCGGTGCGGCCGCCGCGATGCACGACGCGCCCCTCGCAGGAGAGGAGGCCGCTCGCGACGGTCAGCGGGCGGGCGTAATTCACCTTGAGGTCGAGCGTGGTGTGGGCGCGGCCCGCCTCCATCACGGTGCGGACGGCGCTCCACAGCGCGGCGTCCAGGATGGTGGCTGCATAGCCGCCATGGGCGATGCCGAGGCCGTTATAGAACTGCTCGCCGATCTCGCCCTCCATCACGGCCAGGCCCTCCTCGGCGCGCACCAGGCGGATGCCCATGAGCGCGAACATCGGGCTGCGCTGCACGCCATCGGCGATGGAGCGCTGCATCGCCTCCAGCCCCGGCAGGCCGGCATAGGGCGAGGGGCCGTCGAGGCTTTCCCAGGTGACGGTGTGAGAGCGTGTGGGCATGGGCGCGTCCTTCGTGATTCAGCCGCGCTTGCGCAGCACCAGCGTGGCCCAGGGATCGAGGCTGATCCGGCGTTCCAGCACCAGCCCCGCGCGCTGATGCGCGGCCAGCACCATGCGGACCTGCTTGCCGAGCAACCCGGCCAGGATCGCCGTCCCGCCGGGCTTCAGATGCGCCGCGAGATCGCACGCCATGGCGCAGAGCGGGCGCGCCAGGATATTGGCGAAGATCAGGTCATAGGGCGCGCCGCGCTTGATGTCACGGTGGTTGTAGCCGGTGGCGAGGATGGCGCGCAGACGCGGCTTCAGCCCGTTCATCTTCGCATTCTCCTCGGCCACGCGGACCGACCAGGGGTCGATATCCGTCGCCAGCGCCTTCACATGCCAGAGCTTGGCCGCGCCCATGGCCAGGATGCCGCTGCCCGAGCCGACATCCAGCACCTTCTTGCCCTTTCGTGGCACGCGCTCCAGCGCCATCAGGCAGCCCTGGGTCGAGGCGTGCTCGCCCGAGCCGAAGGCCAGGCCCGCATCCAGCGTGAGCGCGATGCGCCCATAGGTCGGCCCCTGCGCCACATGCGTGGGCCGGATGAGGAAACGGCGACCGATCTCCTGCTCGGGGAAGGCCTCCACGGTGCGCGCCAGCCAGCCATCGGATTCCGTGTCGTGGCGGGTCAGCGGCGCCTCATGCCCGGTGAGGCCGGCGGCCAGCGCCAGCGCCGCGGCCAGCGCGTCCTGGTCGGCCAGCGTGTCGCGCACCGCCTCGATACGCCAATGATCCGTCGCCTCGTCGTGATACAGCGCGACGGTGGCGCTGACGGAGAGCAGCGCGGCCTCATAGGCCGGCACCGCATCCTCGGGCAGCTGATCCAGCACGAGCGTTTCGAGCTGGGCGGGGTGTTTCTTCATGGGACTCTGGGGAACGGGGCTGCGGCGAATGGGGTATTCGCTACAACATCTTGGCGGCAACCCCCAAACGGCCGCGCCGCTGGCCAAAGTTCAGGGGCCGCAGATTGGGGGCGCAGATTGGGAGCGCAGATTTGTTGAGTCTTGTAGCCGATCTGAAGCGCAGGACATGCATCACGCCAAGGTATCCAGGCCATCGCGGCGGTGCTCCGCCACTTTCGCCTCCAAGCATGACAAATTCTCTCCGCTTTGCTGAATTGCGTGTCATGCAAGTCGCGTATGCCATATCATCGGGCTGTTGCCTGAGCCTGGTGCGCGCGACTACCGTCCGCAGACATGCGGGCCGGCCTTGTGCTACCGATCGGGCCCGCAAAAACGGCTGAAGGAAGCCACCGCCATGTGCCGCGCCTGCGTCAACCCGCTCATCGCCCATCCCTCTCTCTTCACGCAGCCCGGGGGCTATTCCAGCCTGTTCAAGCCGCCCACCCGCCGCGGCTTCATGGCGACCGCGGTCGCGGCCGCGGGCGTGGCCGGCTCCGCCGTTCCCACCGCCCGCGGCGCGCGCGCCCAGGCAGCAGGGGCGACTACCGGGGCGGCAGCAGCCGCCGGCGTGGACACCATCTTCCGGGGCGGCAACATCGTCACCATGGCTGGGGACACCGCGGCCGAGGCGGTGGCCGTCAGCGGCGGCCGCATCGTGGGCATCGGCGCCGCGGCCGATGTGATGGCGATGGCGACGCGCGACACCCGGATCGTCAATCTCCAGGGCCGCACCCTGCTGCCGGGCCTGATCGACCCGCACAACCACACGGCCCTCTCCTCGCTCTACCTCGAGCTGCTGACGGATGTGGGCTACCTGCGGAACCGCACCCGCGCGGATCTCATCGCCAATCTGCGCCAGATCGCCGCCAATACGCCCGAAGGCCAGTGGGTGATGGCGTCCAACTTCGACAACCTGCTGCAGGGCGGCGACCTCTCGCGGACGGAGCTGGACAGCGTCTCGACCACGCAGCCCATCTTCGTCTGGTATACCAACGGCCATGATGCCGCCGTGAACAGCCAGGCGCTGCGCGCCGCGAACATCCCGGAAGATGTGGGCCCGATGCCCGGCGGCAGCCGCTTCGGACGCGGGCCGGACGGCAAGCTGGACGGCCGCATCTTCGAGATGGCCGCCATGCTGCGGGTCATCTCGGTCGGCCTGCCGCGCATCACGCCGCAGCTCGCGGCCCAGGCGGTCAATCGCTACATGCAGGCGGCGGCGGCCACCGGCAACACGCTGCTGCACGAGCCCGGCACGATGAAGTCGGAGTGGATCGAAGGCTTCAGCCAGATCTCGAACACGGCGCCGCTGCGCCTCAGCGCCAGCCTGATGTACGAGGACATGGCGGGCTTCGCACCCTATCGCCACCTCGGCCTCGGCCCGCGCGCGGCGCAGCTGCCGAACTCGATGCTCATGCTTTACGGCGTGAAGATCGTGGGCGACGGCTCGAACCAGACCATGACCGGCGGCCAGACGGTGCCCTATCTGGGCGGCACGGCGACGGGCGAGCCCAATTTCACCGCCGACCAGATCAAGCAGATGGTGGCCGGCGTGCAGGCCGCCGGCATGCCCGTGCTGATCCATTGCAACGGGGACAAGACCATCGATTTCGCCCTCGATGGCATCGAGGCCGCCTATGGCAGCTCGGCCGCCTTCGGCATCAACCGCATCGAGCACGCGACCATCCTGCGGCAGGACCAGATCACCCGCATGAAGCGCCTCAATGTCGAGCCGAGCTTCCTGATGAACCACGTGACGCTCTACGGCGCCGCCTATCGGGACCAGATCTTCGGCCCCGCCCGCACCGCCATCGCCGACCCCGCCGGCGACTGCATGCGCGAGGGCGTGCGCTTCACGCTGCACACGGACAGCCCCTGCTCGCCGCTGGGCAGCCTGCGCCTGGTGCAGACGGCGGTCACGCGCATCTGCGAGGTGGACAATTCCGTCATCGCCGCCAACCAGGCCGTGCCCGTGCGGCGCGCGCTGGAGGCCGTGACGCTGGACGCCGCGCGGCAGCTCGGCCTCGCCGATCGCCTGGGCTCGCTGGAGCGCGGCAAGGAGGCGGACTTCACCATCCTGGAGGAGAACCCGCTGACGGTGGACCCCACCAAGATCGCCGCCATCAAGGTGAGCGAGACCTGGGTGGCGGGGCAGAAGAAGTTCGGGCGCTAGGCGGGCTCCACGAAGCGGTCGAGCACCCGCTTCACGCCCGCCTTTTCAAACTCGATCTCCAGCTTGTCGTCATCCACGTCCAGCACGCGGCCATAGCCGAACTTGGCGTGGAAGACGCGCGCGCCGCGTGCAAAGGCGCGCTCGCGCTCTGGCCGCTGGTCAACCTCCCAGGCGCCGGCCTCGATCACGCGCGGGCGGCGCTGGGAGGCGAGCGGCAGCCCGGCTGAAAACACGCTGGAGGGCATGCGCGGCGCCTGCGTCACGCCGCCCTCGCGCAGCACCTCGCTCTCGGGCAGTTCATCCAGGAAGCGGGACGGGATGGAGCTGACCCAGTTGCCATAGATGCGCCGGTTCGCCGCATGGCTGATGATGCAGTGCTTGCGCGCCCGCGTGATGCCGACATAGGCGAGGCGGCGTTCCTCTTCGAGCGACTTGGCGCCGCCCTCATCCAGGCTGCGCTGCGAGGGGAAGAGCCCTTCCTCCCAGCCCGGCAGGAAGACCATGTCGAACTCAAGGCCCTTGGCGGCGTGCAGCGTCATGATGCCGACCTTCTGGCCCTCGGAATTGTCGTCATTCTCCATGACGAGGGCGATGTGCTCCAGGAAGGCGCCGAGCGTCGGGAAATCCCCCATGGCGCGGACGAGTTCCTTGAGGTTGTCCAGCCGCCCCGCGGATTCGATGCTGCGATCCGCCTTCCACATGTCGATATAGCCGCTCTCCTCCAGCACCTGGGCAGCGATGACGACATGGCCCTCGCGCTCCAGCGCGGCGTTCCAGCGCGTCAGGTTCTCGAGCAACTCGCGCAGCGCCGCGCGCGGCCGTGGGCGGATGGCATCGGTCTCGCACAGGCGCTGGGCGGCGATACGCAGCGGCATCTCCTGTTCGCGCGCCAGCTTGTGCATCGCGGCCATGGCGGTGTCGCCCAGGCCGCGCTTGGGCGTGTTCACGATGCGCTCGAAGGCGAGGTCATCGGCCGGCTGGGACAGGGCGCGGAAATAGGCGATGGCGTCGCGGATCTCGGCCCGTTCGTAGAACTTGGCCCCGCCGAAGACGCGATAGGGGATGGCGAGCGTGATCAGCCTTTCCTCGAAGGCGCGGGTCTGGAAGCCGGCGCGGACCAGGATGGCGATCTCGCCGAGATTCTGGCCGTTGCGCCGCGCCTCCTCGATCCGGCTGCCCACCATGCGGGCCTCCTCCTCGCTGTCCCACAGGGAGACGACGCGCACCCGCTCGCCCGAGGCATCGGCGCGGCCGGAACGCAGCGTCTTGCCGAGGCGGCCCTCATTGCGCGCGATCAGCCCCGCGGCGGCGGCGAGGATGGGGCGGGTGGAGCGGTAATTGCTTTCCAGCCGCACGACCTGCGCGCCGGGAAAGTCGCGCTCGAAACGCAGGATGTTCTCGATCTCGGCGCCACGCCAGGAATAGATCGACTGGTCATCATCGCCGACACAGCAGATGTTCTTGTGCCCCTGGGCCAGCAGCCGCAGCCAGAGATACTGCACGAGGTTCGTGTCCTGGTACTCATCCACGAGGATGTAGCGGAACAGGCGGTGATAGCTTGCCAGCACCTCGCTATTGGTGCGCAGGATTTCCGTGATGTGCAGCAGCAGGTCGCCGAAATCGCAGGCATTGAGCGTGATCAGACGCGCCTGGTAGGCGGCATAGAGCTTTTCCGCGCGGTTGTTGGCGTAGTCCGAGGTCTCGGCCACCGGGATGCGGTCCGGCGTCAGGCCGCGATCCTTCCAGCGCTGGATGATGCCCATCAGCCCGTTGGGCGGCCAACGCTTGAGGTCCACGCCCTCGGCTTCCATCACCTGCTTGAGCAGGCGCGTCTGGTCATCCGTGTCGAGGATGGTGAAGCTGGAAGTGAGGCCCACCAGCTCCGCGTGGCGGCGGAGCATGCGCGCGGCCAGCGCATGAAAGGTGCCGAGCCACAGCCCCTCGACCGGGCGGTTCAGGATGGCGCCCACACGCTCGCGCATCTCGCGCGCCGCCTTGTTGGTGAAAGTGACGGAGAGCACCTGGTGCGGCTGCGCGCGCCCGGTCATCAGCAGATGCGCGAATCGGGTGGTGAGCACCCGCGTCTTGCCGGTGCCGGCGCCGGCGAGGACGAGCAGCGGCCCGTCCAGCGTCTCGACGGCCGAGCGCTGCTCCGGGTTCAGCCGGGCGAGATAGTCGGCAGGGGGGGCGGCCCCTGGGGAGGGGTTTGGGGCGTATGGTGCGGACACGCCAAGGCCTATAGAACATCCGGCGAACGCCACCAACCATGTCGAGCCCCTTGGACCGCACGCGCCGCTTCCTGGAATGGTCCGCCCTGCACGGGGCAGCGCTGCTGGCCGGCAGCATATTCGCCGGGTTGTTCCTGCCGCCGCTGGCCGCGCTCTTCCGGGACGTCATCACCCCCGTGGTCTTCATCCTGATGGTGCTGGTGCTGCTGCGGGTGGATCCGGGCCAGGTGATCGCCTATCTGCGGCGCCCGCTGCTGGTGGCGGCGCTGCTCGTCTGGCTGCTGGTGGCCACACCCCTTCTGGCCTGGGCGCTGCTGACAGCGCTCGGCATCCATGGTCCGCTGGCCAATGGCCTGGTCATCGTGGCGACAGGCTGCGCCGCCACCTCCTCGCCGGCTTTTGCCCGGATGGTGGGGCTGGATGGCGAGATCGCCTTCGTGGTGGCCGTGCTCTCCATCCTGCTGATTCCGATCACGGCGCCGCCCCTGGCGCTCGGCCTGCTGGGAATCGACCTCGCCATTTCCATGACCGGGCTGATGCTGCGGCTGGGGCTGGTGGTGCTGCTGCCGCTGGTGATCTCGATCGGCATCCGGCGCGTGGTGGCGCCGGCGCAGCTGAACCATTGGGGCCGCGCGGTGGATGGGGCGGTGGTGCTGCTGGTGGTCTTCTACGGCTTCGGCGTGATGGATGGCGTCCTGGCGCGGCTCATGGTCGAGCCGGGCTTCATCCTGACGGGCGTCGCCATGGCCTTTGGCGGCACGCTGGCGATGAATGCCGCGACGGCGCTGGCCTTCACGGGCTTCGGGCAGAAGCTGGCCCTCTCGGCCGGACTTCTGGCCGGCAACAGGAACATGGCGCTGTACCTCGCCGTGCTGCCCGCGAACACCGATCCCGGCATCCTGCTCTTCTGCGTGCTGTGCCAGTTCCCGCTGTTTCTCAGCCCCTTCCTCCTGAAGCCGCTCTATGAGCGGATCAGGAGTTTTTGACGCTCTCAGCCGCCCGGAGCGCGCAGGGCCGCCGTGATGTCCTGGATGAAGGCGCGCGGATCGGCGGCCGGAGGATCCCGCCGCGGCATGGAGACGCGAAGCCGCAGCAATTGCCCGCCCGCGGCCCCCACGCAAGTGGTGCTGGTCACCGCCGTGCGGCCATAGGCGCCCTCGAGGTCGGCGCAGCGGAACAGCGGCGCGCCCGGCGGCTGGTCGCTCTCCTGTACCAGGCGCAGCCGGCGATGCGGGCCGGAGCCACGCTGCGCCGCCGCCACGACGCGCTGGTATTCCTCCTGCACGACCAGGCTGCCCGGCCCATCGGGCGGGGCGACGGAAGGCGGCCGCAGCACCTGCACGAAGCCCGCGGCCGTGCGCCCGGCCGTCGCATAGGGCACTTCCACGCCCGGCAGCGGCTGGTCGATATTGGCCGTCGTGCCGCGCTGGAAGCTGCCGGCCTGGGCCGGCAGGCGCTCGGCCAGGCGCTGCGGTGCGGAGACGACGGGAACCGGCCCGGCCGCCGGCGCGTCGGCGCCCTCGGTCGCGCAGGCCGCGAGGCCCGCCAGCATCAGGAGAGAGAGTTTTCGCATCAACCAATCCGTACCAGGGGCGTGGGCGCTTCGCGATACTCGCCATGCGCGGCCCCGCCGCTCATGAAGCGATGCACATCCTCGTAGATCATCTCCACCCCGATAAAGACGATCAGCGCGACACCGATATAGGCGACGATCGGGAAGCTCTCCAGCAGGCGCGCGATCAGCGTGGCCGCGACACCCATCAGCAGGATGGAGATCAGCAGGCCGATCATCAGCATCGAGGTGTTGCCATGGGCGGCACCCGCCACCGCCAGCACGTTGTCGAGGCTCATGGACACGTCCGCGATCACGATCTGGCGCAACGCGACCGCCATGGTCTTGGGCTCGGCCTCGGCATGGTGGCCGGAGGCCTCGTCCTTGTCCTTCTGGCGCAGCTCCTTGAAGAAGCCATAGGCGATCCAGAGCAGCACGAGGCCGCCCGCCAGCATGATGCCGGGAATGGCCAGCAGGTAGACGGCGCCGAGGCTGAGCACGATGCGCAGCACCACCGCCAGCACCATGCCGAAGAGGATGGCCTTGGAGCGCTGCTCGGCCGGCAGGCCCGCCGCGGCGAGGGCGATCAGGACGGCGTTGTCGCCGGAGAGGATGAGATTGACGCCGAGGATCTCGGTCAGGACGACCCAGTTCCAATCGGCCATGAAGGCGGCGAAGTCCATGTTTTCGTGCTTTCCTCAACTTGGATTGCCCGAAAGCTAGACCGCCCCGCCGTCTCCTGTCTTTGCGGAATGGTCATTCGCCTGTCATCCCGCATGCGTCATTCAGCGCCCTGGGATGGACGCCCGGTCACTCCGCCTTGTGATGCGTCCCGTGGCCCGAGCGGGGCGCGTCGCCGCCCTTGCGGGCGCGCAGCACCGCCTCGACGACCAGCGCCCCCAGGGCCGCGATCACCGCCACCTGCAGCAGCGTCGCACCCGCCCAGATCCAGGCGGGGAAGACGCCCGGCAGCGCCAGGTAGCCCAGCGGCAGCAGCAGGAAGGCATAAGCCTCCGGCAGGCGGTCCGCCACCTCATGCGTGCCCGACCAGATCATGTCACCGGCGACATAGATGATGATCAGCAGGCCGACCCAGGCGATCCAGCGATGCTTGTTCAGCAGGTTCGCGATGAAGGTGGCGGCGACGCCCATCAGGATGACCGAGATGGCAAGGCCCACGATCAGCACATAGGGATGGTCCTTCGCGGCACCCGCCACGGCCAGAACATTGTCCAGGCTCATGGAAATGTCGGCGATCAGGATCTGCGTGATGGCCTGGCGCATGGTCTTGCGGGGCGAGCCGTCGGGGTTGGTCGTCGTCTCGTCGAAGCCCTCGGTCGGCACGTCATGCCCGCCGCTGCGCAGCTCGCGATACATCTTCCAGCAGACCCAGGCGAGCAGCACGCCGCCCGCCAGGGTGATGCCGGTGATGGCCAGCAACTGCACCGTGATGCTGGCAAAGGCGATGCGCATCACCGTGGCCGCGGCGATGCCCCAGAGGACCGCCTTCTTGCGCTGCTCGGGCGGCAGGCCCGCAGCGGCCATGCCCACGACGATCGCATTGTCCCCCGCGAGGACGATGTCGATCATCAGGACCTGCATCAGCGGTACGAACCAATCCGGCATGGGCGCGCCCTTCCAAATAAACTATTTGTAATCCAAGGCTTTCCTTGGCATTGTTGCTTCTTTGACAGAGGACGCGGCGCACGCCAAGCCCGCTTGTCCGGATTTGCCGCAGGCGGCAAACCTGCCGCGCGCGTTGTTGAGAGGCTCCGATGGTCCCCCGTTATTCCCGCCCCGCCATGGCCGAGATCTGGTCCCCCGAGACGCGGTATCGCATCTGGTTCGAGATCGAGGCGCTGGCCGCCGAGGCGATGGCCGAGATCGGCACCATCCCTGCCACTGCGGCCCTTTCCATCCGAAAGGGCGGGGCACCCCGCGTGGCCGCCATGGGCGCCGCCGATGTCGAACGCATCGACGAGATCGAGCGCG
>JAIYCD010000105.1 GCA_027488195.1 Acetobacteraceae bacterium | reverse complement strand
TTCCGCAACCGCAGCCAGGCCTACATGCTGCAATCCTATGCGGGGAACTACGCGGCCCGCGCGCTGCCGATCAACTGGGGCCAGTAGGCGCCTTGCGCCTGCTGCTGCGCCTCGCCGACGGGGCCGATGCGCTGAACCGCGCCATCGGTCTTTCAGCGCGCTGGCTCGCCGTCGCGCTGGTGCTGGTGCAGTTCACCGTGGTGGTGCTGCGCTACGCCTATGGCTCGTCCTTCGTCTGGATGCAGGAAGGCGTGATCTATCTGCACGCCTTCCTGTTCATGCTGGCGATCGGCTACGCTTATCTGCTGGACGCGCATGTCCGGGTGGATTTCTTCTACGCGAACTGGTCGGAACGGACCAAGGCGTGGGTGGATCTGGCCGGCGTGGTGGTCGCGGTGCTGCCCTTCTGCTGGCTGCTGGTCTGGGCCAGCTGGGGCTACGTCTCCCGCTCCTTCATGATGGGGGAGGGGCCGATGGCCGTCGGCGGGCTTCCCTTCACGCCGTGGCTCAAGGCGCTGATCCTTGTGATGGCGGGGCTGCTTGCGCTGCAATCCGTCTCGGTGATGATCCGCGCGGTCGGTGTCATCACCGGCGCCACCGACAAGCTGTTTCCCTGGCGCCAGGCGGTGAGTGAAGGATGAGCCCCTCCGAGATCGGCTCCATCCTGGACGTCATGATGATGGTGGCGCTCTGCACCCTCATCATGATCGGCATTCCCGTCGTCTTCATCCTGACCGGCTGCGCCATCATCTTCGCGGGGCTCGGCATTTTCTTCGGCGCCTTTGATCCCTTCATGCTGGGCGCGCTCGCGCAGCGCGTCTTCGGCACGATGACGAGCGAGGTGCTGATCGCCATCCCGCTCTTCGTCTTCATGGGCATGATGCTCGAGAAGTCGAAGATCGCGCCCGAATTGCTGGAGGCGATGGCGCGGCTCTTCGGCTCGGTGCGCGGCGGGCTCGCCATTTCCGTGACCTTGGTGGGTGCGCTGCTGGCGGCCTCCACCGGCATTGTCGGCGCCACTGTGGTGACGATGGGGCTGATCGCGCTTCCGGCCATGATGAAGCGCAATTACGAACCGGGTTTTTCCTGCGGCAGCATCTGCGCGGCGGGGACGCTCGGCCAGATCATCCCGCCCTCCACCGTCATGGTCATCCTGGGCGAGGTGCTGGCCTCGGCCTATCAGCAGGCGCAATTGGCGCAGGGGCTCTTCTCGATCCAGACCATCTCGGTCGGCCAGCTCTTCGCGGGTTCGATGATCCCGGGTCTCATGCTGGCGGGCATCTACATCCTGTATCAGGTGACGCTCTGCTACCTGAAGCCGGAGGTCGGCCCTGCCATTCCGCAGGCCGAGCGCGACGCGGTAAGCGGCGCGCAGATCGCCCGGGCGCTGATTCCGCCCATCGCGCTCATCGTGGCCGTGCTGGGCTCCATCCTGGGCGGCATCGCGACGCCCACCGAAGCCGCCGCCGTCGGCGCCGTCGGCGCCACGCTGCTCGCCGGCCTTCGCAACAGCGAGGACAGCGCCTGGCCGATCTACCTGGCCGCCATCTGCGCCGTCGCCATGGTGGGCCTCGGCGTGATGTTCGACCTGCGGATCGGCCGGCAGGAGGCGCCGCTGGCCGACCGCATCGCGGTCTGGACCGCGGCGGTGCTGGGGGTGGGGCTGGCCTGGGGCATCATCGTCTCGCTGCGCCGGGCCTTCCGGGGCGGCATGCTGGGGCAGGTCTCGAATGCCACCATGTCCGTCACGGCGATGATCTTCGCCACGCTGATCGGCGCGACCCTTTTCTCGCTGGTGTTCCGCGGCCTGGGTGGCGATGACATGATCCGCGCCGTGCTGGAGGTGATTCCCGGCGGCAAATACGGCGCGCTGGCGGCGGTGATGCTGGTGATCTTCATCCTGGGCTTCCCGCTGGACTTCGTCGAGATCGTGATCATCGTGGTCCCCATCGTGGGGCCGGTGCTGCTGCAGATGGGCATTGACCCCATCTGGTTCGGCGTGCTGATCGCGATGAACCTGCAGACGAGCTTCCTGACGCCACCGCTCGGCCCCACGCTCTTCTACCTGCAAGGCGTGCTGCCGCCCGAGGTCAGTTCGCGCGACGTCTATCGCGGCGTCACACCCTTCGTGATCCTGCAGGTCATCGGGATCATTCTTGTGGTGATGTTCCCGGCGCTCGCGACCTGGCTGCCCGATGTGTTGTTCTGATACAGGATCATTCAGCTTGGTTTCAGCCGGCCGGGTGCATCACGGTCCGCGAGCCGTAAGGAAAACGTCATGAAGCGCCGTGATCTTATTGCATCCATGGGGGCCGCCACGCTGGCGGGCCCGGCGCTCGCGCAGCCCGCGCAGAACCGCGTGCTGAAATTCGTCCCCCAGGCCAATCTTACCAGCCTCGACCCGATCTGGACCACCGCGAACATCACGCGCAACCACGGGCACATGATCTATGACAGCCTCTACGGCATGGATGCGGAGTTCCGCCCACAGCCGCAGATGGCGGCGGGCCATGTGGTGGACCAGGACGGCAAGCGCGTCACCATCACCCTGCGGGACGGCCTGAAATTCCATGATGGCGAACCGGTGCGCGCGCAGGATGTGGTGCCCAGCCTCACGCGCTGGATGCGCCGCAACCCCTTCGGCCAGCAGCTTGCCGCCGCGACGGATGCGGTGGAGGTGGTGGATGACAAGCGCATCGTCTTCCGCCTGAAGAAGCCCTTCCCGCTGCTCTTTGCGGCCCTTGCGCAGGTGTCCAACAGCCCTGCCTTCATCATGCCCGAGCGGCTGGCCCGGACCGACCCCTTCCAGCAGGTACGCGAGGCGATCGGCAGCGGGCCCTTCCGCTTCAAGGCGGACGAATACAATTCGGGCAGCCGTGTGGTGTACACGCGCAACGCCGACTACGTCCCGATCGCGAGTGGCACGCCCAGCCTGACGGCGGGCCCCAAGGTCACGCATTTCGACCGGGTCGAGTGGAACATCATCGTGGATGCCGCGACCTCGGCCGCGGCCCTCCAGACGGGCGAGATCGACTGGTACGAGCAGCCGCCGCCCGAGATTCAGCAACTGCTGCGGCGCAACCGCAATGTGAAGCTCGAGGCGATCGACCCGCTGCCACTCACCGGCATCCTGCGCTTCAACCACCTGCATCCGCCCTTCGACAACAAGCGCCTGCGCCAGGCGATCCTGCCCGCGATCAACCAGGCGGATTTCATGAGCGCGGTCGTCGGCACCAACGCCGCAGATTACCGCACCGGCGTCGGTTTCTTCACGCCCGGCACGCCGCTCGCCAATGACGCGGCGATCGGCCCGCTCACCGGCCCCCGCAGCGTGGATCGCGCGCGCGCCCTGATGCGCGAGGCGGGCTACACCAACCAGCAGATGCGCCTGATCGGCCCGACCGACATCCTGGCGCCCTCGGCGATGACGCAGGTGGGGGCCGACCTCGTGCGGCGGCTGGGCTTCAACGCCGACATCCTGCTGACCGACTGGGGCACGACGGTGCAGCGCCGCACCTCGCGCGAGCCGGTGGAGCGTGGCGGCTGGAGCATGCTCTTCACCGCCTTCTCCTCCTTCGACTTCGCCAATCCGGCGGCGCATTTCCCGCTGCGTGGCAATGGCACGAACGCCTGGTTCGGGTGGCCCACCATCCCGCGGCTGGAAGAGCTGCGCGACGCCTGGTTCGACGCGCCCGACCTCGCGACCGAGCAGCGCCTGGCGCGCGAGATGCAGGTGGTCGCGATGGAGGACCTGCCCTACATCCCGGTCGGCGCCTACATGTCCATCACGGCGCTGCGCAACAACCTGAACGGGCGTGTGCCCGGGCTGGCCCTTTTCTGGGGCATCCAGCGCAGCTGACCCATCAACGGAGAATATGGCGATGACACTCGGCAGACGTGGCGTGATGGCGGGTGTCGCGGCCGGTGTCGCCGCCCCCCGCGTGGTGGGCGCGCAATCGGCGGCGGCGCGGACGCTGCGCGTAATTCCGCAAGCCAACCTGACCAGCGTGGACCCGGTCTGGACCACCGCCGTGGTCACCCGCAACCACGCCTTCATGATCTACGACCAGCTCTGCGCGCAGGATGCCTCGGGCGCCATTCGCCCGCAGATGGCCGAAGGCTGGACCGTGGCGGATGACCAGCTCAGCTGGATCTTCACCCTGCGTGACGGCCTCGTGTTCCACGATGGCGAGCCGGTCCGCGCGCGGGATTGCGTGGCCTCGGTCAACCGCTGGGCGCGACGTGATCCCTTCATGCAGGTGCTCTGGCCGGCCGTGGCCGAGATCACGGCGCTGGATGACCGGCGCTTCCGCTTCCGCCTGCACCGCCCGATCCCGCTGCTGACGCTGGCGCTTGGGCAGACGCAGTTCCCCTGCTTCATCATGCCAGAGCGCATCGCGCAGACAGATGCTTTCCAGCAGATCCGCGAGACGGTGGGCAGCGGCCCCTTCCGCTTCCTCCCCGGCGAGTGGAATCCCGGCCAGAAGGCGGTCTGGGCACGCAATGAGCGCTATGTTCCCCGGCAGGAGCCGGTGGACGGCCTGGCAGGCGGGCGCATTCCCCGCATGGAACGCGTCGAGTGGACGGTGATCGTGGATTCCGCGACCAGCGCGAACGCGATCAACCAGGGTGAGCAGGATTACTGGGAATACCCGCTGCATGACCTGCTGCCGCTGCTGCGCCGCAACCGCCAGGTGGTGGTCGAGCAGCGGCTGCTGGACGGCACCTATGGCATCGCCCGCTTCAACACGCTGCAGCCGCCCTTCAACAACCCGGCCATCCGCCGCGCCGTCGCCATGGCGGTGGACCAGCGCGACTATCTGCGCGCCGTCGCCGGCAATGACCAGGCGGGCTGGGGCGTCTGCGAGGGCGTCTTCACCTGCGACACGCCGCTGGCCAACGAGACCGGCAGCGAGACGCTCAAGACCCGCAATATCGAGCGTGCCCGCGCGGCACTTCGCGAGGCCGGCTACAATGGCGAGAAGGTCGTGCTGATCACGCCGGGCGACTACCCGCAGATCAACGCGCTCAGCCTCGTCACCGCCGACATCCTGACGCGGCTCGGCATGAATCTCGAAGTCGTCTCCACCGATTGGGGCACGCTGGTGCAGCGCCGCGCCAGCCGTGAGCCGGTGGAGCGCGGCGGCTGGAGCGTGATCCACACCACCGCCTCCGGCCAGTCGCTCACGCTGCCTGTGTTTCACCTGTTCCTCCGCGCCAATGGGCCCAGTGCCTGGTTCGGCTGGCCGGATGTGCCGGAGGTCGAGCGCCTGCGCGGCGAATGGGTGGAGAAGGGCGCCGATGCGGCGGAAGGCCGGCGCATCGCAGAGGCGCTGAACCGCGCCGCCATGCGCGAGATGTACTACATGCCGCTCGGCTACTACTGGCAGCCCAGCGCCTGGCGCCGCAACATCCAGGGCGTCTTCCGCGCGCCCGCCACCGTATTCTGGAACATCAGCAAGACATGAACGAGATTTCCCGCCGCGCGGCATTGGCCGGGACGGCCTCTCTCATGGCCGCGCCGCAGCTCGCCAGCGCCCAGGCAAATGCGCGCCTGCTGCGCTTCATCCCGCAGTCCAATCTCGCCAGCCTCGATCCGGTCTGGAGCTCGGCCGTCATCGTCCGCAATCACGGCTTGATGATCTATGACCTGCTCTATGGCCTGGGCGCCGACTACCAGGTGCGCCCGCAAATGGCGCAGGGGCATGTCATCAGCGATGACGGGCTGACCTGGACCATCACCCTGCGTGAGGGCCTGCGTTTTCATGATGGCGAGCCGGTGCGCGCGCGGGACTGCGTTGCCTCCATCCTGCGCTGGTCCAAGCGAGACGTGCTCGGCCAGCGACTCGACGCGCTTGCCGACGAGGTCGCGGCGCCAGATGACCGTACCATCCGCATCCGGCTGAAGCGCCCCTGGCCCGGCCTGGCCTGGGCGCTGGGCAAGCCATCCGCCAATATCTGCGCGATCATGCCCGAGCGCGTGGCGCGGACGGATCCGTTCACGCAGATCACGGACGCGACAGGCAGCGGTCCCTATCGCTTCCGGCAGGATCTGTTCCGGCCGGGCGACGTCGCCGTCTATGAGCGCTTCGCCGATTATCGCCCGCGCGAGGAGCCGGTGGATTTTCTGGCCGGTGCCAAGCGGGTGAATTTCGACCGCGTCGAGTGGAAGATCATGCCCGACCCCGCCACGGCCGGAGCCGCGCTGCAGAACAACGAGGCGGATTGGTGGGAAACCCCGCTGCCGGACTTGCTGCCCCTGCTGCGCCGGAATCGGGAGATCGAGATCGGCGTGGTGAACCCGGCCGGCAATCTCGGCGTGCTGCGGTTCAACTTCCTGCATGCGCCCTTCAATGACGTGGCGGTGCGCCGCGCGCTGCTGCCCGCCATCAACCAGCGCGACTTCATGAACGCGGCGATCGGCACGGACCCAGCTCTCTCCGTGGTGCCGGCCGGCGTCTTCACGCCAGGCACGCCACTCGCCAATGATGTGGGCCTTGAGGTCCTCTCGGGGCCGCGCAGTCTCGATGCGGCGCGGGCGGCACTGCGCGCCTCTGGCTATGCCGGGCAGCGCGTGGTGCTGATGTCGGCCACCGACCTGCCGGTGCTGCAGAACCTTTCCGAAGTCGCGGCCGACCTGCTGCGTCGTGTGGGGTTCAACGTGGATTTCCCGGCGATGGACTGGGGCACGCAGATCCAGCGCCGCACCAACCGCAACGGGGTGGAGCAGGGGGGCTGGAGCGCCTTCTGCACCACCTGGGAGGGGCTGGACGTCTCGGTGCCGGGAAGCCATCAGCCGCTGCGCGGCCATGGCGCGGCCGCCTGGTCCGGCTGGCCCACCATGCCGCGGCTGGAAGAGCTGCGCGAGGAATGGTTCACCGCGCCCGACGGCGCAACCGCGCGGCGGGTCGCGCAGGAGATCCAGCGCGTGGCCTGGCAGGAGGTTCCCTTCATTCCGTTGGGCCTGGTGCGGCCCCCGCAGGCTTGGCGGCGCAGCATCACGGATGTGGTCCGTGGCGGCCCCGCGCTGTTCTGGGGCGTGCGGCGCGCCTGAGTGGCACGGAGTGTGCTAATTAAGACGGGTGAGGGGCCGCGCGGCCCGGTGAGGCTGGCGCGATGCTCAAGGCTGATGCAGATTTCGCCCAAGCCTTCAGCAGGGTGGGCGATCAAGGGAGATTGAGTATGGAGCGTAGAAGCTTTCTTCAGGCCGGTGTGGTCGCCACGGCTGCAAGTGCGGGGCTTTCGGCCCCGGCGATGAGCCAGGGCGCCGCCGCGCGCACGCTGCGCTTCGTGCCGCAGGCGAACCTCGCGAATTTCGACCCGATCTGGGGCACGCAATTCGTCGTCCGCAACGCGTCCATGCTGGTCTGGGACACGCTCTACGGCATCGACAACACCTTCGTTCCGCGCCGCCAGATGGTGGAGAGCGAGACGGTCAGCGCCGATGGCCTGACCTGGACCTTCCGCCTGCGCGAGGGCCTGCGCTGGCATGATGGCGAGCCGGTGCGTGCGCAGGATTGCGTGGCCTCGCTGAACCGCTGGGCGGTCCGCGACGGCATGGGGCAGATGATCCGCTCCATCCAGCGGGAACTGGTGGCGGTGGATGACCGCACCTTCCGCTGGGTGCTGCGCCAGCCCTACCCGAAGATGCTGCTGGCGCTGGGCAAGAACAACACGCCGGTCGCCTTCATGATGCCTGAGCGCATCGCGCGGACCGATCCGTTCCAGCAGATCTCGGAATATGTCGGCTCCGGCCCGATGCGCTTCAACCGCAGCGAATGGGTGCCCGGCGCGCGCGCGACCTGGAGCCGCTTCGAGCAATATGTGCCGCGCACCGAGGCGCCGAACTGGCTCTCCGGCGGCAAGCGTATGATGGTGGACCGCGTCGAGTGGATCATCCAGCCCGATGCCGCGACGGCGGGCGCCGCCCTCCAGTCGGGCGAGGTGGACTGGTGGGAAACGCCGCTGAACGACCTCATCCCCGTGCTGCGGCGCAATCGCAATGTCCGGATCGACGTGGCGGACCCGCTCGGGAATGTGGGCGTGTTCCGCTTCAACCACCTGCACGCGCCGTTCAACAATCCGCGCATCCGCCAGGCGGTCGCGATGATCCTCAACCAGCCGGACTTCATGCGGGCTGTCGTGGGCAATGACGACGCGCTGTGGAAGCAGATGAACGGCTTCTTCACCCCCGACACGCCCAATTATTCCGAGGCGGGTGGCGAAATCCTCTCCCGTCCGCGGGATGCGGCGGCCGCGCGGCGCATGCTGCAGGAGGCCGGCTACAACAATGAGCCGGTCACCATGATCGTGGGCCAGGACATCGCGGCCCTCTCGGCCATGGGGCAGGTGGCCAATGCGGCCCTGCGCGCCATCGGCATGAATGTTGACTACGTGGCGACCGACTGGGGCACGGTCGGCGCCCGCCGCGCGAGCCGCGAGCCGCGCGACCGCGGTGGCTGGAACGTGTTCTTCACCTGGTTCGCCGGGGCGGATTGCACCAACCCCGCCGCCTATCTCGGCCTGCGCGCCACGGGCGACCAGGCCTGGTTCGGCTGGCCGAATGACCCGGCGATCGAAGCGGGGCGCGACAAGTGGTTCGCGGCGACGACCCCGGCCCAGGAAAAGGCCGCCTGCGACGAGATCAATGTCGCCGCCTGCCAAAGCCTGCCCTTCGTGCCGACCGGCTTCTACCGCGCCTATCAGGCGTGGCGGAGCAATGTCTCGGGCATCGTCTCCGGTCCGCTGCCCTGGTTCTGGGGCGTTTCCAAGTCGTGATGTCGGAAGGCCGGCACGGCTTGCGGTCTTTCCGCCGGGACGCCACAAAGCGTCCCGGCGGAGCATGCTCGCCGCGTTGGGGGAATTGCTGAATGTGGGCCTATATTATCCGGCGCGTGCTGGCGACGATCCCGGTCATGGCGGTCGTTGCCCTCTTCGTCTTTTCGCTGCTCTACCTGGCACCCGGCGATCCCGCCGCGGTCATCGCCGGTGACCAGGCGACCCCGGACGACGTGGAGCGCATCCGCGCTTCGCTCGGGCTGGATCGTCCCTATCTGGTGCGCTTTGGCGCCTGGGTCTGGGACATCATGCATGGGGATCTCGGCACCTCGATCTTCACCAACCTGCCGGTCAGCCACATGATCGCGCAGCGCATCGAGCCGACGCTTTCGCTCATGATCGTGACGCTGATCCTGGCCGTCTCCATCGCGGTGCCGATGGGCGTCGTCGCTGCCTGGAAGCAGGGGACGACGATTGACCGGCTGGTCATGGCCTTCGCGGTGCTGGGCTTCTCGGTTCCGGTCTTCGTGGTGGGCTATGTGCTGGCCTTCATCTTCGCGCTCGAGCTCGATTGGCTGCCGGTGCAGGGCTACACGCCCTTCAACCAGGGCTTCTTCCCCTGGATGGAAAACCTGATCCTGCCGGCGGTGGCGCTGGGCGGCGTGTATATCGCGCTCATCGCCCGCATCACCCGCGCCACCATGCTGGAGGTGCTGAGCCAGGACTACATCCGCACCGCCCGCGCCAAGGGGGCTGGGCAGCGCAGCATCCTCTTCCTGCATGCGCTGAAGAATGCGGCCGTGCCTATCGTGACCATCATCGGCATCGGCATCGCGCTGCTGATCGGTGGCGCCGTGGTGACGGAGAGCGTCTTCGCCATCCCTGGCCTCGGCCGACTCACGGTGGATGCCATCCTGCGGCGCGACTACCCGGTGATCCAGGGCGTCGTGTTGCTGTTCAGCTTCGTCTATGTGCTCGTCAATCTCGTGATTGACCTGCTCTACACCCTCTTCGACCCGAGGATTCGCTATTGATGGCCGCCGATTCAGCCTTCCGCGCGAAGACCGCGCTTCAGTCATCGGAGGCCAGATGAGCACCGCAACTCTCCCTCCGGGTCTGCCGCCCGGCCTCGTGATCCCGCCCGGCCTCGCCATCGCGCAGCCGACGCAGGACATCCTTTCCAATGTAAAGCCGCGCCGCGGCTTTATCGGCTACCTGCGCCGCTATCCGACGATCGCGATCGGCGGCGGGCTGCTGCTGGTCATGTTGTTCGTCGCGGTCTTCGCGCCCTTCCTCTGGACGAAGGACCCGACGGCCCTGGCCCCGGCGCTTCGCACGCGGGAGCCGGGCGCGGAATTCTGGTTCGGCTCCGACATGCTGGGGCGCGATGTCTACTCCCGCGTGCTCTACGGCGCCCGGGTCTCGCTGCTGGTCGGCTTCTCGGTCGCCTTCTTCGCCTCGATCATCGGGCTGACCATCGGCCTGATCTCGGGCTTTAGCCGACTGGCGGACAGCATCATCATGCGCGTCATGGACGGCATGATGAGCATCCCGCCCATCCTGCTCGCCATCGCGCTGATGGCGCTGACGCGCGGCTCGGTGCAGAACGTGATCCTCGCCATCACCATCGCGGAAGTGCCGCGCGTCTCGCGCCTGGTGCGCGGCGTGGTGCTCTCGCTGCGCGAGCAGCCCTATGTGGAGGCGGCGGTGGCGTCCGGCACCAAGACGCCGGTCATCATCTTCAAGCATATCCTACCCAATACGCTGGCGCCGCTGACGGTGCAGGCCACTTTCATCTGCGCGGCCGCGATGATCACGGAGGCGATCCTCTCCTTCATCGGCGCGGGCACACCGCCGATCATCCCCTCCTGGGGGAACATCATGGCGGAGGGCCGCGCGCTCTGGCAGGTGAAGCCCTATATCGTCTTCTTCCCCGCGATCTTCCTGTCGGTCACCGTGCTCGCGGTGAACCTGCTGGGCGATGGCCTGCGCGACAGCATCGACCCGCGTCTGGCGACCAAGCTGTGAGTACGAACCAGATGCCGGATAATCGCGAAATCCTCCTGGAGGTCGAAAACCTCCAGACCCATTTCCGCACCATGGACGGCGTGAACCGCGCCGTGGATGGCGTGAGCTTCCATGTCCGCTCGGGCGAGACGCTGGCCATCGTGGGCGAGAGCGGTTGCGGCAAATCCGTCACCGCCATGTCCATCCTGCGCCTCATCCCGGAGCCGCCGGGCAAGATCGCCGGCGCCATCAAGTTCCAGGGCAAGGACCTGCTGAAATGCTCGGACCGCGAGATGCGCGCGATCCGCGGCAATGAGATCAGCATGATCTTCCAGGAGCCGATGACCTCGCTGAACCCGGTGCTCACGAACGGGCGCCAGATCGGCGAGACGCTGCGCCTGCACCAGGGCCTTTCCAAGCAGCAGGCCGAGGATCGCGCGGTCGAGATGCTGAAGCTGGTCGGCATCCCCGAGCCCGGGCGGCGCGTGCGCGAATATCCGCATCAGCTTTCGGGCGGCATGCGCCAGCGCGTGATGATCGCCATCGCGCTCGCTTGCAACCCGAAGCTGCTGATCGCCGATGAACCGACGACCGCGCTCGACGTCACGATCCAGGCGCAGATCCTCGACCTCATGAAGGATCTGAAGAACACCGTGGGTGCCGCCATCGTGCTGATCACGCATGACCTGGGCGTGGTGGCCGAAGTGGCCGAGCGCGTGGTGGTCATGTATGCCGGCAAGAAGGTGGAGGAGGCGGGGGTGGTCGATCTGTTCCGCAACCCGCGGCACCCTTACACTCAGGGGCTCCTGGGTTCCGTCCCGAAGCTGGGTTCCTCTCTCACCGGCCACACCACCCGGCTTGCCGAGATTCCGGGCCTGGTGCCGAGCCTCAAGCAGAAGATTCCCGGCTGCGTCTTCGCCACGCGCTGCCCCGCCGTCACCGATCTTTGCCGCGCGGTGGCTCCCGCACTACAGGAAAAGGCGCCCGGCCACATTGCCGCCTGCCATTACGCCATGGTCGAAGGTTCCGTCGCAGCATGACACACCCTGCACACGCGAAGCTCGGCGAGCGCATCCTCGAGGTCACGGACCTCAAGAAGCACTTCCCCATCCGGGGCGGGCTGCTCGGCACCACCGTGGGTTATGTCTATGCGGTGGACGGCGTCTCCTTTCACATCAACAAGGGGGAGACGCTTTCGCTCGTGGGCGAATCGGGTTGCGGCAAGTCCACCGTCGGCAAGGCTGTGCTGCGGCTGTTTCCGCTGACGGCCGGCCAGGTGGTTTTGAACAATCGCCGGATCGATGACCTCTCCACCAGCACCCTGCGGCCGCTGCGCCGGCAGATCCAGGTGGTCTTCCAGGACCCCTTCTCCTCGCTCAACCCGCGCATGCGCGTGCGCGATATCCTGGCCGAACCCATCCGCAATTTCGGCCTGGCCAAGAACGAGGCCGAGGTGGATGAGCGCGTCGGCGCGCTGATGGACAAGGTCCGCCTGCCGCGCGATGCCGTGAACCGCTGGCCGCATGAATTCTCGGGCGGGCAGCGCCAGCGCATCTGCATCGCTCGCGCACTCGCCGCCGAGCCCGACGTGATCGTCTGCGACGAGGCGGTCTCGGCGCTCGACGTCTCGGTGAAGGCGCAGATCGTGAACCTGCTGCAGGACCTGCAGTCGGAACTCGGCCTCGCCATGCTGTTCATCAGCCATGACCTCGCCATCGTCGAGCATATGACGCACCGGGTCGCGGTCATGTATCTCGGCAAGATCGTCGAGGTCGCGGATCGCAAGGCGCTCTTCGGCGCGCCGCGGCATCCCTATACCGAGGCGCTGCTCTCGGCCGTGCCGGTCCCAGTGCCCGGCGCCCTGCGCGAGCGCATCGTGCTCCAGGGCGACGTGCCGAGCCCGATCAACCCGCCCAAGGGCTGCCGCTTCCACACCCGCTGCCCCTACGCCTTCGACCGCTGCCGCAAGGACGAGCCGGAATTGCGCGATGATGGCACCGGGCACCTCTCGGCCTGCCACCTGCACGACCTGCCGGCATCCGAGAATCCGCTGCTGAACAAGGCCCCGCCGACCGCCTTCCGGATGGCCGACGCCTGAGCCAGCAGCCTCTCCGTTTCCTGGCGCGCGCGCCACGGGGCCTGCTCGGCCGCATCGTGAAGTGGGGGTTCTGGCTGGTCACGCTGGTCCCGCCGCTGCTCATGCTTGGCACTTGTGCGGGCCTGCAACGCTTCGTCTTCTCCGAGGATGAGGAGGTGGCGGCCGGCGCCATGATGTTCGGGGCCGGGGCGCTGGGCGTGCTCTGGGCAATCTGGCTAGTGGGCATGCCCCTGCTCGGCCTCCTCATGCTCCTGACCCGCGGAAAGCTGCTTGTCATCGAGCAGCCGGCCCCCATCACCGAGACGAAACAACCCAACGCTTGACGCCTCGCGCCACATTGGCGAGGCTCCATGGCAACGCAGCGCAAATACGGGAGACGGTTCATGCCGCAGGTTACCCTCACGGTGAACGGCAAGTCGCACACGGTCGAAGTCGAGGGCCGCACCCTCCTGGTCGAACTGCTGCGCGAGAAGCTGCGCCTCACCGGCACCCATGTCGGTTGTGATACGAGCCAGTGCGGCGCCTGCGTCGTGCATATCGACGGTCAGAGCGTGAAGTCCTGCACCACGCTCGCCGTGATGTGCGAGGGCGCTTCCGTCACGACCATCGAGGGCTTGGCCAAGGCCGACGGTACGCTCCACCCCATGCAGGAAGCCTTCCGCGAGTATCACGCCCTGCAATGCGGCTTCTGCACGCCGGGCATGGTGATGTCGGCCGTGGACCTCGTGGCGAAGAACCCGCAGGGGCTTTCCGAGCAGGAAATCCGCGAGGGGCTGGAGGGCAATCTCTGCCGTTGCACGGGGTACCACAATATCGTGAAGGCCATCGCGGCCGCGCAGGATGTGATGCACGGCAAGCGCACGAGCATCGCCGCCGCCGCGGAGTAAGCGGAGTAAGTCGACAAGGGGCATAAGCGGCGCCAAAGCCGCGGCCCATCATAGGGAGAGATCTTGGCATGAACGTCGTCACGCCGTTCGAAGGCATTGGTGCGAGCGTCCGCCGCAAGGAGGATCTCCGCTTTCTCTCAGGCCGCGGGCAATACACGGATGACATCAACCGCCCGGGCCAGGCGCATGCCTGGATCCTGCGCAGCCAGCATGCCCATGCGCGCATCCTGAACATCGACACGGCCGCCGCCAGCGCCATGCCCGGCGTGGTCGCGATCTTCACCAGCGCCGACCTCGCCGCCATTGGCGGGATTCCCTGCGGCTGGCAGATCCACAACAAGGATGGCACGCCGATGGCGGAGCCGAAGCACCCCGTCCTCGCCGAGGGCAAGGTGCGCCATGTGGGCGACCCCATCGCGGTCGTCATCGCCGAGACTCGCGAAAAGGCGCGGGATGCGGGCGAGGCCATCATTGTCGAGTTTGAGGTCCTACCCGGCATCAGCCAGACCACGGCGGCCCTGGCGAAGGATGCACCGCGCGTGCATGACGATGTGGCCGGCAACATTTGCTACGACTGGCATATCGGCGACAAGGCCATGGTGGATGCAGCCTTCGCCAATGCGGCGCATCGTGTGGTCTTCGAGACGACCAACCAGCGCCTCGTGCCCAATGCCATGGAGCCGCGCTGCGCCGTCGGCGATTACGACACCACCACGGGCGAGCACACGCTCTTCACCACCAGCCAGAATCCGCATGTGATCCGGCTGCTGATGGGCGCCTTCGTGCTGCAGATCCCCGAGAGCAAGCTGCGCGTCGTGGCGCCAGATGTGGGCGGCGGCTTCGGCAGCAAGATCTATCACTACGCCGAGGAGGCGATCGTCACCTGGGCCGCCGCCAAGCTCGGCCGCGCCGTGAAATGGACGGCGGATCGCACAGAAGCCTTCATGTCCGACGCGCATGGGCGGGACCATGTGACGCGTGCCGAATTGGCGCTGGACAAGGATGGCACCTTCCTCGCGCTGCGCGTGGACACGCATGCCAATATGGGCGCCTATCTCTCGACCTTCGCGCCCTGTGTGCCGACCTACCTCTACGCCACGCTGCTGGCCGGTGTGTATTCGACGCCCGCCATCTATGCCGAGGTGAAGGCCGTCTTCACCAACACGGTGCCGGTGGATGCCTATCGCGGCGCGGGACGCCCCGAGGCGACCTACCTGATCGAGCGGCTCGTGGACGTCGCGGCCAAGCAATGCGGCTTCGACAAGATCAAGCTGCGCCGCCGCAACTTCATCCCGACCGATGCCTTCCCCTACCAGACGCCGGTGGCGCTCCAGTATGACAGCGGGGATTATTTCTCGACGCTGGAGCAGGCGCTGAAGACGGCGGATTGGGCCGGCTTCGAGGCGCGGCGCGCTGAGGCGAAGCTGCGCGGCCGTCTGCGTGGCATCGGCATCTCGACCTATCTCGAAGCCTGCGGCATCGCGCCCTCGGCGGTGGTGGGTTCGCTGGGTGCCCGCGCCGGCCTCTATGAGGTGGGCGTAATCCGCGTGCATCCGACGGGCTCCGTCACCGTGCTGACGGGCGCGCATAGCCATGGCCAGGGCCATGAGACGACCTTCGCGCAACTGGTCGCCGACAAGCTCGGCGTCTCCATTGCCAATGTGGACATCGTGCATGGCGACACCGCCAAGGTGCCCTTCGGCATGGGCACCTATGGCAGCCGTTCGCTCGCCGTCGGTGGCTCGGCCATGGACAAGGCGATGGACAAGATCATCGCCAAGGGCAAGCGGATCGCGGCCCATCTGATGGAAGCGGCGGTCGAGGATGTGGAGTTCGACCGCGGCACCTTCCGCGTGGCCGGTACGGACAAGACGAAGTCGCTGACCGATGTCAGCCTCGCGGCCTATGTCCCACACAACTACCCGATCGACGAGATCGAGCCCGGGCTGGAGGAGACCGCCTTCTACGACCCGAAGAATTTCACCTATCCCGGCGGCTGCCACATCGCCGAGGTGGAGATCGAGATCGAGACGGGCCGCGTCTCCATGGTGAACTTCACCGCGGTGGATGATGTGGGCCGCGTCATCAACCCGATGATCGTCGAAGGCCAGGTACAGGGCGGGGTTGCCCAGGGCATCGGCCAGGCGCTGCTGGAAGCCTGCATCTACGATGCCGATGGCCAGCTGATGAGCGGCTCGATGATGGACTACACCATGCCGCGCGCCGACGATCTGGCGCCCGTCAGTGTCGCAACCCACACGACGCTCTGCACGCACAACCCGTTGGGGGTGAAGGGCTGCGGAGAGGTGGGGGCCATCGGCTCACCGCCCGCCGTCATCAACGCCGTGGTGGATGCGCTGCGCGATTATGGCGTCGAGCATGTCGAGATGCCCGCGACAGCGCCGAAAATCTGGTCCATCATTCACGGCAAGACAGTCTGAGGAGCCCCGACCATGTATGATTTCGCTTACCATAAGCCCTCCTCCGTGGCCGACGCCGTGAAGCTGCTGGCGGCCGACCCCGACGCCAAGCCGGTCTCGGGCGGGCACACGCTGCTCCCGGCGCTGAAGCACCGGCTGAACAAGCCTTCCGCACTGGTGGACCTCTCCGGCATTGCCGAGATGAAGGGCATCAAGCGCCAGGGCAATGCGCTGGTGATCGGCGCGCTGACCAAGCATGTGGACGTGGCCAACAGCGCCGAGGTGAAGGCCGCCATTCCGGCGCTCGCCTACATGGCGAGCCATATCGGCGACAATCAGGTCCGCAACCGCGGCACCATCGGCGGCTCCGTCTCCAACAACGACCCGGCGGCGGATTACCCGGCGGCGGTGCTGGGCCTTGGGGCGACCATCCATACCAGCAAGCGCAAGATCGCGGCCGACGACTTCTTCCAGGGGATGTTCACGACGGCGCTGGAGGAGGGCGAAATCCTCGTCGCCATCGAATTCCCGATCCCGGAGAAGGCGGGCTACGCCAAGCTGAAGAACCCGGCGAGCCGCTATGTCATGGCCGGCGCCTTCATCTCCAAGGGCCCGATGGGCCTGCGCGTCGCGATCAACGGCGCGGGCCCCTGCGTGTTCCGGCAGGGCGACATGGAAGCGGCGCTGGGCCGCAACTGGTCGGCTGATGCGGTGGCGGGTGTGAAGCAGGCGGCCGATGGGCTGAACAGCGACATCCATGGCAGCGCCGAATATCGCGCGCACCTGGTGACGGTGATGGCCAAGCGCGCGGTCGCCGCCGCGGGCTGAGCCGGTTTCAGCGCTGCGGGCCGGCCCGCAGCGCTGAGGCCACTTGGTCACGCAGGCTGGCCCGCAACGCGTCGTCGCAGGCGGGGCGTTCCTGGCGTGCGAATTGCTGCGCCTGGCCCTGCCAATAGCCGTGCCAGACGACCAGGCGCTGCATCTCGGCTTCCGGCCGGTTCTGCCCTTGCCGGTGCTGCTCCATCAACCGGTCGAAATTCGGCTCCCATCGCCAGCGGCAGAAGCGCAGCAGCCCATTCGCGACAGCGATGTGCTGCACCCGTTCCGCCTCCCTGGCCCCCACCAGCGCGCTCAGCGGCGTCTGCAGGATGTGGCGCGCCTCGGCCTCGTTCAGGTTCTGCGCGGCGGCGGGCATCGAGAGCAGGGCGAGGGCCGCCAGGATCGAAAATCGCATGCCGCATGCTTGCGGTTCGGCGCGTCCGGCGCAAGCATGATCCGCATGAAACTCGACGATCCCGGCGTCATCGCCGAAGCCCGCGCCGTCTTCGACACCTATGAGGACGCGCTGATGAACAACCGCACCGAGGTGCTCGACAGCATCTTCTGGGCCGACCCGCGCACGGTGCGATTCGGCATCACCGAGATCCTCTACGGGATCGAGGCGATCCGCGCCTTCCGCTCCAGCGTGAAGGCCTATGCGCAGCGCGTCCAACGAAAGGTCCACATCACGAGCTTCGGCCAAGACTTCGCCTGCACGCACCTCGAATATGAGCGCGTCGGCACCGGGCTGGTCGGGCGTGAGACGAAGATCATGGTGCGCCTGCCGGATGTTGGCTGGCGGGTCGTCTCGGCGCATGTCTCGCTGCTGACGAGCAACGATCCGGGAAGACGCTGATGCATGTCGCCATCCTGGGCGGCGGCATCGTCGGCGCCTGTACGGCGCTGGCGGCGCAGCGCGCGGGCTTCACCGTCACGCTGATCGAACCCGAGACGCCCGGTGGCGAGCAGGCGGCGAGCTACGGCAATGGCTGCTGGCTCAGCCCGTCCAGCGTGGTGCCGCCGGCCGTCCCCGGACTCTGGAAGAAGCTGCCGAAGTTTCTGAGCGACCCGCTGGGCCCGCTCGCCATCCGCTGGAGCTACTTGCCGAAAGTGGCGCCCTGGCTGGTGCGCTACCTGCTGGCCGGCTGGACCGAGGCGCGGGTGATGAAGACCGGCCACGCGCTCCGCGCCCTCGTCGCCGGCGCGCCGGAGCTTCATGCGGCGCTGGCCGAGGAGGCAGGCGTGGGCCACCTGATCGAGCGGCGCGGCCTGCTCTATATCTATCCCAGCCGCGCCGATTTCGAGGCCGAGGCGCTGGCCTGGCGCGTGCGGCGTGAGACGGACGTGAAATGGCTGGAACTGAGCGAGGACGAACTCCGCCAGCGCGAACCCGACCTTGACCGCCGCTATACCTTCGGCGTGTTGGTGGAGGAGGGGGGGCATTGCCGCAATCCCGGCGCCTATGTCGCCGCCCTGATCGCCCAGGCCGAGGCGCAGGGCATGCGGCGCGTGAAGGCGCGGGCGACGGGCTTCGTGATCGAGGGCGGTCGCCTCCGGGCCATCCGCACCGAGCAGGGCGAGGTGCCGGCCGAGAAGGCGGTGATTTCCGCCGGTGCCTATTCCCGCGCCCTGGCGCGCGAGGCCGGCGACGACCTGCCGCTCGAGACCGAGCGCGGCTACCACGCCGTCATCGCCGATGCCGAGGTCGGGCCGCGCACGCCGATGATGCCGTCCGACGGCAAGATGAGCCTGACCTGGACCGAGACAGGGCTGCGGGTCGCGGGCCAGGTCGAGATTGCGGGACTGGAGGCCGCTCCCAATTGGAAGCGTGCGGAAATCCTGCGCGACCATCTGCTGCGCAGCTTCCCCGGCCTGCCGCGCTACCTGCCGGCTGAGCGGGTGAAGTTCTGGATGGGCCATCGCCCCTCCATGCCCGATGGCCTGCCCTGCCTGGGCCCGGCCTCGGCCAGCGCCGATATCCTGCATGGCTTCGGCCATGGGCATGTGGGGCTGGTGGCCGCACCGCGCTCGGCCGCACTGCTGGTAGCGCTGCTGGCGGGTAGGGCGCCGCCCATCCGGCCGGAGCCCTATTCGCCGCGTCGATTCCGGTGATGTTTTTGCGTGCATTTCGGAATCAGGGGTGGCATGCTTGAACTCCGCCGGCCCAGCATCCCGTTTGGCTGCGAACACTAGCGTGGATTGAAGAGCGACGTGTCTGACGATTATGCGCCTACGGGCGGTGACACTGGC
>JAIYCD010000258.1 GCA_027488195.1 Acetobacteraceae bacterium | reverse complement strand
TCTTCACGCCCGCATCCCGCAGCGCGCCGACCTGGGCGTCGAAGGCGCCGAAGCCGTAGAAGGTGGAGGTCCAGCTCGCCACATCGATCACGGCGAGGCCGCCCGGCGCGTCGGTCACGTAGCCGGTGGTCGGCTCGGCCTCGATCGCCGCCAGGAGGCGCGTCCCATCGGCCGTGAAGGTGATCATGTCGGGGATGGCGCCGACACTGGCCGTGGCGCGCCAGCTGGCGGACCAGGCGCCCGGCGTGCCGCTCACCGTGAAGACGGCGACCGCGCCGTTGCTGCCGGCCGGAGCGCCGTCGAAGGCGATGGCGAGGTTGTTGCCGCTGATGGCGACGGAATTGCCCGAGCCGAGCGAGGCGGCCACACCGCCGCCAGGCACCTGCACCGCGCTCTTGGGGACGGAGAAGGCCACCGCGCCCGTGGCGGCATCCAGGGCATCCACGCCATTCGCGCCCAGCACATAGATCAGGCCACGGACGGCGTCCTGCGCCACCACCTCCGAGCCTGCGGCGCTGCCGCCGGAAAGGCCCGTATTGTTGAGGGTGAAGGCCGTGGTGGTGGTGAGCTGACCGGACATGCGCATTCCCCTGACTGGATGATGTCGCTGTCCCTAGGGGCTTCGCCGGGCCGCATCTTTGGGGTTCCCGGGAAGAATTCATGACCAAATTATTAATGAAAATGTGGATAATTGGAGGCCGTCATGCCCGGGATGGACCCCTCCCCCCCAAGATCTGCGCTTTCCTTTACGCTCCCGCAGGCTTATCCACAGGCCTCCGCGCCCGGGCCGGCCTCGTTGCGCTCCAGCCCGACAGCGGGCTCAAGCTTTGTTTTCTCGCAGCTTTGCGATGCCAGTCGGTTCCGCCTGGCTTGAATACGCTTTACCAGGATTTCTCATGCCCTTCCCTGACCTCGCCGGCCCGCTGGCAACCACCCTGGCCGAACGCGGCTATGCCGAGCCGACCGCCGTGCAGGCCGCCGTGCTGGAGCCCGCGACCGCCGGGCGGGACCTGCTGGTCTCCGCCCAGACCGGCTCCGGCAAGACCGTCGCCTATGGCCTCGCCATCGCGGGCGAGGTGCTGGCCGGGGCCGAGCGCCTCGGCCATTCCGCGACACCGCTCGCCCTCGTCGTCGCCCCCACGCGCGAACTGGCCCTCCAGGTGCAGGTCGAACTCACCTGGCTCTACGCCAAGGCGGGCGGTCGCATCGTCGCCTGCGTCGGCGGCATGGACCCGATGACCGAGCGCCGGCAGCTCGCCCATGGCGCCCACATCGTCGTCGGCACGCCCGGCCGCCTGCGCGACCACCTGGAGCGCGGCAATCTCAAGCCGCAGACCATCCGCGCCGTGGTGCTGGACGAGGCGGATGAGATGCTCGACCTCGGCTTCCGCGAGGATCTCGAAGCCATCCTCGAGACCATGCCGGCCGAGCGCCGGACGCTGCTCTTCTCCGCCACCGTGCCGCGCGGCATCGCGCAGCTGGCCAAGGGCTTCCAGAAGGATGCGCTGCGCATCGCGGCCACCAATGAGGGCAAGCAGCACAGCGACATCGAATACCGGGCGCTGTCGGTGGCGCCGGGCGAGATGGAGCGCGCGGTGGTGAACACCCTGCGCTTCCTCGACCCGCGCACCGCCATCGTCTTCTGCACGACGCGCGCCGCCGTCTCCCGCCTGCACGGCAATCTGGTGGAGCGCGGCTTTTCGGCCGTGGCGCTCTCGGGCGAGCTCTCCCAGGCCGAGCGCACGCGCGCCATGCAGGGCCTGCGCGACGGCCGCGCCCGCGTCTGCGTGGCCACCGACGTGGCCGCGCGCGGGCTCGACCTGCCGGATCTGGCGCTCGTCATCCATGCCGACCTGCCCAATGACCCCGAAACCCTGCTGCACCGCTCGGGCCGCACCGGCCGCGCGGGCAAGAAGGGCATCTCGGCGCTGATCGTCCCGCATAACCGCCGCCGGATTGCGGAGCGCCTGCTGCAGGCCGCCAAGCTCCAGGCCGCCTGGTC
Organism: Acetobacteraceae bacterium; assembly: GCA_027488195.1. Taxonomy (GTDB): domain Bacteria; phylum Pseudomonadota; class Alphaproteobacteria; order Acetobacterales; family Acetobacteraceae; genus Roseococcus. The sequence continues at coordinate 47,506 of JAIYCD010000258.1, read as the reverse complement.
CGGCGCGCCGACGGCGGACGACATCCACGCCAAGGATGGCGAGCGCATCCTCGCCACCGGCATCGAGATGCTGGAGGCCGAGGCCGATGAGCGGGACCTGGCGCTGGGCCGCCGCCTGCTGGAAGGCCGCTCGGCCGAGGCGATCGCCGCCGCGCTGGTCAAGCAGCTGCGGGCGCACCTGCCGGCACCCGAGGAACTCGCCGCCGCCCAGGCCCGCCCCGAGCCGCAGCCCCGCGGCATGCCCGCGCCCACCGAGGTGGGCGAGGGCGTGTGGTTCCGCATGAATGTGGGCCGCAGCAACGATGCCGACCCGCGCTGGATCCTGCCCTTCCTCTGCCATCGCGGCCATGTGACGCGCGAGGAGATCGGCCGCATCCGCATCCTGGACCGCGAGACGCGCTTCGAGGTGGCCCCCTATGCCGCCGCCCGCTTCGCCCATGCCGCCTCCAAGCCCGGCCGGGACGATGCCCACATCAAGGTCGAAGCCGCCGAGGCCCCGCAGGAAGGCCCGGCCCGCCGTGGCCCGCCTTACGGCGCACCCGCGGGGGGGCCGCCCAAGCGCCCCTATGCCGGCAACAAGCGCCCGGCGCCCCGGCGCAGCTGAGGTCGCTCGACAACCACCGCGTGCGGACGGAAGATCGACCGCAATAGAAACCGAGGGGGGGGGCTTAGGCCTTGCAGCGCTGGGTCTTTCTCCTGCTCGCCTGGCTCATGCCAAGCCTGCCGGCCTCCGCCGCGCTGCTGGCGGAGCTCGATACCTCTACCCCGCAGGCGACCGTGGCCGCATTCCGGGGCGAGGTGAAGCGCGTCGAGACGCTGTTCCTGGCCTATCTCAACGCCCCCAGCACCACGACGGAAGTGGCGCTAAGCCGGGCGCTGAGCCGCGCGGGCCGCGAATTGCTCGACCTCAGGGACGCGCCGCCGGTCACGCGCCTCAAGCATGGCGCGATGTCCTTCGGCCTGCTGGCCGACATCCTGAACCGCCTGCCCGAGCTGGACCCCGCCACCCCACCAGTGGACCCGCGAGCGACGCGCTGGGCCATTCCCGGCACGGAGATCCGGCTGATCCGCGTCCCCGAGGGGCCGGACGGGCGGAACTGGGTCTTCTCGGCGGAAACCTTGACCCGGCTGCCGGAATTCCGCGCCGGCGTGGACGGTCTGCCGCCGCTGAGGCCGGTCACCATCACCGACTGGGCCGAGGCCCAGCGCAGCTTCACCGGCCCCCTGCTGGCCTGGCTGCCACCGGCCAGCCTGCCGGGCCCGCTGCAATGGGACCTGCTGGGCTCCCCGGCCTGGAAGGTGCTGCTGACCTTCCTCACGCTGCTGACGGCCGTGCTGCTGGGCCTCGCCTGCCTGCGCGTCGTGCTGCGCATGACCAAGGGCGCGGTGCCATGGCGGCGGCATCTGGGGATGCTCTCGGCAGCCATGGTCTTCATGCTGCTGCTCGAACTCGCCTATCGCTTCATCACCTGGCACATCGTGCTGGTGGGCGGGCTGTCCGATGCGGGGCTGCTCTTCAACAGTTTCGCCTTTTATCTGGCCGCGGCCTGGGGGGCATGGGCGGCCTGCTGGCTGGTGGCGGAGGCGATCATCGCCGCACCCAGCTTCCCGGCCAGGGTCTATGACGCGAACCTGCTGCGGCTGCTGGCGCGGGTCTGCTCGCTCCTGGCGGCGGCGACCTTCATCGTGCTCGGCGCCAATGAGGCGGGCGTGTCGGCGCTGGGCCTCCTGGCCGGCGTCAGCATCGGCGGCCTGGCGCTGGCGCTGGCCGCGCAGGCCACGGTCGAGAACCTGCTCGGCGGCATTTCCATCTTCGCCGACCGGCCCTTCCGCGTGGGCGACACCATCGCCTTCGGCACGGCGCGCGGCGTGGTGATCTCGATCGGGCCGCGCTCCAGCCAGATCCGCGGGCCGGACGGCTCACTCACCAGCATTCCCAATGCCGATCTCGCGAAGGTGCATGTGACCAACCTCTCGGCGCGGGACCGCTGGATCTTCCAGCACACGCTGCCTGCGCCGCGCGACATGCCGGCCGGGCGGATCGCGGCCCTGGTCGAGGAAATCCAGCGCCGCGTGGCGGCCGAGCCGCTGGTCGAGACCGCGCCCGGCTGGCCGCGCGTGCATGTGGCGGAGATCGGCCGCGCCAATATCGGCATCGAGATCACCGCGCAGATCCTGACGCGGGACGAGGCGCGCTTCCGTGCGACGCAGCAGGCGCTGATCCTGGATGCGCTCAGCGCCGTCGAGGCCGCGCAGCGCTACTGAGGGCCCACGCCCGCCGCCTGAGGTCACATCAACGCCCAATCCGCGCGCAAGGCGCGCGGCGCCGCCCAACTGGGTCAACCGCCCCGCGCAACAGCCGCGCGGCGAAGCCAAGCCGCAGGAGGCGGCGCCCGGCGCTTGAGGGCGGAAAACATCTTCGCCCGGCGCTTGAGGGCATCACATCAATCCGCGAAGTCGGGCTGCTCCTTCATGAGCTGCCGCTTGATGCTCTCCAGATGCAGGCGCGCGCTTTCGCGGTCGCCCTCGCGCATCTGTTCATAGGTGGCGCGGGCCACCGCCTCGGGCACGGGCTTCAGCACGCGGCCCGTGGTCATCGCCAGGCGCTGCACCTCGGCCGCGCGCTCCAGGTAGTAGAGGTCATCCCAGGCCTCGGCCACGCTCGGGCCCACCACCATCACGCCGTGATTCTTCATGAAGACGATATCGGCATCGCCGAGCGCGGCCGCGATGCGGTCACCCTCCTGCTCGTCCAAGGCGAGGCCGTTGTAATCCTCGTCCACCAAGGTGCGGCCGTAGAATTTCAGCGCCGTCTGCCCGGCCCAGACGAGCGGCGGCCCCTCCAGCATCGCGAGCGCGGTGGCATTGGGCATGTGGGTGTGAAACGCGGCCTTGGCGCGCGGATGCTTCAGATGGAGGCGGGCGTGGATGTAGAAGGCCGTCGCCTCCGGCACGCCGTTCCCGGCCACCACGCGTCCCTCGAAATCGCAGATGACGAGGCTGGAGGCCGTGACCTCCGCGAAGGCATGGCCATAGGGGTTTACCAGCATCAGGTCGTCGCGACCGGGGACGACCAGCGAGAAATGGTTGCAGATGCCCTCCTGCAGGCCGAGCTTCGCCGCCATGCGGAAGCAGGCGGCCAGGTCGATCCGCGCCTGGCGCACCTCAGGGCGATCCAGATCGGAGTTGCGGAGCAGGGCGGGTGTCGCGGTGTCGAGTGCGTGTGCCATGGCCTATCAGTTGCAGGAGCGCGGCCATGGGGCAAGGGATGGCCGATTTCCGGGCAGCGGATTTCCGGCTATCTTTCCGGCATGAGCACGAACCAGAAGATCAACGGCCCACGCCTGTGGGACACCCTCATGGCCATGGCCGAGATCGGCGCGACACCCAAGGGCGGCGTGAAGCGCCTGACGCTGACCGAGGTGGACAAGGCCGGTCGCCAGCGCTTCACCCAATGGTGCGAGGAACTGGGCCTGACGATGCGCGTGGACGCCATGGGCAACATGTTCGCCAGGCGCGCGGGCCGCGACCCGAAGCGCCTGCCCGTGCTGCTGGGCAGCCACCTCGACAGCCAGCCGACGGGCGGCAAGTTCGACGGCGCGCTGGGCGTGATCGCGGGGCTCGAGGTCATGCGCTCGCTCAACGACCTCAACATCACCACCGAGGCGCCGATCGAGCTGGTGAACTGGACGGATGAGGAAGGCAGCCGCTTCGGCCATTCATTGATGGGCAGCGGCGTCTGGGCCGGCATCTTCGGGCTGGAGGAAGCCTATGGCTTCACCGACACCGAGGGCACCAATGTCAGCCAGGCGCTGGACTCCATCGGCTACAAGGGCGCCCACCCCGCCGCCCCCTTCCCGGCCGATGCCTATTTCGAGCTGCATATCGAGCAGGGCCCGATCCTGGAGCGCGAGGGCAAGCAGATCGGCATCGTCACCGGCGCGCAGGGCCAGGTCTGGTATGACGCCGTGATCACCGGCCAGGACGCCCATGCCGGCACCACGCCGCCCTCCACCCGGCGCGATGCGCTGGTGGCCGCCGCGCGCGTGATCGCGCTGGTGGACGAGCTGATGCGCGAGCGTGGGGAAGACGGGCGCGGAACCGTCGGCCAGCTCCAGGTCCTTCCCAACAGCCGCAACGTGGTCCCCGGCGAGGTGCGCTTCAGCATCGAATTCCGCCACCCGGATGACGCTCAGGTGCAGGCGCTGATGGCGCGCTTCCCGGACGAGGCCGCGGCGCTGGTCGCGCAGAATGGCTGCCGGCTGGAACTGACGAAGCTCTTCGACATTCCCGCCCAGCCCTTCGATCCCGCTTGCGTGGACCTCGTGCGCCAGGCCGCCGCGCGGCTCGGTTATCCGGCGCGGGAGATCATCTCGGGTGCGGGGCATGACGCCGTCTATGTGGCGCGCCGCGTGCCGGCGGCGATGATCTTCACCCCCTGCAAGGATGGCCTCAGCCACAATGAGGCGGAGAGCATCCTGCCCGAGGAAGCCGAAGCCGGCTGCCAGGTGCTGTTCGAGGCGGTGGTGGCGCGCGCCAACCGCTGACGCCCGCCTACACCCGCCCGAAGAAGATCCGCTTCAGCTCGCCCTTGCCCAGAACCTCGCCGATCACGCGCAGCACGAAATAGGGCAGCAGGATCACCCAGAGCAGGATGGCGTAGGCGAATTTCTCGCGCAGCGATCCATCCGCCATCGCGCGGATGGCTTCCGCCACGCCGCGGCCATGCAGCAGGGCGACCACCGTCTCCTCGATCAGGCTGAAGGCGATGAGCATCACCATGAAGAGCGAGGCGCGGTACAGCACACTCACGAAGAGCCGCTGCCCGCGCAGCCGCTCACCCAGCCGGGCGGCGTGGCCCAGCACCATGAACTTCGCCAGCACCAGCGCCTTCACCAGCGCGAAGCCATAGGCGCCATAGGCGATGCCCTGCGCCTGCAGCACGGCATCGCGGTAGAAGATGACGGCGGCGAAGGAGGCGTAGAGATAGGCGAAGATCGTCCCGTATTGCTCCAACTCATGGAGGAGGCGGGCCTTCAGGCCGCGGGGATGGGCCTCGCTCACACGCCTTCCGGCACGCGCGTGGCCTGGCTGGCGGCCAGCATCCACTCGCCATTCACCCGCGCCATCATCTGCACCCAGCGCACCTGGATGACGCGGTTCTCGGCGATGCTGCGGATCGGGCTGCGGCCGGTGATCACCGCCGCATCGGAGTTCAGCACGCGGATCGAAAGCTCCTCGACGGCGGCGAGTTCGATCACCGGCTCGCCGGCCAGGATGGCGACGAGGCGCGCATCGCGGCCATCCACCTTCCCCGTCGTGTGGGTGTGGGTGAAGGAAGGGGCGAACATGTCGCGCAGCTTCGCCATATCCCGCTCGCGCGCCGCGGCCTGCAGGCCGACGCGGAAGGCCATGACCTGCTGCTCGATATGGCCGGCACGCTCGGCCGTCAGGTCGTGATGCGGGTGGGCGAGGGCGATGGAGGCCGGAAGAGCCAGGACGAGGGAGAGAAGCGCGCGGCGATGCATGAGGGGGCCTCCATGTTGGGCCGCAAAGTCTGACCGCCGCTGGCGGGCCGGTCAATCGCTGCGGGGATGCGCCATGCGCCAGGTGGCGAGCAGGCCCTCCGCATCCACGGCCACATAGCGCTGCGTGGTGGAGAGGCTGGCATGGCCGAGCAATTCCTGGATCGCGCGCAGATCGGCGCCGCCCGCCAGCAGATGGGTGGCGAAGGAATGGCGCAAGGCGTGAGGCGTCGCATGCTCGGGCAGGCCAGCCAGGCGGCGGTAATCGCGCAGCGTGCGCTGGGCCACGGCCGGGTCGAGCCGCTTGCCGCGGGCGCCCAGGAAAAGCGGCTCATCGGCCCCGGCCCCGCCGCGATATTGCATCCAGCCGGCCATGGCCTGGCGCACCACCGGCAGCACGGGGACGAGGCGCGTCTTGCCGCCCTTGCCCAGGATGCGCAGCGCGGCATCGCTGCCCGGCAGCGGCGCCTCGGCGACGTTCAGGCCGAGTGCCTCGCTGATGCGCAGCCCGCAGCCATAGAGCAGCGTGAAGAGTGCCACGTCCCGCGCCGCCTGGAATTCCGGCCGCTCGGGGTGGTGCACATCGCCGATCTCGGTGCCGGCGGCGCGCGCATCGGCGCGGTTCAGCGCGCGGGGGACGGGCTGCACGCGCTTGGGGCCCCGCATGGCGGCGATGGCGAGCGGCGCGATGCCGTGGCGGCGGGCCAGGAAGCGGAGGAAACTGCGGATGGCGGCCAATTGCCGCGCCCGCGTCGCATTGCCCGCCCCCTCCTGCGCGCGCAGCGCGAGGAAGCTGCGCAGATCGGCGGGCTTCAGCGCGCCGAGTGCGGCGAGATCGGGCTCGGCGCCCTGGTGCTTCGTGAGGAAGCCCAGGAATTCCGCGACATCCCGCCCATAGGCTTCGAGCGTGTGCGGGCTGGCGCGGCGCTCGGTGGCGAGCCAGGTGAGGAATTCGGCGCGGGCGGCGTCGCCCGCCAGGGCGTGGATGGATGTTCCCGTCATCGCGCCAGCGCGGTGGCCAGGGCGCGGGCCAGGAAGGCCAGCGATTCCGGCTCGTTCGGCAGATCGGCGGGCTCGCGCGCGCCCAGCGCCAGCGTCGCCTCGCCGACGCGCAGCAGCGCCTCGCGCTGGATGAGGGCTGCGGCTTCGCCATGCAGGGCGGCGCTGGCCACCGTGACGTCGCGCAGCACCAAGGCAGGGCCGGGGACGAGCGGGACGAGGCGCGCGGATTCGATGCTGAGGCGCGCGGGCCATTCATGGCGCAGGCAGTCCTCGGCATCGGGATTGGCCAGCAGCGCCAGCACCGCCTCGGCCACCTTGGCCGCGAAGGCGCCGCGCGTGCGGCCGGCTTCCAGCAACCCCCGCCATTCCTGCCGCCCGGCCTGGATCATCGCCGCCATATGGTCCGCCACCACCTCGCCATGCACGCGGCGGGGTGGCGTCAGGATGGCATAGAGCTGCGGCCGTTCCGCGAGGAAGTCCGGATGGGCGAGGAGGAAGGCCTCCACCGCCGCGGGATCAGGCGCCTTCACGGCGAGACCAGACCAAACGAAGAGAACAAGAGCCGTCCTCCAAGAATCCGGGCCGAACAGGCCCGGCGGAATGCTTCAGCATTCCGAAGCCAAGGCGGCGGAGCCGCCGCCCGGCGTCTGAGGGCATCACAAAATGGATTGCCCGGTCTTCGCCCAATCCGCCAGGAACGCCTCCAGGCCGCGATCGGTCAGCGGGTGCTTCATCAGGCCGCGGATCACCGCCGGCGGCATGGTGCCGACATGCGCGCCGAGTTTCGCCGATTGCAGCACATGCACGGGGTGGCGGATCGAGGCGACCAGCACCTCGGTCCTGAAATTGTAGTTGCCGTAGATCTGCACGACATCGGCGATCAGCTCCATGCCGTCCTGGCCGATATCGTCCAGCCGGCCGACGAAGGGCGAGATGAAGGTCGCCCCCGCCTTGGCCGCCAGCAGCGCCTGGTTGGCCGAGAAGCAGAGCGTGACATTGACCGGCGTGCCCTCGTCGGAGAGCACCTTGCAGGTCCGCAGGCCCGCCTCGGTCAGCGGCACCTTCACGCAGACATTGGACGCAATGCCGCGGAGGTAGCGGCCTTCCTTCAGCATGGTCTCGTGATCGGTGGCGGTGACCTCGGCCGAGACGGGGCCCTCGGTGATCGCGCAGATCTCGGCGATCACTTCGCTCATCTTGCGGCCGGACTTGGCGATCAGGCTCGGGTTGGTGGTGACGCCATCCAGGAAGCCCGTGCCCACGAGGGAACGGATTTCGGCGACATCGGCGGTGTCCACAAAGAACTTCATGCTGGGGGTATCCTGGCTGGCGGCGAATCGGGGGCCGGGGATTGACCATTGGCCGCCCCGTCGCGAAGGGAATAGCCCATGGCGACACCATCCCGAAAGGCCGGAACGGATGGCGCGGGCCAGCGGGTCAGCGTGCTGCTGCCGCTGCCGCTGGAGGGCGCCTATGACTATCGCCTGCCGCCCGGGTTGGTGGCGGGCCCGGGCCACTTCGTCGAGGTGCCGCTGGGCGGCCGTGTCTCGCTCGGCGTCATCTGGGACGAGGCGCCGGGCGCCGAGCATGTGGCCGAGGGCCGCCTGCGCGAGGTGATCGCGGTGAAGCCCGCCCCCCCCATGCGGCCCGCGCTCCGCCAGCTGGTGGACTGGGTCGCCGCCTACACCCTCTCACCCCCCGGCGCCGTGCTGCGGATGGCGATGAGCGCGCCGGCCGCCCTGGAAGCGCCGGCCCAGGCCGCCGGCTGGCGGCGCGTGGCGGGGGCGGAGGCCCGCATCACGCCCGACCGCGCGCGTGCCCTGGCCGCTCTGGGTGACGAAACCATGCCAGGGACGGAGATCGCGCGGCTGGCCGGCGTCTCGCTCGGCGTGGTGCGGGGCCTTGCCTCGGTCGGGCTGATCGAGCCGGCGCTGATGGGCCGCGCGAGCGCCTTCCCCCGCCCCCTGCCCGATTTCGCGCCGCCCCTGCTCCGCCCCGAACAGGCCGAGGCGGCGGGCGCGCTTCGCGAAGCGGTGCGCGCCCGCAGCTTCGGCGTGACGCTGCTGGAGGGCGTCACCGGCTCCGGCAAGACGGAGGTCTATCTCGACGCGGTCGCCGAGACGCTGCGCCAGGGCCGCCAGGCGCTGGTCCTGCTGCCCGAGATCGCGCTCTCCACCCAATGGCTCGCGCGCTTCGAGCGCCGCTTCGGGGCACCCCCCGCCCTCTGGCATTCCGAGCTGTCATCGCGCACGCGGCGCGTCACCTGGCGCGCGGTGGCGGAGGGCGATGCGCCCGTGCTGGTCGGCGCGCGTTCGGCGCTGTTCCTGCCCTTCCCCGATCTCGGCCTGATCGTGGTGGATGAGGAGCACGAGACCGCTTTCAAGCAGGAGGAGGGCGTGATCTACCACGCGCGTGACATGGCCGTGGTGCGCGCACGCCTCGAACGCGCCACCTGCGTCCTCGTCAGCGCGACGCCCAGCCTGGAGAGCGTCGCCAATGCCGAGGCTGGGCGTTACCGACGGCTCGGCCTGCCCGTGCGCCATGGCGGTGCCGCCATGGCCGAGGTCAGCGCCATCGACCTCCGCCAGCACCCGCCCGAGCGCGGCCGTTTCATCGCGCCACCGCTCGTCGCCGCCGTGACGGAGACGCTGGCGCGGGGCGAGCAGGCGATGCTGTTTCTCAATCGGCGCGGCTATGCGCCGCTGACGCTCTGCCGCGCCTGCGGGCATCGCATGCAATGCCCGAACTGCACGGCCTGGCTGGTGGAGCATCGCGCGCAACGCCGCCTGCTCTGCCACCATTGCGGCCACACGGCGCCCACGCCGCCGGCCTGCCCGGAATGCGGCGCCGAGCACTCGCTGGTGCCCATCGGCCCCGGCGTGGAGCGCATCCAGGAGGAGGTGGCCGAGCTGTTCCCCGAAGCGCGGCGGCTCGTGATGGCGAGCGACACCATCCCCGGGCCCGCCGCGGCCGCCGCCGCCGCACGGCAGATCGAGGATCGCGAGGTGGACCTCATCATCGGCACGCAGATCGTGGCCAAGGGCTGGCACTTTCCGCATCTCACGCTGGTCGGCGTGGTGGATGCGGATCTCGGCCTGGGCGGCGCGGATCTGCGCGCGGGTGAGCGCACCATGCAGTTGCTGCACCAGGTGGCCGGGCGCGCAGGGCGCGAGGAAAAGCCGGGCCGCGTCCTGCTGCAAAGCTTCTCGCCGGAGCATCCGGTGATGCAGGCGCTGATCCGCGATGATTTCCCGGGCTTCCTGAAGGCCGAGGCGGCGCAGCGTGAGCCAGGCCACTGGCCGCCCTATGGACGGCTGGTCGCCCTCATCATCAGCTCGGAGGATGCGCGCGCAGCCGAGCGCGGGGCGCGGGAGTTGGGGCTGGCCGCACCCGTGGGCGAGGGCCTGCAGGTGCTGGGGCCTGCCCCCGCGCCGCTCGCGCTGCTGCGCGGGCGGTATCGCCACCGGCTGCTGCTGAAGGCGGCGCGCGGCGTGAAGGTGCAACCGGTGCTGGTGGATTGGCTCGCGCGCGTGCAACTTCCGCGCGAGGTCCGGGTCCAGGTGGATGTGGATCCGGTTGGGTTTCTTTGAACGTCATGAATCCGCCGGCACGGCCAACCCAATAAGGCGGTCTGTGATCAGAACTCAGAGTATTTCATTGATTTTTTCGGCCAACTGAATGACTTCGGCACTTGGCTCCGCTTCGGCCCATGTCAGGATGATTTTAACCCTGTTGCCAGTCCATTCGACGTAAAAATCATCCGTATCCATCACGATGGACATCTTCGCCAGAAAGCCCCAGGCTGAAAGCCGATTTTGAAAGCGGAATTTTCTCTCCAGCGCCGGGCGCATTTCGGCCCGAACCCACTTCACAGCGGCTTGACTCGCTTCACTCAACGCCTGCTCCCAGTGTCTTCGTGTATATTTAAATAATTTTCCACATAAGTGTAGCACTTCGGCGCGATCGAATCAAGAAATGCATTCCCCCTACCAGGCAGAGTTGTTTTACCTTTCAGGTAAATTATTTCTCACAGTGCATTTCGCCCACCCGTCACAATGGAAGGTCACCATCCAGGGCGGAAGCTTCGGCGAAGCGGAGGGCGTGGGGCAGCGTCATTGGCGGCAGCATGCGCAATCGCGCTCGCGGCAGGTGGGTCATCCCCTGGGCTTGGCGCGGCGGAAAGCCGCCCTCCCGCGCCGCCGACAGAAGCCGCCGGGCAACCGCAAGGCTGGCGTTCGGCACGCGGGACGATCGCCGGCCTGCAACGGCGGTTCTGGTCCTGGCGCCGACGGGGCCAGGACCAGCCTTTGGCCAAGCCTCAGAACACGAAGCGGGAGCCGATGATCACGCTGCGGCCGGGCGTCTGGAAGCCGTTCACCGGCTCCCACTTGCTGTCCGTCAGGTTCCGGCCTTCCAGATAGACATTCACCTGCGGCAGCACCGGATAGGTCGCCGTCAGGTTGAACAGCGTGCCGGACTTGTTGTAGCGCATCGCATTCACGCTCGCGCCCGAATTCAGATAGGTGGCGAAGGCCCCCTCCGGCGAGCGGCCGGTGAACAGCACCTGCGGCGTGATGACAAAGCCGCGCAACGGCTCCACCCGCGCCGAGACGGTGACGATGCTCTCGGGCCGCCGTGGCAGCGGCGCGCCGGTCTGGCCATCCGTCGCATCCGTGATGGTCCAGGCGACGTCGGTGGTGAGCCAGGGCGCCGGGCGAAGGGCGAAGGCCAGCTCCACGCCCTTGATGTTGGCGCTGGCCACGTTCACCAGCGTGTTGAAGCCCGCGTTGAAGTTGATCAGGTTCGTCACGCGCTGCTGGAAGAAGGTGAAGCCGACGGTCGAGAAGCGCGGCTGGTTGAAGGCGATGATGTCCATCTCCGCGCCGAACTCGTAGCCGATGCTCGTCTCGGGCTGCAGGTTCGGGTTGCCGCGGAAGGTGTTGCCGATCACGCCGAAGCGCTGGTTGAGCGAGGGCGCGTTGAAGGCCGTCCCGCCCGAGGCGCGGATGCGCACGGCGGTCTCCGGCACCGCCAGCACCGCGCCGACGCGCCAGCTGGTGTAGCCGGCATAGTCGGACACGCTATCGTAGCGCACGCCGCCCGTGACATCGAGGGCGTTCCAGAAGCGGTACTGCATGGCCGCATGACCCGCCGTGCTGTCCTGCTGCGCATTGGTGACGGAGCGGAAGGGCACGTTGCCGGCGAAGCTCGTCACATTCTCATGCGCGTAGTTGATGCCGAAGGTGACGGCGCCATCCGTCGCGGGGCCGAAGCCCGGCAGGCGCACCACATTGCCCCAATCCACGCTCTGCCGCGTGCCACGGTAGTAGTCCTGCGTGGTGGCGCTGCTGAGGATGTCGGGCAGGTTGGAATAGGTGCGCCGGTCCTGCGTGACGGCGAGGCGCAGGCCCGTGGTCAGCCGCCCGTCGAACAGGTTCGACTCGCCGCGGATCTGGCCCATCCAACGGCGGTCATTGCCGGTGTAGTTCGGGTCGTCGCGCGGCACGCTGTCAATGCCGATCGTGTTTTCGCGCCAGCGCAGCTGGCCTTCCACGCGGGTGCCGGGCGTGAAGGTGTAGCCCAGCCGCGCCGTGGCATTGGTGCTGTTGAAGCCATCCGTCTCGCCCAGCGTGCGCCAGAAGCGGCTGGCCGTGGCGTTCGAGGCGCGCGTCGAGATGTTGTTCAGGCTGGCGAGATAGTCGAAATTCCCTACCGTGCCGGCCACGCCGCCGCCCAGGCGCAGCGTGCTGCTGGAGCCGTAGGCGACCTCGCCATAGGGCATCACCTGGCGGTCCGGCGGCGCGCGCCGGGTCACCAGGTTGATCACGCCACCCACCGCCGCACTGCCATAGAGCGAGGAGGAGGGGCCGCGCAGCACCTCGATCCGCTCAATGTCGAAGAGCGTCTCATTGCCGAAGTTGAAGGCGCCATTGGCGTCCGACGGGTCGTTCACCGGCACGCCGTCCATGAGGACGAGGGTGGAGCGGCTGGAATTGCCCCGGATGAAGACGCTGGCCTGCTGCCCCGGCCCACCCGACTGCGCGACGCGCAGGCCAGGCACGGTGGCCAGCGCCTCGGCCAGATTGGCGAAGCCGTTCTCCTCGATCGCCTTGCGGTCGATCACGGTGATGGAGGCCGGCACGCGGGCCAGCGGCGTGGGGATGCCGGTCGCGGTGACGATCGTGTCGGGAACCGCGATCAGGTCCTGCTCCGGCGAGCGGGGTGCGGCATTCTGGGCAAGAATGGGCGTTGCCGACGCCAGGATGGCGGCGGTGCTGAGCAAAAGACGGCGCATGGGAAATCCCCCGTGTTGCGCGTGACGACATGCCAAACGGGAGAATCGCCCCGCCTGACGGCTGGCGCCGAGCTCGCAAACGGAACAAGTCCGTGGCACCGGTGCACCCCGCCCGGTACGCGCGAGAACAACTCTGTGAAGGCCGGTCTCCTGGCTCGCGGGTCAATGCTCTGGTCCGCCTTCTCACCCCCGAACTTGGGGAGCAATGGCATCTGGACCGGAACTCGCCGCCTACAGTTGCGGGGGCAGCCGCGGATTGACCGGCAAGACCGCCGGCGCGTCGCGCGTTCCCGTTTCAACCCTCATCGGGTCACCTTCACATGGGGAAGAGTCTAGACCGCTTCAGACGATCCAGCCAAGGGCCTGGATGCCCACCCAGATCAGCGCGCCGATCACGAAGGTGGCGAAGAGGCAGCCCAGCAGCGTCATCAACGCGCCGATGCCGATGACGCGGTTATCCGCCTCGACCACGCCGAGCGCCATGATGATGGTGCCGAAGGCCGGAGGGCCATTGGTGCCCGGCCCCGGCAGAATGAGCATGAAGGCCGAATAGACCGTGAGCCAGCCCACGATCTTGTCGCCGAGCGGCGAGGTGAAGAAGCCCGGCCGTGGCTTCACGTACTGCTCGACCCGCTTGATCCAGGAGGAGCCAGAGGCACCCGAGAGACGCAGAAGGTCCTCGCGCTTGATGGATTGGCGGGCGATGAAGCGCGGCAGCTTCGGCACGCGCCGCCCCATGCCCATCTGCACGCCCAGGATCAGCATCGGAATGCCGAAGACCGAGGCCATGCCCGGCAGCAGCGAAGGCAGGCAGAGCAGCAGGATCAGCAGGCCGAAGGCGCGGTCGCCAAAGGCCTCGGCCATCTCGCCCAGCGTGATGCGCGCCCCGGGAAACTGGGCCGCGACTTCGGTGACGATTCGCGAAATCGGCGCGAGATGTTCATCATGCTGATCAGGTGCAGGTTGCGCCGTGCCGTCCAAAACCCTGTCCTTGTGACTTTCCCCTCCGCGGAGACTCGCAGATGAACGGGAACTTAACGAGATATTGCGCCGAGACCAGTGAAAATTTCATGGGCGGTCCCGGCGCGGGGGCTCACGCGCCCGTGAAGGCCGGCTTGCGCTTCTCCATGAAGGCACGGCGGCCTTCGCGGTAATCGGCGCTGTCGAAGCAGGCATCCTGGTTGGCGGCGATGGCGGCCATGTCGCGATCCGCGCGGTCCGCCAGCACCGCGCGCACCGTGCGCTTATTGGCGCGCAGCGAGAGCGGCGCGTTCACCGCGATGGTGGAGGTGATCTTCGCCACCTCGGCATCCAGCGACTCGGCCGGGTGCAGCTTGTTGATCAGGCCCATGCGCTCGGCCTCGGCGGCCTCAAGCCGGCCACCGGTCATCAGGATGAAATGGGCATGGGCGGGGCCCACCAGGTTCACCAGGTTGGTCACCATGTCGAAGCCATAGGCGATGCCGAGCTTCGCGGCGGGGATGCCGAATTCGCTGCCCGCACCCGCGATGCGCATGTCGCAGGACATGGCGATGCCGAGGCCGCCGCCCATGCAGAAGCCCTGGATCTTGGCGATCACCGGCTTGTCGAAGCTCGCCAGCTTCTCGCGGCCATGGCTGGTCTTGATGTTGTACTGCCGCTGCGCATCGGCGTCCGAGCGGTTCTTCTCGAACTGGCTGATATCGGCGCCCGAGACGAAGGCCTTGCCGCCGGCCCCTTCGAGCACGACGCAGCGCACGGCGGCATCGGCGGCGAAGATGTCCAGCGCCTCGGCCATGCCGTCCCACATCGCGATGCTCATCGCGTTGCGCTTCTCGGGCTGGTTGAAGATGATCGTGCCCACGCCGCCTTCGCTGCGGGCCAGGATCTTTCCATCGGCGAACTGCATCTCACTCACTCTCCCAAAACTTTTCCGGCGCGCAGCGCGGAAATTTCGTCGGTCGTCAGCCCGGCTTCCGCCAGGATTTCGTCGGCATGCTCACCCAGGCCCGGCACGCCGCGGCGGATGCCGGGTGTATGGCCCTCGATGTTGATCGGCGTGCGCACCACGCCGGCCTTGCCCAGCTTGGCGTGCGGCACATCCCACACCATGCCCAGATGCTGCACCTGCGGGTCCTCGAAGACCTCGCGGATGTTGTTGATGGGGCCGCAGGGGATGCCGGCCTCCTCCAGCAGCGCGATCCAGTATTCGCTGGGCTTCTGGCGCGTCACTTCGCCGATGGCGGCGTTCAGCGCGGCGCGGTCGCCGGTGCGGCCCTCGGCCGTCTTCCATTCGGGCTTTTCCAGCCAGTCCTCACGCCCCGCCGCCTTGCAGAAGACGGCCCAGAGCTTGGGCGAGGAGGCCGCGATGTTGATCGGCTTGTCGGCGCTGGGAAACACCCCCATCGGCGTGTTCACCGGATGGTCATTGCCCGCCTGCCCCGCGATCTCGCCCTTCTGCAGCCAGCGCGTGGCCTGGAAGTCGAGCATGAAGACCTGCGCCTCGAGCAGCGAGGTGTGGACCCAGCGGCCCTTCCCCGTCTTCTCGCGTTCGTAGAGCGCCATCATCACGCCCATCGCCAGCAGGTTGCCCGCCGTCAGGTCATCGATCGGAATGCCCACGCGCATCGGTCCGCGCCCGGGCTCGCCGGTGATGGACATGAGGCCGCCCAGGCCCTGCGCGATCTGGTCCACGCCGCCGCGCGTGGAATAGGGCCCGGTCTGCCCGAAGCCGGAAATGCTCGCATAGACGAGGCGCGGGTTGATCGCGGACAGCGTCTCGTAGTCGATCTTCAGCCGGTGCTTCACCTGCATGCGCATGTTCTCGACCACGATATCGGCCGTGGCGGCGAGGCGCAGGAAGGCCGCGTGTCCCTCAGGGCTTTTCAGGTCGATGGCGAGGCCGCGCTTGTTGCGGTGCAGGTTCACGGAATCGAAGCCGTCCCGCGCGCCGCCGAAGCCGTCATGATTGCCCGGCGGCTCGATGCGGATGATGTCGGCGCCCCAATCCGCCAGGTGCCGCACGCAGGTGGGTCCCGCGCGGGCGAGGGTCAGGTCGAGCACGCGCAGCCCGTTCAGGGGCAGCTTGGGCTGTGAATCATCAGTCATCGAACGTTCCTTCTTGCCCCCAGGCTACGCGTTGCCGGGTGGCCTGAACAGACCAAGCCCGACCAGGCCGCGATAGATCGGCCCCAGCAGGAAGTTGCAGAGCAGCGTGCGCGTGAGGTGAAAGGCCAGCACCAACGGCACCGCGACCCCCAGCGCCTTGGCCGTCACCCCCATCTCGGGCATGCCGCCCGGCGCCATGCCGAGCATGACGGCCGAAGGCGGCAACCCCACCGCCCAGGCGAGACCCGCGCCGAACACCGTGCAGAACAGGCAGAGCAGCAGCGAGGAAACCAGCGCCGCGCGCATCAGCCGGCGGGAGCTGAGCAGGAATTCCTTCGTCATTTTCTGCCCCAGCCCCGCCCCCATGCTGACCTGTGCCGCATCGATCAGCCAGCTGGGCACGGCCGAGGGCAATTGTCCGAAGGCGGCGGCGGTGACGGCGAGGAAACACGGCCCGATCATCCAGGGATTGGCGATGCCCGTGCGTTGCAGCAGCAGCGCCACGACCGAGCCGACCGCCAGCATCCCCAACAGCCCCACCGCGTCGAAGTCGAGGCGGGGCGCGACGAAGGCGCTGTAATCCCCATGCGGCGCGATGGCCGAGAGCGTGGGCGGCATGACCAGCACCACCACCAGCACGCGCAGCGTCTGCGCGAGTGTCACGGGCGCCAGCGGCGCGCCCTCGCGCTGGGCCAGCACCGCCATGACGATGACGCCGCCCGGGATGGTCGCGAAATAGGCGGTGCGCGCATCCGTCCCTGCCATGCGCGTGAAGATCGGGATGGTGGCGATGCCGGCCAGGATGGAGAGGAACCCCGCGATGAGGATCGCGGGCGCCGCGCCCAGCAGCGCGGCCAGGACGGGGCCGGAGAAGGTCTGTCCGAAAGCGAGGCCGAGCACGATCAGCGCCGCCGGCCGCATCGTCGGATGCACGGCGGGCGCCAAGCCAGCGGGCCGGAACCAGGCGACGGCGGCCGTGCCGAACATGGCGCCGATCATCCAGGCCAGCGGCACATGCAGCAGCGCGAAGACGAAGCCGCCCGCCACGGCGGCGGCCAGCGTCAGCAGATGGGGGGCAAGATGGGTCACGCGCCACACAGAATCGGCGCTGCGGGCCCGCCCGTCAAACCGGTGAGGCGCGCTTCACGCTTGATTAACCATCGGCATGGTTTCTGGGATGACCCTTAACCACGCTGAGTCTCGCCCATGAAACCCATCGGCACCTACCTCCCGAGCGGCTTGCCCGCCGGCCCGCCCCCCCCCGCCGCGCCCATGGCCGCACAGACGCCGCAGGCCCCACCGCCGATCGGCCCCAATCCCCGCCTGCGACTCGACCCCGCGCTGGGCATCGTGGTGCTGGAGTTCCTCGATTCCGGTGGCAAGGTGGAACGCAGCGCGCCGAGCCAGGCGCAGCTGGAGGCCTATCGCAACGCGCAACGTGGGTTGCCGTGACGCGGCGTCAGACCGTGAAGCCGCGCGGTGGGAAGCCGAAGCGCGCCAGGATGTCGGTGCCATTCGCCGCATTCTCATTGGCGCGATTCATCAGATACCGCTCGGCCAGCCGCTGCACCTCCTTCGGATCCTCGAGCTTGGTGATGTCGAGCCGCGCCCGCACCGCCCGCGCCTGCGTCTCCACCGGCTGGATCGCGATCTGCATCGGCAGGCCCAGCGCGCCGGTGACCACGCGGCGGATGATCGGGTCGCCCAGAACGGCGTAGATGTTGTTGTCCACCGCCGTGGCGCGCTCACGGAACAGCACGGCGTCGCCCAGGCCGGGCTGCTCGCGCTCCAGGTTCTGGTTCCATTGCGCGCGGCGCAGCCCGTCGGCCAGGCTCGCCTGCAGCTGCGGGTCGCGCAGGGCCGCGATGCCCCGCCGGCCGAGATCCAGCGTCTCGGCCGCGGATTTCCAGCGGCGGTCGCCCAGCGTATTCGCCAAGCTCTTCTCGTCCCTGAGGTCGGAGAGCAGGACGCGCGTGGCCAGGCCGGCCTGGTTGGCGCCCTCGGGAATGCCGAGTGCCGTGGTGATCACCTGCAGCACGCGCGGGTCGCGGAGCGCGGCGCGGGCGTCCGGCGCGCGGTCCACGGCGCGCCTGAACTGCTCCATCGCCCGCTTCTGCTGCGGCTCGGTGGCGATGCGGCTGAGCGCGCGCTCCTCCTCGCCCGGCTTCAGCACCCGGCGAAAGGCGGCGACGGCGCTCGCCGCATCAGCCATGGGCGGCACCTTCGGCGGCCTCACGGCGCGGCGCGGGCAGCGGGGCCAGGCCCAGCACCTCCTCCTCATGGCGCATCACCCGGCGCGCGATCTTCAGCGCCAGGTAGCAATCATCCTCCTCGGCGGCGACCAGCGCGCGGGCCAGCATCTCCCGCACGAGGATCGAGGTGGTGGCCTCGTTGAATTCCTCGATCAGCGCGCGCGCGGCGACGAGGCCGGGCTCGCGCTCCTCCTCCGTGCCGATATAGGCGGTCTGCAGCGCGAAATAGATGCGTCGCGCCGGGGTATTGGCGCCATCGGGCGCCATGATCTGCTTGCCGAAGAGGAAGCGCGCCTTGGCCGCCAGCTCGATCCGCGTGCGGTTGCGGAACCGGATCGGCGCACCGTTCACCACCATCAGGTCACCCTGGCGGAGTTCCAACACGAGCGTGGACATGTTTTTTCCCTTCAAGTCGCTCCGGCAGGAAATCCGCGCCCTCCCCGGGGGGGGGGAAGCGCACGGTCGGCACGGGCCCTCATGGCTCCTTGCCGTTCCTCCGATGCCAGGGGCCACCCGGCACGGCGCCACTCTGCGGCGGGGCGGGTTAATGCCGCTTGAAGACGGGCACCCGATCAACGCAGGAAGTTCGCCAAGGTCAGCTCGCGTAGCGAGCCGATGGCGCGGTAGCTCGCTTCCAGCGCGTTGCGCGTGGCCTGGAGGCGCACCAGCACATCGGCCACATCCACCTCCTCGATGTCGGCGATCTGCTGGGAGAGCGCGGTGGAAAGGTCTGCATGCCGCCGCTGCGTCGCCTCCATCCGCGCCTCGACGGTGCCGAGCGCACCCGCCTCCTCCCCCAGCGCCAACTCGGCCGAGGAGAGCCCATCGCGCAGGCTGCCGATGAAGCCGTCAAAGACGGCGCGGTCGCTCATCTGCTCGGGCGTGAGGGCCGCGAGGCTCATCAGGTTGCGCATGAGATCGCGCGCCCAGCTGCCCGTCGTCTCGCCCTGGCTGATGGCATCCGCGTTGCGCCCGGCGATGATGCCATAGCCGATCACCTGGCCATCCGCCGCCGGCACGCCGCGCCGCAACTCCTGCTCCCCCGACGGCAGCAGCGCGTCGGCCGTCAGCCGGTCCGAGAAGGGGGTGACGCCCAGCGCGTTGCTCTGCGCGATGCCGCGCGTGGCATCGATGGTGGCAAGCACGCCCTGGACGGGGAGTGCCGCGACCTCGGCCGCGATGTCCTGCGCCATCTGGCCGGTGGCCAGGCCTTCGGGGTCAGGGATGGGCGGGCGCGTCAGGTCGCTGCCGCCGAACAGGTACTCGCCCGCATGCCGCGTGTTCAGCAGATGCGCCACCTCGGTCAGCGCCGCGCGCGCATCGCTCTGCACCGTCATGAGCGAGCCGGCGTCGCCGGCGGTGATGCGCGTGGCGGCCTTGGTGCGGAATTCGCGGGCGATCTCGGTCAGGCGGTCCAGGCTGCCCTGCATCACCGCGGTGCGGCCCAGCGCCTGTTCCATGGCCTGGCCGGACAGCTCCCGCCGCCCCAGTTCGGCGCGCAGCGAGACCGACCTCGCAACGCCGGGGCCGAGGTCGCCCAGTCTCTCCGCCTTCAGGCCCGTGATGGATTGCCGCGTCAGCGTCTCGATCCGGCCGCGCAACTGCATCGTGTCGCCCGTCAGTCGGTTGAACAGCTCGATGCTGGACATGGCGTGTCAGCTCCCCTTCCTATCGGCCGATGGATTGCAGCTGGTCCCACATCTGCTGCGCCGTATTCAGCACGCGGGCATTGGCGGCATAGGCGTTCTGCAGGCGGATCAGCATCGCCATCTCGGCATCCGGGTCCACGCCGGATTCGCGCTGGAAGCGGGCCTCCATGCCAGCCTTCAGCCCCTCGGCGCGCTCGAGCGCCGCCGTCGCCGCCGCGCGGTCGCCCGCCTGCACGCCGGTCAGCGTCGCGGCGTAATCGCCGATCGCGCGCGGGGGAATGAAAGGGGAGTTGAGGGTGCCATCGGGCCCGATCCCGCCCGAGGCGATGGGCGGCCAGGTGACGCCGGGCCGCACCGTCTCGCCCAGGCTATGGGTGACCACGCGATCGAGCAGGGTGGCAAAGCCGGCCGGGCCGTCGGCCGGGTTGGGCGTAAAGCCGCTGGCCCCGCCCGGCGTATCCGCCACCGCATGCGTGCCGTCACGCAGCAGGGCCGGATTCCCCGCGACCGGATCGGCGAGGCGGATCTCCCTGGCAAAGCCCATCTGCCCGCTCGCCGGGTCGCTATAGGGCAGGCTGGTGTCGGGCATCTGGCCGGCGATGCCGGTGAAGAGCCGCAGACCCTGCTGGTCGAAGCGCGTGGCGAGCGTGGCGGCGGCGAGGTCAAGCTCGGCCTGGTAGCGCGGCAGCGTGGCATCGCGCAGCGCGACATATTCGCCGAGCCGCCCGCCGCCCAACTGCCGCGTGATGTTGGCGCCGCCCAGCAGGATGGGCGGAATGTCGCCCCCCGGGCCATGGAAGGAACTTGCGCCAAGATCGGCGGATGACGCGGTGATGGCGTCGCCCTCGGGCTCCAGCGGCAG
The DNA here is from genome assembly GCA_027488195.1 of Acetobacteraceae bacterium. Classification (GTDB taxonomy): domain Bacteria; phylum Pseudomonadota; class Alphaproteobacteria; order Acetobacterales; family Acetobacteraceae; genus Roseococcus. Next base: position 26,834 of record JAIYCD010000258.1, on the reverse strand, counting down.
CGCGAAGCCGCCACGCGCCAGCAGGACGAGGCCGCCATCGGGCTGGTGCAGCGCCTGCACCGGCAGGCTCTGCGAGAGCTTCGACAGCGCCATGTCGCGCCGGTCCTCGAGATCGGCGGTGCTGAGGCCGCGCGAGCGATCGCCGCGGATCGCGATGGTGAGCTGCGCCACCTCCCGCAGGCCGATATTCACCTGCTCCACCTCGCGCAGCATGCCGTCATGTGCCTGCTGGCGCGCATCCGCCACGCCCGCCGCCACATCCTGGAAGCGCAGGGCCACCTCGCGCGCCGCCTCCACGCCCAGGCGCTGCAGCGCCCCCTCCTGCGGGGCGCCACGCAGCGAGGTCAGGCTCGTCTCGAGGGCGCCGATGGCATCGCCCACCGTCTTTCCGGCCCCGGCCGTGCCGTGCAACGCCTCGATGCCCGAGAGCAGGCGCTCACGCACCTGGGCCGCCGCCGCCTCGCCGCCGCGCGAATCGCGTTCGTTCAGCAACGCCTGGTCCACCTCGCGCCGCGCATCGCCCAGCCGGACGCCGAGCGGCATGCCGCCGGCCGTGCGCGATTCCGGAGCACCGGTCTTGCGGGTGTAGCCCGGCGTCTCGGCATTGGTGATGTTCTGCGAGACATTGGCCAGCGCGCGCTGCGTGGCCAGCAGGCCGCTGCGCGCGATGCCGATGGCGAGGTCGATGCTCATGGCGGTATCACCTTACGGGCGCGTCAGCGCTTCATGTTAATCGTGTCCTGCAGCATCTCATCGGCCGTGGTGACGAGCCTGGTGTTCGCCGTATAGGCGCGCTGCGCGACGATCAGCTTCGTGAACTCCGTGCCGATATCCACGTTCGACTTCTCCAGCGCGCCGACGACCAGCTTGCCCACGCCGTTGCTCGCCACATCGGTCACCTGCGCCTCGCCGCTTTCCAGCGTGCGCATGAAGCCCTGGCCATCCAGGCGTTGCAGCTTGTCGGCATCGCTGAAGGAGACGAGCGGCACGCGCGCCACGATGCGCGATTGGCCATTGTCGTAGTTCACGGCGATGTCGCCATTGTCACGCACCGCAAGGCCCGAATACCCGCCGGGCGGCACGCCGTTCTGCGAGAGGTTCCGCAGCGAGAAGTCCTTGCCCGCGTATTGCGTGATGCCCTGCGCGATCCCGAAGCGGCCGATATTGAGCGTGATCGCCTGGTTGCCCAGGCCGAAATCCATGTCGAAGGGGAAGTCCACCGCCGTGTTCGTCAGGCCCGCCGTGCCGTTGAAGCTCTCGATCGTGCCGTTGGTGCCGAAGATGATCGGCACGTCCACGCCGCCGACCACGGGATTGGGCGTGATGGTCATGTTCCAGCCGCGCGGCGTGCCATCCGTCATCTGCGTGAAGGTGAGCGTGACCGGGTTGCGGTTCCCCACCTGGTCATAGATCTGCACCTGCGTGCTGTAGGACTTCGCGTCGGCCGGCGTGACCGGCGGGTCGATCGCGGGCAGGTTCGCGGACATCTCGATGGTCGAGGTGGCGATCGGGTTGAACACCTCCTGGCTGACGCGCACGGGGGCCAGCGTCGTGCGGTCCACGATGCCTTCGCCATTCACCGGCCAGCCCTGCAGGAAGTAGTTGGCGCCGTTCACCAGGTAGCCGTCGCGATCCATCCGGAAATCGCCGGCGCGGGTGTAGAATTGCCGCTCGTCGAAGACCGGCAGCCCGCCCACGCTCCCGCGCGACTGCGCCACGCTGAAGAACCCCTGCCCCCCGATGGCGAGGCCGAGCGGATTTTCGCTCTGCTCCACCGTGCCCTGCACCGTATTGGTGAAGTCCGGCCGGGCGATGACGGAGCCCGGCGAGTGCGAGTTCGAGCTGGACTGCGTGACGAGATCGGTGAAGTTGGAATCGATCCGCTTGAATCCCGTGGTCTGGCTGTTGGCCAGGTTGTCGGAGATGTGGCCGAGCGAGCGCGACTGCGCGTTCAGGCCTGAGATCGCCGTGGTCATCGCACCAAAGAGCGACATGCTGGGGCTCCATTGCCGAAGGGGAAAGGCTGGCAACGCCCTCGCAGGATGCGTGCCAGGACAGGGCGGCCCGGAGGCGGCAGAACTTGCCGCGGGCGGTGCGAATCTGCCGCCGACCTGGCCGATCCTGCCGCATGTGGCGCGCCAGGCGCTGGCCCGCGCCTTGCTGCCACCCGGCGCGGCGACGGCGAGGCGGGCATGGGGCCCGCCGCGCGGCCTGGAGGGCGGATCGGCATGGAGGGCGGCTTGACCATCGGCACGGCGCCCGTGCCCGCCTTCGGCCTGGGCGCCGTGCCGCCGGAGGCCGCCACCGAGGCCGGCTTCCAGGAAGCGCTGAACCGCAGCGTCGCCCTGCTGCCCGTGGCCACGGGCCTGCCGGCGCCGGCCATCAGCCCGCCAGCCACCGGCTTCATGCCGCAGACGCCGGGCGCCACGCTTCCACCGGCCCCCGTTCCGCCGCCGGCCTTGCCGGTGGGCTGGGACGATCCCGCCCTGGCGCCCCCCCCCGCGACGCCCCCCCCGGAGGCCAAGCCAGGGCCCGAAGCGCCGCGCGCGATGGGGCCCCTGACGCCCGTCCCATCGCCCATGACGCCACCAGGCGCGAGCTTGCCGCCCCCGCCTGCAAACGGCCCGCCCTTGCCCCTGGCGACCCCCATCCCGGAAGGTGGGAACGACGTCGCCACACCCACCCCTTTGCCCACACCTTTGCCCACCCCCCTGGCGGCCGACGCCGAGCCCGGGACGGAAGCCGATGCGGCGCCTCCTGAAGCGCCCCTCCCGGAGGTGCTCGCCCTGGAAGAGCAGGCCGTCCCGCTGCCGGCCACGCCCCTACCGTCCTTGGCACCGGCGTCCTTGGCACTGGCGCCCTTGGCACTGACGCCCTTGCCGCTGATACCTCTCCCGGTGGCGCCGGCGGCCATGCCCCAATCCCGCCCCCAGGATGCGCCGGTTCTTGCGCCGGTGGCGGCACTGGTGGCCGCGCCCGCGCTCGCGCCCATCGGCGCGCCCATCGTTGCGCCCATCGTTGCGCCCATCGTTGCGCCCGCCGTTGCGCCCCTGGTCGCGGCCCGGCCGGTGGCAACCCTGGCCGGCCGGCCTGGCGCGGCCGAGGAACCGATCGCCGCACCTCACGAACTCGCGCCGCCGGCCGCTTCCGCGCCCGCCCCATTGGCATCCACCGCCATGCGCGCCCTGGGCAGACCAGCAGCCGAGGGGCCGCCGCCGGCCCCGGAGCCGGCCCCCGGGCCCGCCCTGGGCGACCTCACCGACGCGCACGCCCTGGAGGATGTCCCGCTGCCCCAGGCGCGGCCGCACAAGCTGCCCGAGAGCGGCACGGCGATGCCGGAGCCCAGGACCGCCCCACCCCCGCCGCCGCCCATCCTGGCCGCGGCGGATGCGTCGCCCATCATCAGTGACCCCCTCTCCGCGCCGATCCGAAGCGCCGAGGCGCCGCCGCCCGCCACCAGCCCGCCCACACCCAGGCCCCCGCCGATCCGCCAGGTCGCCCCCATCGCCGTGGCGCTCGCCTTCGCGCCGGGCGGGGCGGGCGGCTTCCAGCTGAGCCTTGAGCCGGCCGAGCTCGGCCGCGTCGAGATCCGGGTGCAGCGCGAGGGCGATTCGCACGCCGTCCGCATCGTCGCCGAGCGGCCGGAGACGCTCGCCCTGCTGCTGCGGGACCGGCAGGAGCTGGATCGCGGCCTCGCGGATGCCGGGCTGCGCGTCGAGGCGAAGGGCATCGAATTCTCTCTCGGCAACGCCTCCGGCCAGGGCGATCCGCGATCCCAGGGTGAGCAGCGGCAGGGCGGGGCCGCACCCCAGGGGCCACAGCAGGGCAGCGGCCGCGCGGCCGGCGCTGCGACCCCGGCCGAAGCCGCCCCCGCGCGCGTGCTGCGCGGGCTACTCGACCTCAACATCTGACGCGACGGAGACGACATATGAGCGGCAGCATCAGCGCAACCCAGGCCGGCACGACGACAGGCGCGCGGGCCAACAACGCGGGCGCCAACAACGCGGGCACGGGAATCGGCGCCGACTTCAACACCTTCCTCACGCTGCTGACGACGCAGCTGCAGAACCAGGATCCGACCAATGCGATGGACGCGAACCAGATGACGCAGCAGCTGGTGCAGTTCGCCACCGTCGAACAGCAGATCAAGGTGAACACCAATCTCGAACGCCTGCTGAGCGTGGAGCAGGGCAACCAGCTCGTCTCCGCCGCACCGCTGATGGGCCGCGTGGTGGAGGTGGAGAGCGATCGCCTGGCGCTCCAGGGCGGCCAGGCGCAGTTGCGCCTGCCGGCCGCGGGCGAGGCGCGGCGCGCGCAGGTGACGGTGCAGGACGCCAATGGCCGCACGCTGCGCAGCGCCGAGGTGACGCTCGGCAGCACGCCCATGAACTGGAGCTGGGACGGGCGCGATGGAAATGGCGCGCAGCTGGCCGATGGCGCCTATCGCTTCACCCTCACCGGCAGCCGCGCGGACGGCACCGCGGCACCCGTGACCGCGGGCGTGCTGGCGCGTGCCACGGCGGTGGACCGGCGCGATGGCGAGGTGCGGCTCAGCCTGGGCGCGCTCTCGGTCGCCTTCGACAAGCTGCGCGGCCTCGCGGCGAATTGAGTCCTGCGAAGCATGACGCGTTGCGGGCGTTAAGTCTTTCGCAACGCGGCATGCGGCAAGTTCTGCCCAGGGCACAGGATGAGCCCCCGGGAGAATTTGCATGTTGGTATGCAGCGCGCCGCGTCGGATGGTGCCATGCAGAATCTGATCGGCCAGCTGCGGGCGCTGGGCCGGGTTCAGTTGATGGCCCTGGCCGGGGTTGGCCTGGGCGTTCTCGGGCTCATCATCTTCCTCGTGCTGCGGGCGGGCACCCCGCCCATGGGCCTGCTCTATGGCGATCTCGAAACGCGGGATGCGGGTGCCGTGGTGGCCGCCCTCGAGCGGCAGCGCGTGCCCTACCGGCTGGCCGCGGGCGGCACGCAGGTGCTGGTCCCGGCCGAGGATGTGCCGCGGCTGCGCCTGGCCCTCGCCCGCGAAGGCCTGCCCGCCGGCGGCTCCATCGGCAATGAGCTGTTCGATCGCAATGAGAGCCTGACCACCACGCCCTTCCAGCAGGAGATGAACCGCCTGCGCGCCATGGAGGGCGAATTGGCGCGCAGCATCCGCGCACTCAGCGGCGTGCGCGCCGCGCGCGTGCATCTCGTGCTGCCGCGGCGCGAGGCCTTCTCGCGCGAGCGGGCCGAGGCGCAGGCCAGCGTGCTGCTCACCATGCAGGGCGCGCAGCGGCTGGACCGCGAGGGCGTGCAGGCGGTGCTGCACCTCGTCGTCGCCGCCGTGCCGGGACTGCGCCCGCAGAATGTCTCCATCGTGGACAGCCGCGGCGAATTGCTGGCGCGCGGCGGCCAGGCGCTGAACGGCCCGGCCGGCGCCCAGACGCAGGAGGAGCTGCGCCGCGGCCAGGAGGCCCGCCTCTCCCGCGCGGTCGAGGAAATGCTGGAGCGCGTGCTGGGCCCGGGGCGCGTGCGCGCCGAAGTGGCGCTGGAGATGGATTTCGACCGTGTCGAGACGCGCGAGGAGCGATTCGACCCCGAGAACCAGGTGGCCCGCAGCACGCAATCCAGCAACGAGACGAGCCGCAGCCAGGAGGCGGGCGCCGTCGGCGTCGGCAACAACCTGCCGGGGGCGGAACCGGCTGGCGGTGCGGGCGGCAACCAGGAAAGCCGCCAGGAGGAGACGACCAATTTCGAGATCGGCCGCACCATCCGCAATGCGCTGCGCGAGCATCCGGTCACCCGGCGCCTCACCGTCGCGGTGCTGGTGGATGGCGTGACCGAGGCGCGGCCCGATGGTCCCGCGACCAAGCGCGAGCGCACGCCCGAGGAGCTCTCCCGTATCGCCGCGCTGGTGCGCAACGCGGTCGGCTTCAACGAGCAGCGCGGCGACCGCGTGGAGGTCGTCTCCATGCGCTTCGCGGACCCCGAGGAAGCGCCGCGCGAGGCCGGCATGTTCGGCCTCGACATCCCGCAGGCGGTGCTGGCGCGGCTGCTGGAGACGGCCGTCATCGGCGTGCTGATCCTGCTGACGCTGCTGCTGGTGGCGCGGCCGGTGGCGCGCAAGCTCTCGCTCTCGCTCAACCCCACGCCGGCGCTGGCCGGGGCGGGGGCGGGCGGGGGCATGGTCGCCGGTGGGGCCGGCGGCGGCGCCCTGGCCGGCACGGGCGAGCCGGGCGATCCGGCGCTGCCCCCCGGCGAATCGCCGAACGGGTTGCTGGGCGCCGAGGATGGCGGTGCTTCCGAAGAAATGGTTCGCCTCGCGCATGTGCGGGGGCAGCTGCGCGCCTCCTCCATCACGCGCATCACCGCGCTGGTGGACGAATACCCGGACGAGGCGCTGGTCGCCATCCGGCGCTGGCTCACCCCGGAGGATGACGAATGAGCGGTCGCAAGCGCATGGCGGGGATGCAGAAGGCCGCCATCCTGATGCTGGCCCTGGGCGAGGAGCACGCGACGCGCTTCTTCGAGCGCCTGCACGAGGACGAGATCCGCGATCTCTCGCACGCCATGTCCCAGCTGGGCGCGGTGCCGTCGGAAACGGTCGAGGCGATCTGCGACGAATTCGCCAGCCAGCTCGGCCAGGCGGGCAGCCTGGTCGGCTCCTTCGAGAGCACCGAGCGCCTGCTGCTGCGCACGCTGACGCCCGAGCGCGTGACCCAGATCATGGAGGAGATCCGCGGCCCCGCGGGCCGTACCATCTTCGACAAGCTCGGCAATGTGAACGAGACGGTTCTCGCGAACTACCTCAAGAACGAATACCCGCAGACGGTCGCCGTCGTGCTCACCAAGGTGAAGCCCGACCACGCGGCGCGCGTCCTCGCCATCCTGCCCGAGGGCTTCGCGATGGAGGTCGTCATGCGCATGCTGCGCATGGAGAACGTCCAGAAGGAGGCGCTGGACGGCGTTGAGCGCACGCTGAAGATGGAGTTCATGTCCAACCTCGCGCGCTCCACGCGCCGCGATGCGCATGAGATGATGGCCGATATCTTCAACGGCCTCGATCGCCAGGCCGAGGCGCGGATCATGGCCGCGCTGGAGGAGCGCAATTTCGAGTCGGCCGAGCGCATCCGCGCGCTGATGTTCACCTTCGACGACCTCAAGCGCCTGGACCCGGCGGGGCTGCAGCTGCTGCTGCGCTCGGTCGAGAAGGAGCGCCTGACGCTCGCGCTGAAGGGTGCGGCCGAGGAGATGCGCGACCTCTTCTTCCGCAACATGACCGAGCGCGCGGCGAAGCTGCTGCGCGACGACATCGCGGCGCTGGGCCCCGTTCGCCTCAAGGATGTGGACGAGGCGCAGGCCGCCGTCGTCCTCGCCGCCAAGGACCTCGCGGCGCAGGGCCAGATTCAGCTCGCCGAGGGCAAGGATGATCAGCTTGTTGAATAGCACCGAGAACCAGCAGGAGATCGCATGAGCGACGCGCCGGACGACTTCGAACCCGCCACGCCCGGCACGCCGCTGGGCGGCGAGCGCGCCGCCAGCCTGCCGCGCGACCTGGAGGCGGTCTATGACATCCCGGTGCAGGTCAGCGCCGTGCTGGGCCGCGCCACCATGCAGGTGAGCCAGCTGCTGAAGCTCGGCCGCGGCGCCGTCGTCGAGCTGGACCGCAAGCTGGGCGAGGCGGTGGACATCTATGTGAACAACCGCCTGGTCGCGCGCGGCGAGGTGGTGATGGTGGAGGATAACCGCCTCGGCATCACCATGACCGAGATCGTCAAGGCGGATCGCGGCGTATGACGCGCCTGCTCATCATCGGCTCGCTCGCGGGCGAGCTGGGGCATGCCGCGCGCATCGCCGCCGCGCGCGGCGCGCAGCTGACGCAGGTGGAGGGCGTCACCGCGGGCCTCGAACGCCTGCGCGGCGCGGGGGCCGACCTCATCCTCGCCGATGCCGCGCATGACCTGCCCTGGCTGCTCGAACGCCTGGCCGAGGAGCGCATCGCCACACCCCTGATCGCCTGCGGCCGCAACGCGGATGCCGAGGCGGTGCTGCGCGCCATCCGCGCCGGCGCGCGCGAATTCCTGCCGCTCCCGCCCGAGGCGGAGCTGATCGCCGCCATGCTCCAGGCGGTGACGGCCGCCCAGGATGCGCCGGTCTGCCGCGACCCGGCGATGCAGGCCTTGCTCACCCGCGCCGAGCAATTGGCCCGCGCCGAGGCCTCGGTGCTCATCATGGGCGAGAGCGGGACCGGCAAGGAGGTCCTGGCGCGGCACATCCACTCCGCCTCCAAGCGCGCGCGCGGCCCCTTCGTGGCGCTGAACTGCGCGGCCCTGCCCGAGGCGCTGCTGGAGAGCGAGCTCTTCGGCCATGAGCGCGGCGCCTTCAGCGGCGCCGTTGCCGCCCGCAAGGGCAAGTTCGAGCAGGCCGATCGCGGCACGCTGCTGCTGGACGAAATCGGCGAGATGGATGTGCGCCTGCAATCCAAGCTGCTGCGCGCGATCCAGGAGCGCGAGGTGGACAAGCTCGGCGGCACGCAGCCGGTGAAGGTCGACGTGCGCATCCTCGCCGCCACCAACCGCGATCTCCAGGCCGAGGTGCGCGCCGGCCGCTTCCGGGAGGACCTCTATTTCCGCCTGAATGTCGTGCAGCTGCGCATCCCGCCGCTGCGCGAACGCGGCGGCGACATCCTGCCGCTCGCCGAGCATTTCGCCGAGCGCTATTCGGCCGCCAATGGCCTGCCGGCGCGCCCGCTCTCGCCCGCCGCGACCGCGCGCCTCATGGCGCATCCCTGGCCCGGCAATGTGCGCGAGCTGGAGAATGCGCTGCACCGCGCCGTGCTGCTGGCCAGCGGCCGCGAAATCGGCGCGGACGCCATCGAGCTGGGCAGCGTGCCCGCCGAGCCCGTGGCCGAAGGCGCGGCACAAGCTGCCTTCGCGCCCGCCGCCGCCCATCCCATCGCGGCCCATCCCATCGCGGCCCTTGTCGGCCGCCGCATGGAGGAGGTGGAGCGCGAGCTCATCCTCGAAACGCTGGGCCGCTGCCTCGGCAACCGCACCCGCGCGGCCGAGATCCTCGGCATCTCCATCCGCACGCTGCGCAACAAGCTGGCCGAGTATCGCGGCCAGGGCGTCGCCGTGCCCCTCGCCCCCGGGCAGCTGCCCGAGAGCTGGCGCGTCGCGTGAACGCCGCCGCCCTCCCCGCCTGGCTGCGCAACCTCCGCCTCTCCTCCGAGGTGATGCTGGTCGCCGGCGTCCTGCTCGTCATGATCATCCTGATCGTACCGCTGCCGGCCGTGCTGCTCGATGCCGCACTCGCGCTCAACATCGTGCTTTCCGTCCTCATGCTGATGGTCGCGCTGCTGCTGACGCGGCCGCTCGACTTCCAGTCCTTCCCGCAGCTGCTGCTCATCACCACGCTGTTCCGTCTCGGCCTCAACGTCGCCACCACGCGCGCCATCCTCGCCAACGGCCATGAGGGGCCGGAGGCGGCGGGCGGCGTCATCGCGGCCTTCGGCAACTTCCTGATGAGCGGCGATATCCTGGTGGGCATGATCGTCTTTGCCATCCTGCTCATCGTGAACCATGTCGTCGTCTCCAAGGGCGCGGGCCGCATCGCGGAAGTCGCCGCGCGCTTCCACCTGGACGCCATGCCCGGCAAGCAGATGGCGATCGACGCCGACCTCTCGGCCGGCACCATCGACGAGGCGCAGGCGAAGCTGCGCCGCCGCGAACTCCAGGAGGAAAGCGGCTTCCACGGCGCGATGGACGGCGCCTCGAAATTCGTGAAGGGCGATGCCATCGCGGGCCTCATCTCCACCTTCATCAACCTGCTGGGCGGGCTCGCCATCGGCCTTGGCCGCCACGGGATGAGCTTCGGCAGCGCGGTCGAGACCTATTCCATCCTGACGGTGGGCGATGGCCTGGTGGGCCAGATCCCGGCGCTGCTGGTCAGCGTCGCCGCCGCCATCGTCGTCACCAAGGCCGCGAAGGAGGAACAGGCGGACCAGCTCATGGCCCGCGAGCTGACCGGCTGGAAGCCGCTCGCCATCGCCACCGCCGCGGCCCTCGTGCTGGGCGCCATGCCGGGCATGCCGCTGCTGCCCTTCCTCATCATCGCCGGCGCCACCGGCACGGCCGCCTGGTTCCAGCGCCAGGCGAGCCTCGCCGCACCCCTGATGCCCGAGGAACCGCCACAGATCCCGACCGAGCCCGCCGTCTCCGAGGCGCTCCGGATGGATCTGCTGCGGCTGGAACTGGGCTATGGCCTGCTCTCGCTCGCCTCGGGCGAGGCGCCGCGCCTGACCGAGCAGATCCGCGGGCTGCGCCGCTCCATCGCGCAGGAGATGGGCTTCGTGCTTCCCTCCGTCCGCATCCAGGACAATCTGGACCTGCCGCCCGACACCTACATCCTGCGCGTGAAGGAGATCGAGGCGGTGCGCGGCAGCTTGCGCCCACCCCTGCACCTCGCCATCAACCCCGAGGGCGGCCTGCCCGACCTGCCCGGCGAGAAGACCACCGAACCCGCCTTCGGCCTGCCCGCCCTCTGGATCGAGGAGAGCCTGCGCGAGGAAGCGCTCGCGCGCGGCTGCACGGTCGTGGATTGCGCCGGCGTGCTCGCCACACACCTGACCGAGGTGGTGCGCGAGAACATGAGCGAGCTGCTCTCCTACAGCGAGACGGTGAAGCTGCTCGACGAACTCCCGCGCGACCAGCAGAAGCTCGTGCAGGATCTGATCCCGAGCCAGGTCAGCATCGGCCTGCTGCAACGCCTGCTCCAGGCGCTGCTGGCCGAGCGCGTCTCCATCCGCGACCTGCCGACCATCCTGGAAGGCCTGCAGGAGGCGGCGGCGGCGAATATGCGCTCGCTGCCGCAGATGCTGGGCATCGTGCGGATGCGCCTGAGCCGCCAGCTCTCCGAGGCGGCGCGCGGGCCGCAGGGCTATGTGCCCATCGTCATGCTCTCGCCGGAATGGGAGGTGGCCTTCACCGAATCCCTCGCCGGCCCGCCGGAGGATCGCCAGCTGGCGATGGAGCCAGGCCGCCTGCAAGCCTTCATGCAGCGCCTGCGCGATGTGCTGGATGCCCAGGCCGCGCAGGGCGAGCACCCGGCGCTGCTGTGTTCCGGCGCGCTGCGCCCGCATCTGCGCGCCATCATCGAACGCTTCCGCCCGAGCACGCCCGTGCTCTCTCAGGCGGAGATCCATCCGCGCGTGCGCATCCGCAGCCTGGCCAGCGTCTGAGCCATGCGCCTCAGGGTGTTTCATGCGCGCAACGCCACCCTCGCGCTCACCGCCGTGCGCGAGGCGCTGGGCGAGGAGGCGGTGGTGCTCGGCACGCGGCGGGTCGCCGGCGGCGTCGAGGTCACGGCCGCGCTCGACCTGGCCGAGCCCGAGCTGATCGAGCCCGAGCCGGAGCCCCCGCCCTCGGAGCTGGCGCGGCACAATCTCTCGCCCGGCCTCAGCGCGGCCTTTCCAGGGCCGGATCTGGCGGCGGCGCTGGAAGCGCGCCTCGGCTTCGAATCGCTGCCCGAGGACCGCCCGCTGCTGCTGGTGGGTCCGCCCGGCGCCGGCAAGACGCTGACCTGCGCCAAGCTCGCGGCCCGGGCGAAGATGGCGGGGCACACGCCCATCGTCGTCACCGCCGATGGCGCGCGGGCCGGCGCGGTGGAACAGCTCGCCGCCTTCACGCGGCTTCTGCGCGTCACACTCGCCGTCGCCGCCGTGCCGGAGGCGCTGGCCAAGGCGCTCCAGGCGCGGCAGCCGGGGCAACTGGCCCTGGTGGATGGCTTCGGCTGCGACCCCTTCGACGAGGCCCAGGCCGAGCGCCTCTCCCGCCTGATCCGCGCCGCGGAGGCGACGCCCGTGCTGGTGCTGCCCGCCGGGCTCGACGCCGAGGAAAGTGCGGAGATCGCCCGCGCCTTCCATCAGCTCGGCGCGCGCCATCTGCTGCCGACGCGGCTCGACATGGCGCGGCGGCTGGGCGGCGTGCTCTCGGCCGCCGCCATCGGCCTCACGCTCACCGAGGCCGGCATCGGCCCGCAGGTGGCGCATGGGCTGCAACCGCTTTCCCCCGCCTGGCTGGCCGCGCGCCTCGCGGGCGGCCCTGACCGTGAGATGACGCCATGAGCCCTCCCCGCCTGATCGCTTTCGCCTCCGGCAAGGGCGGCGTCGGCAAGACCTGCCTTGCCATCGGCCTCGCCCAGGCCCTGGCCGAATCGGGTGACCGCGTGGCGCTGGTGGATGGCGATCTGGGCCTCGCCAATGTGGACGTGCAACTCGGCCTCGACCCCCGGCATGACCTGGGCGACGTGCTGACGGGGCGCTGCACGGCCGAGGCCGCGCTGGTGCATCACGCCGCCGGTTTCGCCGTGCTGCCGGGCCGCTCCGGCTCCACCGCGCTGGCCTCGCTGGATGGCGCGGGCGCGCAGGAGGTGACGGCCATGCTGCGCGGCCTGCCGATGGACTGGGTCGTGCTCGACCTGGGCGCGGGCATCGGCGCGGCGCAGCGCGCCCTGGCCGCAAGGGCCGATGTCCTCATCGTGGTCGCGACCGAGGAACCGACCTCGCTGACCGATGCCTATGCCGTGCTGAAGCTGCATCGCCGCGACGCGCCGGGGGCCGAGGTCGGGCTGCTGATGAACATGGCCGCACAGCCGGCGCGGGTACACGCGGCGCTGGACGCCGCCTGCCGGGGCTTCCTGGGCCAGGGCCTCAAGCTGCTCGGCGCCGTCCGGCGGGATGCGCGGGTGCCGGCTGCCATCCGCGCCCAGGCGCCCTTGCTGACGCGCCACCCCAACACCCCGGCGGCGGAGGATTTGCGCGCCATTGCCGCCCAATTGCATCGGGCGCGACAACCGGCCTGAGGCCATGTAAACCCATGGCATGTCCTCCCTTTCCGATCGCCAGGCGCGGCGGGTGAAGCGCTACTACCGCTGGCTCGATGGCATCTCCTTCTATCGCGAGCGGCGCGCCGCCGGCGAGGCGGTGCACCCGGTGCATCGTGCCTTGGCCGACCCGGCCGGCGGCCCGGCCTCGCCGCTCGTCATCCATCGCCTGATGCTGGAGGGCGTGGCCCTGCCCGAGGCGCCCCGCGTGCTCGATGCCGGCTGCGGCTATGGCGCCACCATGCTCGACCTGGCGCCGCGCCTCGGCGGCGACTGGACCGGCCTGACCCTCTCGCCCGAGCAGGCGGCGCGCGGCAATGCGGCGCTGGCGGCAGCGGGGCTCGCGGGGCGCGTGCGCGTGCAGGTGCAATCCTACGACGCGCCGCCCGAGGGACCCTTCGACCTGATCTACGGCATCGAGAGCCTGATCCACAGCGCCGATCCTGCCGCCACGCTGGCCGGGCTGGCGGCGCGCCTGGCCCCCGGCGGGCATTTGCTGGTGGTGGATGACATGCCCGAACCCGACCTGCCGCCCGAGGCGGCGGCGCGCCTCGAAGGCTTCAAGCGCTATTGGCGCTGCCCGGTGGCGCCGGATCGGGCGGGCTGGGTCGCGGCGCTGCAAGCGGCCGGGCTGACCCTGCTGGGCGAGCGGGATCTGAACCCGCTGCTGCAGGTGCGCGGCATGGCGGCGGTGGCGCCGCGCCTGGAGGCATTGCGGCGCAGCACCTGGCTGCCGCGCCTGCTCGGCCTCGGCGTCCGGGCGGAGGCGGAGATCGGCGGATTGCTGCTGGAGGGCCTGCAGACCGAGGGCTGGGTGCGCTACCGGCTGCTGGTGGCGCGGCGGCCCACGTCACCTAAAGCGCAGCCTTCGCGGCGGACTGGATGCGCGCCAGCACCGCCATCACGCCATTGCGGCGCGAGAGGCTGAGATGCTCGCCCAGGCCGAGGCGCGTGAGGAAGCCCGCATCCGTCGCCAGGATCTCCTCCGCGCGGCGGCCATCCAGCACGCGCAGCACCAGGGCCAGCAGTCCCTGCACGAAGGCGGCGTCGCTCGCCGCGCGCAGATGAACGCGCCCCTCCTCGACGCGCGGCACCAGCCACACGCGGGACTGACAGCCGGAGACGCGGTTGGCCTCCACCATCTCCTCCGGTGCCAGGGGCGAGAGGTCGCGCCCCATGTCCATCAGGTAGCGGTAGCGGTCCTCCCAGTCATCGAAGAGGGCGAAGCCCTCCTCGAGATCGGCGATGACCTCCTCGATGCTGGCGGTGTTCGCGGTCGTCACGTGGACTTGGCGAAGGCGACCAGCGCGTCGCTGGCGGCCAGCTTGTCGATCTTCTCGATCGCCGCGTATTCGGCGGCCAGGCGCTCCAGCGCCTGCTCATAGATCTGGCGCTCGCTGAAGGACTGGTCGGGCTGCCCGGCATTGCGCTGGAGGTCGCGCACCACCTCGGCGATCTGGATGGGATCGCCGCTGTTGATCTTCGCCTCGTATTCCTGCGCGCGGCGGGACCACATGGTGCGCTTGATGCGCGCGCGGCCCTTCAGCGTGTCGATCGCCGCCTCGAACTCCTTGGGCGTGAACAGCTTGCGCAGCCCGGCCGTCGGCACCTTGTTGACCGGCACGCGCAGCGTCATGCGGTTCTCATCGAAGGTGACGACGATCATGTGGTGGTCCATGCCGGCCACCTCGATCACCTCGATGCCCTGCACGGTGCCGACGCCATGCGTCGGATAGACCACATGGTCGCCCGCCTTGAACTCGACCTTGGGGCCGGGCGGGCGGGGCGGCGTGGCCTGGCCCTCGGCGAAGCCCGGGCGGCCCGGGCTGCGGACGGCGAAGGAGGGCGGCATGTTGGGCCGGCCCATGGGCGGGCGCGGGGAGTTCGGGTTCCCCGAGTTGCGGACCGGCATGTTGGGCGGCGCCGCCACGACGATGGAGGGGCGCGGGCCAGCGACAACGGGCTCCGGCGCGGGCGGCGGCGCCTCGACGGCAGCGACCTTGGGCGGCGCGGCCGCCTTCTCAGGCGCGGGTTTTGGAGTGGACTTGGCCTCGGAGGCCTTGCTCTTGGTCACTGGAGGTAAGGTTGCCTTGCTGGTGGAGACGGGACTGGCCGCCGGTGGGTTTGGCTTGGAACGAACGGGGGCGGCTGCGGTTGGCTTGGTCTTGGTGGCGGGCGGCGGGGCGGGCTTGGACTTGACCGGAGCCGCGACCGGCTTGGCCTTGGCCTGGACGGGCTTGGGCGCGGGCATGGTGGCCGGCTTCGCCTTGGCGGCCGGCTTGGCCTTGGTAGCAGCCTTGGCCTTGGCGGCAGCCTTGGCCGGCGCCTTGACGGGAGCCGGTTTCGCCGCCGCTTTCGTCACTGGCTTGGCGGCGGGCTTCTTCACCGGCTTCGCCGCCGCTTTTGGGGCAGGCTTCGGGGCCACCGGCTTGCGGGCGGGGCTGGCGGCAACCTTGGTCTTGGCCTTCGCCTTGACGACGGGCTTGGCCGACTTGGATGACGAGGCCATGGGGCGCTATGCTCCTGCATGCCGAGGAAAGATTCGGAACGCACGCCCCCCGCCCAAGGCCAAGCGGGATGGGCAAGGGCCGACGACGTCTCCGCCCCCGGAGCCTAGCACAAAAAACGGCACGGGTCACGCCCACTGGAGTGACCAGCGGGCGCGGTCCGTGCGCCGGGTCAGGGCTTGCCGGGTTCCGGGCTCAGAAGCGCGAGCTTGCCGGGCTTGTCCTTCCATTCATCCGCATCGGCGGGCGGCTCACCCTTGCGGGTGATGTTCGGCCAGGCCTGGGCGTAATTGCGGTTCATCTCGACCCAGGCGGTGGCCTTGTCGTCGCTGTCGGGCAGGATGGCCTCGGCGGGGCATTCGGGCTCGCAGACGCCGCAATCGATGCACTCGTCGGGATGGATCACGAGCATGTTCTCGCCGACGTAGAAGCAGTCCACCGGACAGACTTCCACGCAGTCCATGTACTTGCACTTGATGCAGTTTTCAGTGACGACGTAGGTCACAAAGACAGCTCCCGATAGCGAAGAAGACCTTAGGAATGGCCCTCGCGGGCGGGATTGTCCAGCCTTCCGGCCGCATCATTCCGTGATTGAAATCTTCTCGTAAAGGCCGCGCGCTTCCGCGGGCGGGCCGCGCCGCTGGCCCAGTTCCAGCACGCGCCAGACATGCACCTCGCCATGGTGCGGGAAGGTCAGCACATCGCCCACGCGGAGGCGCGCATGGGCCTTGGTGACGGGCTGGCGGTTGAGGCGGAAGCCGCCCCCTTCGATCAGCGCCGCGCATTCCGCCTTCGACCGGGCCAGGCGCGCATGCCAGAGCCAGGCATCGAGACGCAGGAAGGGCGCGCCGCCCTCCATCCGTTACTTCAGCTTGAGCTTCATCAGCGCGGCGAAGGGGCTGTCCTCCACCTTGGCGCTGGGGCGGTCCTCATGGAAGGTCCGCGTCTCAGGCCCGCCGGGGCCACGGTCGCGGCCGCCCGGGCGTGAGCCATCGCGCGGCCCATCGCGCGGCCCATCGCGCGGCCCATCGCGGCGGGGGCCTTCGCGCTTCGGACCGTCGCGCCCGGGGCCACCCGAGGGCGCTCCATCGCGGCGCGGGCCATCCTTGCGGAAGCCCTCGCGGCGGGGGCCATCGTTCCGGCCTTCGGGGCGGGGACCACGCCCCTCCTGCGGGCGCGGGGTCTCGGCGGCCTGGCCGCCAACGGGCTGCCCCTCGGCCGGGGGCCGGGGCGCATGGCGGTTGCGGTCGCGCCGCGGGCCGTCTCGGCGGGGCGGACGGTTCTCGGCCCCCTCGGCGGGGGCCGCGCCATCCGCCGGGGCCGCGCGCTGCGGGCCACGGCCGCGCTGCGGACGGTTGTTGTGGCGCGGCGCCTGGGCCGGGCGCGCCCAGGCCACCATGGTCGGCAGCACCGGGCCTTCCTCCCCCTCGGGCAGCGGCTCGGAGGGGATGAGCCGGAAGCCGAGTTCCGCCAGCACCGGCCCCAGCGCATCGCCCTTGATGCCGAAGCGGCCGAGGATCTCGGAGGGCAGCGGCGCGGGCGCGCGGCGCGTGAGGTAGCCGAGCTCGGCCGCCACGCGCTCCGCCACGTCCAGGCGCAGCAGCACGGGGCCGGCCGGCAGCCAGCCCATCATCGCGGCAAAACCCGGCGGCCAGGAGAGCGCCATGACGCCGTCGCTCGGGATGGAGACCAGGCCCGGCGCCGGCAGGTTGGGCGTCGGTACCTCGTAGCTCAGCGCCCAGATCTGCGCGCGCAGCGCCATGGGGCGCGGCTTCAGCGCCTCCGGCACATAGAGCGCGAAGCGCCCGGCGCGGATGCCGATGGCCTTCAGCTTGGTCCGCAGCTCCTGGCCGATATGGTTGCGCGTGTCGCCGGGCTTGAGCCCCAGAGTCTCGCGCAGCTGGAAGGCCGGGCCGCGCAGCGTGTTGTCCTCGGCGGCCTTGGCCTCGATGGCCGCGATGGCGGCCAGGTCCTTGGCGACCACGCTTTCGATCCAGCCGGCCAGGCGCGCGCGGATGCGCTCGCGCTGCGGGCCGTCCAGGAATTCCGAATCCCTCACCTCGATCAGCGGCTTGCCCGGCTCGCTGCCCATCTTGAGGCGGGCGATCTCGGCGCCGTCCCAGGTGATGCGGTGCTCGGGCGTCAGGCCGAAGCTTTCGGTCTTCGCGATGTCCAGCGCCGCGACCCGGCGGGGGATCTCCTGCACCAGCGCACGGCGGGCGGCGCGCAGGACGAGCTTCTTCTCCTCCTCGCCGCCCTCGCCCAGCTCGGGCTGGAATTCGAAGCCGACGACGCGGCCGACCTTGTGGCCCTCGACCACCACCTCGCCCTGGCGCGTGACGGCGCTGAGCAGGTCTTCCTCGGTGTTGTCCAGGCTGCGGATCAAATGGGCGGCGCGGCGGTCCACGAAGCGGGCGGTCAGGCGCTCATGCAGGGCGTCGCTCACCGCATCCTCGGCGGCGCGGGCGGCCTCCTGCTGGGTCGCGGCGTCGCGCACCCAATCGGCGCGGGCGGCGATATAGGCCCAGACGCGGATGGAGGAGAGCCGCGTCATCAGCGTGTCGAGGTCGCCCTCGATGCTGGTGCAGCCCGCGATCTGCGAGGCGATCCAGTCCGACGGCAGGTGCCCATCCTCGCAGAGATGCGTGAAGAGCTTGGCGCAGAGGCGCGTATGCGTGTCATCCGCGAGCTTGCGGAAATCCGGCACCTGGCAGGTTTCCCACAGCAATTGCAGGCGCGACCTGGAGGACGCCATGCGGCGGATCGCTTCCTCACGCGCCAGCAGGCTCAGCGTGATGTGGTCCGTCGCGTCATGGCCCTTGGTGAGGCCCGGCTGCGGGGGGGCCGCGCCCAGGCTGTCCAGCAGCGCCTCGATGCCCCCGAAGTCGAGGTCACTGTTGCGCCAGGCCAGCGCCTGGATGGGCTCGAAATGATGGCCTTCGATCTTTTCGACCATCTCCTCGGGCAAGGGCGGGCATTCGCCCGTCACGCCGAAGGTGCCATCGCGCATGCCGCGGCCCGCGCGGCCGGCGATCTGCGCGGCTTCCTGGGGCGTCAGCTGGCGCGGCGCGTGGCCGTCGAACTTGTTGAGGCTGGCGAAGGCCACATGGTCCACATCCATGTTGAGGCCCATGCCGATGGCATCCGTCGCGACCAGGAAATCCACCTCGCGGTCCTGGTACATCTTCACCTGGGCATTGCGGGTGCGGGGGCTGAGGCGCCCCATCACCACCGCGCAACCGCCACGCCGGCGGCGGATGGCCTCCGCGATCGCATAGACCTCGGCCGCGCTGAAGGCGACGACGGCGCTGCGGGCGGGCAGGCGCGTCAGCTTGGCGGGGCCGGCATGTTCGAGCTTGGAGAGGCGCGGGCGGGTCTCGATCTCGACCTGCGGCACCAGGCGCTGCAGCAGCGGGCGGATGGTCTCCGCCCCCATGAACATCGTCTCGACCAGGCCGCGCGCATGCAGCAGCCGGTCGGTGAAGATATGGCCGCGATCGGGATCGGCGCAGAGCTGGATCTCATCCACCGCCAGGAACTCGACGCGGCGGTCGAGCGGCATGGCCTCGACCGTGCAGGCGAACCACTTGGCCTCGGGCGGGACGATCTTTTCCTCGCCGGTGATGAGGGCGACGTGCTTCTCGCCCTTCTGCGCCACCATCCGATCATAATTCTCGCGCGCCAGGAGGCGCAGCGGGAAGCCGATGATCCCCGAGGAGTGCGCGAGCATGCGCTCCATCGCGAGATGGGTCTTGCCCGTGTTGGTGGGGCCGAGGATGGCTTTGACGCGCGCTTCGAACATGCTGGCTTCCGACTGACGGCCCAGGAGTGGCGGGTGGGCCGCAGGGTTATGAACCATGCGCCGATGATTGCAACTTGTGGCCGCCCAGAAGAGATTGCCCCGCGTGACCTCCCCGCAAAGCTTCGCCCTGGTCTTCGGCGCGCAATTCGCTGCCTTCGGCGCCATGATGCCCTTCCTGCCGGCCATCCTGGCCGAGGGCGGCCTCAGCGCGGGCGAGGTCGGCGCGGTGCTGGCCGCGGGCTCGCTCGTGCGGCTGGTGGCGGCACCGCTGAGCGGGCGGCTCGCCGATGCCGTGCCCGACATGCGCCGGCTGCTGGCCGTCGCGGCGCTGCTGGCGGCGGCGGCATCTCTCGGCTTCGGCCTCGCCGCCGGGTTTGCGCTGCTGCTGGCGGTGCAGCTGCTGCACAGCACCGCGGCCGCGCCCATCGTGCCGCTTTCGGACGCGCTGGCGGTGGGGGCGGTGCGGCGCGGTGGCTTCGACTATGCACGGGTCCGCTCGGTCGGCTCCATCACCTTCATGATCGGCGCGCTGGCGGCCGGCCTCGCCGCCGAATGGGTGGGGCCGCGCGTGGCCGCCTGGATGCTGGCAGCCGGGCTGCTGCTGACCGCCTGGGCCGCGCTGCGGCTGCCTGCGCCGGTTGCGCGCGAGGGCGGCGCCGCGCCTTCCGCCAGCATCTGGGCGCCGCTGGCCGAGCCCGGCTTCCGCTGGGTGCTGCCGCTGGCGGCCCTCATCCAGGGCAGCCATGCGGTCTATTACGGCTTCTCGACCCTGCATTGGCAGGCGGCAGGGCTGAGCACGGGCTTCATCGGCCTGCTCTGGGCCTTGGGCGTGCTGGCCGAGATCGTGCTGTTCCTCTGGGGGCGGCCGCTGGTGGAGCGGCTGGGCCTGCGCGGCCTCGCGCTGCTTGCGGCCGGCGCTGGGGTGCTGCGCTGGACGGTGACCGCCTTCACCGTGGAACCGGCCGTGCTGGTGGGGGTGAACCTGCTGCACGGGCTGACCTTCGGCGCCATGCACCTGGCCGCCATGCGCGCGCTGGTGGGGCTGCCGGCGGGGCTGTCGGGCCGGGCGCAGACGCTGCTGGCCTCGGCCGTCTCGGCCAGCACGGGCGGGCTGATGTGGGGCAGCGGCTGGCTCTATGGCGCGGTGGGCGGCCTCGCCTTCCTCGCCATGGCGGGGCTTTGCGTCCTGGCCTTCGCGCTCGCGCTCAGGCCGGTGCCAGCAGCGCCCGGTCCAGCAGCGCCTCGATCTGGGTCGGATCATCCCAGCGCAGCGTGACGCTGACGACGCGCACGCGGCCCTGGAATTCCGGCGGGATCCGCACCCAGTCCTTGCGGGTGGTGACGGGAATGGCGCCCAGCCGCTCGGCCTGGGCCAGCAGGGCGGTCAGGTCCCCGGCGTCGAAGGGGTAGTGGTCGGCGAAGCTCTCGGTGCCCGCCACCACGGCGCCGCCCTGGCGCAGCGTGTTGAAGAATTTGCGCGGGCTCGCGATGCCGCAGAAGGCGAAGACATTCTCGCCCGCCAGCCCCGCCATTTCCGGGCCGGAGACGAGGTCGCCCCGCAGCACCGGCAGGCCCTCGGGCAGCAGTTCCAGCGCGCCGGTCTCGTCCGGGCCGATCAGCACGGCGGCGTCGCAGCGGGCGGCGGCGGCGGCCACGCTTTCGCGCAGCGGGCCGGCCGGGATCACATGGCCATTGCCGAAGCCATAGCCGCCATCGATGGTGAGCAGGGAGAGCGTCTTGGCCAGCGTCGGATTCTGCAACCCGTCATCCATGACGATGGCGCCGGCACCCTCGGCCACGGCCAGCTTCGCGCCGGCCGCGCGGTCGGCGCTGACCCAGGTGGGGGCCAGGGCGGCCAGCAGCAGCGCCTCATCGCCCACCGTCTCGCTCCCGTGGCGCCCGGGCTCGACCTGGACCGGCCCCTTCACCGAGCCGCCATAGCCACGCAGCAGGAAATGCGCGGGCGTGCCCCGCGCCTGGATGCGGCTGCCGATATCCATGGCCAGCGTGGTCTTGCCGGCACCCCCGGCCGTGGCCCCGCCGCAGCAGATGACCGGCACGGGCGCCTGCCACCCCGGCCGCGCCATGCGCCGCGCGGTCGCGGCCGCGTAGATGGCTGCCAGGGGCGAGAGCAGCAGGGGCGCAATTCCCCCGCGGCGACCCCAGAAATCGGGCGCTCGAATGCTGATGTCCCAGACCCTTCCTTAACCTTGGCTCAACTTTGGCGGCCCGCCTTGCCCATCAGGGCCAGCAGCGCCTCCGCCATCCGGCCCGGCAGCGCGGCATTGGCGGCAACCCATTCTCCGGCGGCTCGCGCCATGGCGGCCGTCGCTTCCGGCTGATTTAGCATATCCGCAACGGTCACCGCCAGCGCGGCGGAATCGGGCACCTGGCGGGCGCCGCCCGCGGCCAGGAGGCCGGCTGTCGCCTCGGTGAAATTCTGCATGTGCGGGCCGAAGACCAGCGGGCAGAGGAGGCGCGCAGGCTCCATCGGGTTCTGCCCGCCATGCGGCACCAGGCTGCCGCCGATGAAGGCGACATCAGCGACGCGGTAGAGCAGCCCCATCTCGCCCATCGTATCCGCCACATAGACCGGCCCGGCATCGGGCAGCGCGCCCAGGGCACGCCGGGGCCAGGGGCCGAGCTCTGGGCTGAGCTCTGGGCCGCGGTCCGGGTGGCGGGGGGCCAGGATGGTCAGCAAGTCCGGCCGCTCATGCCGCAGCGCCTCGGCCGCTGCCAGGACCTGCGCCTCCTCCCCTGGATGGGTGCTGGCGGCGAGCAGCACGGGCCGCGCGCCGATGGCGGCCCGCAGCGCGGCCAGCGCGGCCGCATCGGCCGGCAGCGGGGGTGCCGCCAGCTTGAGGTCGCCCGGCGGGGCCAGCTCCCGCGCGCCCAGCGCCAGCAGCCGCGCCGCATCCTCGGCCGAGCGCGGCATGATGAGCCGGAAGCGGCTCAGCAACTGCCGCGCGAAGCCGGGCGCCCAGCGCCCCCAGCGCCGCGCGGTGCGGGCCGAGATGCGGGCATTCAGCAGGGCCAGCGGGATGCCGCGCGCATGGGTGGCGGCCAGGGTATTGGGCCAGAGCTCGCTCTCCACGAAGCCCGCCGCATCCGGCCGCCAGCCATCGAGGAAGCGCGCCACCCAGCCGGGCACGTCGAGCGGCGCGTAGCGATGCATCACCCGGCCCGCCAGCGCCGTGGGCAGGCGCTGCGGCAGCAGCCGCGCCGAGGTGACGGTGCCGGTCGTGACCAGGATGTTCAGGCCCGCATCGCGCGCCGCCAGCGCCTCGATCAGCGGGAGGATGGCGAGGCTCTCGCCCACGCTCGCCGCATGCAGCCAGAGCAGGCGGCCTTCGGGCCGCGCCGCGCCATGGCCCTCGCGCTCCGGCAGGCGCGGTCCCTCCTCCTTGCCGCGCGTGACACGGCGGCGGAGGTTCCAGCGCAGCGCGGGCGCCGCAAGGCTGGCCGCCAGATGCCAGGCGCCGCTCACCGCCGCTTCTTGCCCAGCGCCGCATCGGCGGCGTCGCAGGCGGCGTTCAGCGCCAGGGTGATGGCGGCCAGCGCCGCCTCCGGCGCCTCGCGCGGGACGGGGATGGCGGGGCCGGCCACGATGACGCCACGGCCGAAGGGCAGCGGGAACTCCATCCGGTCCCAGGTCCTGAGGCCGATGGCCCAGGCGAAGCGGCCGGCGCAGGGCAGCACCGGCTTGCCGCTGAGGGCCGCCAGCTGGGCCACGCCCGGCGCGGGCGCGCGCCTTGGGCCGCGCGGGCCATCGGGCGTGATGACCATCATCGCACCCGTGCGGATCAGCCGCGCCATGGAGAGCATGCCCACCGCGCCCCCCTTGGATGTGGAGGCATGGATCATGTGGAGGTCGAAGCGCTTCACCACATCGCCGATCAGCCGCCCATCGCGGTGGCGCGAGACCAGCACATGCGCCGAGGGGATGCCCGCCCGCGCCTTCCCGGTGCGCCACAGATGCGGCATCGAGGGCAGGTTCTCATGCCAGAAGGCGGCGATGACGTTGCCGTGTTCCGCGAAGGCGGCGTCGATCGCCTCGCCGCCGATGAGCGTCCAGCGCGTGGTCCGGTAGACCAGCGCGAGATAGAGGCCCAGCAGATTCGCGGCAAAGGCCTGGAAGCCCGGGTGGCGCGTCAATCGGCGCAGCATGCGGCGGGTCTGGACATGGCATGGGGCGGGTCGCATGCCACGCGGCGGGAGGCAAGCCCCTCAGATCGTGACAAGATGGGACCGGAAGGCGCTCGCGCTGGCCGGCCAGGAGAAGCGCTCGGCCTGGATGCGTGCGGCGGCGCGCGGCACGTCGAGGGCGGCGAGGCAGGCGCGGCGCAGATCCTCGTCCAGCACGCCGCCACCGCCCACCACATCGCGCGGCCCCATCACCGGGAAGGCCGCGACCGGCGTGCCGCAGGCCATCGCCTCCACCAGGACGAGGCCGAAAGTGTCCGTCCGCGAGGGGAACACCATCACATCCCCGCCGCGATAGGCCCGCACCAGGCCATCGCCCTCTCGCCAGCCGGCGAAATGCACCTCGGGGTAGCGGGCCTGGAGGGCGGCGCGCTGCGGCCCATCGCCGACCACGACCTTGCTGCCGGGAAGATCGAGCTGGAGGAAGGCCGCGATGTTCTTCTCGACCGCGACACGGCCGACATAGAGAAAGATGGGGCGCGGCAGCGCTGCCCATTCCTCCCGCTCGCCCTCCTGGAACAGGGAGAGATCCACGCCGCCACTCCAGGGCAGGACCTGGCGGAAGCCGCGCCGCGCCAATTCCTCGCGCAGCATCGGGGTGGCGGCGAAGGTGCCCGCGCCGGCATTGTGGAACCGGCGCAGCAAGGCCCAGGTCAGGCGCGGGGGGATGCCGGTGCGCGCCGTGACATATTCGGCGAAGCGGGTGTGGAAGCTCGTGGTGAAGCGCCAGCCACGCTCGGCGCAGATGGCGCGCGCCGCCATGCCGAGCGGGCCCTCGGTGGCGATGTGGACGGCATCCGGCCGGGCCTGGTCCAGCATGCCGCGCAGCGCCCCCCGCGGCCGAAAGGCGAGGCGGATCTCCGCATAGCCGGGCATGGGGAAGTTGCGGAACCGGTCAGGGCCGATCACCTCCACCGCATCGCCCAGCGCGGTGAGTTCCGCGGCCAGGTTTTCGATGGCGCGCACCACGCCGTTCAATTGCGGGTGCCAGGCATCGGAGACGATCAACAGCCGCATGCGCGCAGGATCACCCGGCGGCCGTGGGCTGGGGGTGAAACGCGGGCCAGGCCAGCAATTCGAACCGGCCATCCGCATGCTCGACCAGGGCGGTGCAGCTTTCCACCCAATCCCCCGCATTCATGTAGAGGATGCCGCCCACCATCCGGATTTCGGCATGATGGATATGGCCGCAAATGACGCCATCCAGCCCGCGCCGCCGCGCCTCGCCGGTCAGGGCCGCCTCGAAGCGATCCATGGTCCTTACCGCCTCCTTCACCTGCTGCTTCAGCCATTTCGAGAGCGACCAGTAGGAATAGCCGAGGCGCCGCCGCAGCAGATTCAACCACCGGCTGAGATGCAGCGCCACGCCATAGGCCCGGTCGCCCAGATGCGCGAGGAACCTGGCATGCCGGATCACACCGTCGAATTCATCGCCATGCATCACCAGGAAGCGGCGGCCATCGGCCGCCTCGTGCACCGCCTCGGCCGCCAGGGTGACACCGGCGACCTCCAGCCCGATCCATTCGCGGAACATCTCGTCATGATTGCCGGGAATGAAGATGACCTGCGTCCCCCGGCGGGCCAGGTCGAAGATGGCGCGCAGGACGGCGTCGAAGTCCGGCGTCCAGTGCCATGTCTTCCGCAGGCGCCAGCCATCGATCACATCGCCCACGAGATAGAGATGATCGCATTCGAGATCTGTCAGGAATTCGGCCAGGAGATCGGCCCGCGAGGCGGGCAGGCCCATATGCACATCCGAGACGAAGACGCTTCGCAATCGGTGCGAGGGGGCCGAGGCACGCGCAACATCCATGGCCTACGCGCTCCCACCCGGAGCTTACGCTTAGGCATGCTCCGGCGGAGCGTCAAGAATTCAAGGGTTTCAAGGCGAGCCTTGGGCAGGTGGCGTCACTCCGCCGCCGCCGCTGCGATGGGAGGGTCCGGCTCGCCATCGGCACGGGTGATGCCGCGCTCGCGGCTGACCAGGGCAGCGCGGAAGCCCGCGGCGCTGGCCGCCCAGGAGAAGCGCTCGGCCTGCGCCCGGGCCCGGGCGGGGGGGATGTCCAGCGCGGCGAGGCAGGCGCGGCGCAGATCCTCGTCCAGCACGCCGCCCGCGCCCACCACGTCGCGCGGCCCCATCACCGGAAAGGCCGCGACCGGCGTGCCGCAGGCCATCGCCTCCAGCAGCACCAGGCCGAAAGTGTCGGTGCGGGAGGGGAAGACCATGACATCGGCGCCGCGATAGGCCGCGGCCAGCGCCTCGCCCTCGCGCCAGCCGGCGAAATGGACGGAAGGGTACGCCGATTGCAGGGCGGCGCGCTGCGGCCCGTCGCCCACCACGACCTTGCTGCCGGGCAGGTCGAGGTCGAGGAAGGCGGCGATGTTCTTCTCGACGGCGACACGCCCGGCATAGAGGAAGATGGGGCGCGGCAGCCCCGCCCAGGCATCACGGTCGCCGGGCCGGAACAGCGCCAGGTCCACGCCGCGCGTCCAGGGCAGGATGCGGCGGAAGCCACGCCGGGCCAGTTCCTCGCGCAGGGTCGGCGTGGCCGCCAGCGTGCCGGCGCCGGCATTGTGGAAGCGGCGCAGCAGCGCCCAGGTCGCGCGCTCGGGGATGGGTGTGCGCGCCGAGAGGTATTCGGCGAAGCGCGTGTGGAAGCTCGTCGTGAAGCGCCAGCCGCGCCGGGCGGCGATGCCGCGCGCGGCGAAGCCGAGCGGGCCTTCCGTCGCCACATGCAGCGCCTCCGGCCGGAGCTCGTCCAGCAGGCGGGCCAGGCGGGCGCGGGGCAGCAGGGCCAGGCGGATCTCGGCATAGCCCGGCATGGCGAAATTCCGGAAGCGTTCGGGGCCGATCACCTCCACCGTGTCGCCCATGGCGGAGAGCTCGGCCGCGATGCGCTCCAGCGTGCGCACCACGCCATTGATCTGCGGCCGCCAGGCATCGGTGACGATGACGAGGCGCATCAGGCGGGCAGCGCCTCGGCCAGGCGCTGCGGCGCGCGTTGCAGGGCGGCCCAGTCCAGCAGCTCGAAGCGGCCATCCTCATGCTCGACCAGCGCGGTGCAGCTTTCCACCCAGTCGCCGTCATTCATGTACATCACGCCGTTCACCAGGCGCATCTCGGCATGGTGGATATGGCCGCAGATCACACCATCGAGACCGCGCCGCCGCGCCTCGCCGGCGAGCGCCACCTCGAAGCGGTCGATCGCCTTCACCGCCTCCTTCACCTGGCGCTTCAGCCACTGGCTGAGCGACCAGTAGGGGTAGCCGAAGCGGCGGCGCGCGGCGTTGAAGACGCGGTTCAGCGTGAGCGCGGTGTCGTAGGCCCAGTCGCCGAGATAGGCGAGGAACTTGGCGTAGCGGATCACGCCGTCGAACTCGTCACCATGGATGACGAGGAAGCGGCGGCCATCGGCGCCCTCATCCACCGGCTCGCGCCGCAGCTTCACGCCGGCCACATC
>JAIYCD010000244.1 GCA_027488195.1 Acetobacteraceae bacterium | reverse complement strand
CAATGGAAAGGCGCGAGCCGAGAGCCAGGCCCGCCACCAGCACCATGATCGAAGCCGTCAGCAGGAAGCCCAGCGGCTCGGCAGCGAGGGCGTAGAAGAGCAGCAGCGCGGGCGGGATGAGGACGCCGATGGCACCGAGGCGGGGGGTGGGTCCCTCATCGGGCTGCTCGGGCGCTTCGAAGCTCTGGCCGATCCCCAGCGCGATCAGCGCGCCACAGCCGATCAGCCCGAAGCCGATCAGCATGGGAAAGGCCGCGGGGCCGACATCCTGGCCCGGCACCGCCGGCAGGCGCGAGCCGAACCAGGCCGCCGCCGCGCCCAAAGCCACCAGCACGCCGCCGGTGATCCGGTCGGTCACTTGCACGACGCTCTCTCCCTTACGTCTTTCAGGGAGTGTCGCGACGAAAGCCCGGCTTGGCGAGTGAAATTCCGGGCAGGTTCAGCGCAGCGGGAAGCCCAATCCGCGCAGCACCTCGGCCAGCTTGTCGCGCCCGCCCATGGCCGAGAGCTTGCCCATGCGGGCGATGACGCGCTGGCTCCAACTCGTGGCCGCCATTTCGTGGCGGGTCGAGAATTCGGCCATCTTCGCGTCATAGGCGGCGCGGAGCGCGGGCTCGCCCTCGGCATCATACCGGTCATGGAACAGGATGGCCGGCTGGGCGAGGCGCGGCTTCACCTCATTCGTGACACCGGGCGCCGCATAGCCGACGCAAAGGCCAAACACGCCCATGACGCCAGGCGGCAGGCCGAGCAGCCCGGCCACGAGCGCCGGATCATTGCGCAGCGCACCGATATAGACCGTGGAAAGCCCCAGCGATTCGGCGGCGACGACCGCATTCTGCGCCGCCAGTGCGGCGTCAATGGCGGCGACCAGGAAGGTCTCTAGATAGGGCAGGGTGGGCAGCTCCGCCCCTTCCTCCGCGCCCAGCCGCGCATTGCGCGAGACATCGGCGCACCAGACGAGAAACAGCGGGCATTGCTCGATGTGCTTCTGGTTGCCGGCCGCCTTGGCCATGGCCGCCCGCGCCGCCGGGTCATGCACCGCGATGACCGACCAGGTCTGCAGGTTGGAACTTGTGGCGGCCGATTGCGCGGCGGCGACCAGGGTTTCCAGCGTGCCATCGGGCAGCGCATCGGGCCGGTAGCCACGCACCGAGCGGTGCGAAAGCAGCAGCGCGATATGGTCGTTCCACGGCCCTGCGGCGGGAATGGCATCCGCGCCGTAGCGCAGGGCGAGCGCTTCCTCGGCAGTGGCGTGGCGGGGGGCGGAGATGTCCATGATCGGGCCTTTTCTGTGTAGAGGCGGCGTCAACGCCGGAATTTGAGATCCAGGCCCTGCTTGCGCCAATTCGCCTCGATCGCATCCATGTTGATGCTGCCCGAGGGGTGGGCGCGGCTCGGCTGATTGCGCAGCCCCGGCGCTCGCGTGAGGCGCCAGAGCTTCAGCAGGCGCTCCAGCTCGTTCAGCGGATTCGCGTGGTCGTCCACGCGCAGGTCGATATCGGGGAAGTCCTCCGTGGTGACGAGCTTCAGCGCCGCCGATTGCCGGCCGCGTTTGTCGCCGCCAGCGGCCTCGCCCGCCTGCAGCGCCTGCATCATGCGCTCGGGCAGCGCGAGTTCCTGGCGGGCGAGAAAGCTTGCCAGCGTATCGGCGATGACGGCCTCGCCCGAGAGCATGTTCCCCGCGATGGACCAGCCCGTGCCCGAGCGCGCGCCGGCCCATTCGACGCAGTTCTGCCCGGTCCAGGCTGCACTTCGGCCATGGCTGTCGATGGCGTGGATCTGTCGGAGGTTCTTGCCCTCGTCGCCCACCAGCGCGCCCTCGATGGCGGCGGCGGGCGAGAGGCCGCGCGCCAGCGCGTCCAGCACGGCAGGGCCGAGGTATCGGTTGGTGATCGATTGGGTCGAGACCGCGCCCACGCCCGCGCGGACAAAGGGGCAGGAGGCGCCGACGGCCAGCGCGCAGGTGGTGACGGCCACCGCGAAGCTGCCGGTTTCGGGCTCATGCGCGAGCAGCGACCAGGTCAAGGCGAAATCCTCATGACAGCGAAACCCATGCTTGCACGCAGAGAGTGGGCAGGGCAAAGCCCGGTTCAAGAAGGCCCGGAAGCTTCCATGGGCCAAGCGGGAGAATACGTCCATGCACCCCACCCCTCGCCGTCACCTCCTGGCCGGCGCCGGCGCGCTGCTCGCAACCCCGGCGCTGGCGCAGAGTCCCTGGCCCGACCGCCCGATCCGCCTGATCGTCCCCTTCGGCGCGGGCGGCGCGGTGGATACGCTGAGCCGCACGGTCGCCGCGCGTTTTGGCGAGCACACGGGCGGGCAGACGCTGGTGGTGGAGAATCGGCCGGGCGCGGGGGGCACCATCGCGGGCGCCTTCGTGGCGCAGCAGCGGCCGGATGGGCTCACACTCATGATGTCCGACGTCGGCGCCAATGCCATCGGTCGGCTGCTCTACGCCAACCTCGCCTATGACCCGATGACGGCCTTCACGCCCATCGTCCACCTGGTGAACCTGCCGGGCGTGCTGATGGCGCACCCTTCCGTGCCGGTGACGACGGCGGCGGAGGTGATCGCGGCCGCGCGCGCACGGCCGGATGGCTTCACCTTCTCCTCGGCCGGCAACGGCAATGGCAGCCACCTTTTCATGGAACTCTTCCTGAAGCGGGCGGGCCTCAAGATGGTGCATGTGCCCTATCGCAGCGGGGCCGAGATGGTGACGGCGCTGATCCGCGGCGATGCGCAATTCGGCTTCCCCACCGTCTCCTCCGGGCTGAACATGATCCGCGAGGGCCGCGCCAAGGCCATCGCCATCTCCGTGCCCGGCGGCACGCCGGCGCTGCCCGGCATCCCGGCACTGGCCGATACGCTGCCTGGCTTCAACACCGCCGTCTGGCACGGGATCATGGCGCCGGCCGGCATGGAGGCGGGCCTCGTCGCCCGCATCAACGAGGTCTTCACCAAGATCATCACCATGGACGAAGTGCGCGAGCAGGTGTTCCGCGCCCAGGCGGGCACCGTGGTGGCCGGCACGCCCGAGCAGTTCGCGACCTTCATCCGCCGCGAATACGACACCTGGCTGCCCATCATCCGTGAGGGCAACATTCGGGCGGAGTAGCCGGCGCGCGCGGGCTGCGCTTCACTGGCGGGCATGAGCACACCCGTCCCCGCCCGCCCGGCCGCCACCATCCTCCTGCTGCGTGACGGCAGCGAGGGTCTCGAAGTCCTCATGGTGTGCCGCGCGCGGGAGGTGGATTTCGCCTCCGGCGCGCTGGTCTTTCCCGGCGGCCGGGTGGAGCCGGGCGATGCGGCGCTGGCCCCGGCCGATGACCCCTTGGGCGCCTTTCGCGTCGCCGCCATCCGCGAGGCCTGGGAGGAATCGGGCATCCTCCTGGCCCATCCGCCGGGCCCCGAAGTGCCGGCGGAGGGCGAGTTCCTGGCCCATCTGCATGCGCGCGGACTCCGCCCCTCGCATGGCATGCTCACGCCCTTCGCGCATTGGGTGACGCCGGCACACAGCCCCAAGCGATTCGACACGCATTTTTTCCTGGCGCATGCGCCCGAGGGCCAGGAAGCCATTCATGACGGACGGGAGGCGGTGGAGGCGGTCTGGATCCGCCCCGAGATCGCTGTGGCCGATGCCGATGCCGGCCGGCGGACGCTGGTCTTCGCCACGCGGCTGAACCTGCTTCGCCTGGCCCGGCATGATTCGGCCGAGGCGGCGATCGTGGCGGCGCGGGCCACGCCCATCGTCACCGTGATGCCAGAGCCGCTGCCGGATGGCGCGGGCGGCACGGTGCTGCGCATCCCCGAGGCGGCGGGCTATGGCGGCAGTCTCTTCCCGGCCAAGGGTCCGCCTGCCTCGGGCGGTCAATGGCCCGGCCAGCGGTGAGGACCGGGCGATGATCGAGAGCGTCATCATCCCCCGCGCCCATGATGTGGGCGGCTTCGAGGTCCGGCGCGCGCTGCCGGCCCGCGAGCGGCAGATGATCGGGCCCTTCATCTTCTTCGACCAGATGGGGCCGGGCGAGTTCCTGACCGGCAAGGGGCTGGATGTGCGGCCGCATCCGCATATCGGGCTTTCGACCGTCACCTACCTGTTCGAGGGCGAAATCCTGCACCGGGACAGCCTGGGCTCCGAGCAGCCGATCCGGCCGGGCGCCCTCAACTGGATGACGGCGGGGCAGGGGATCACCCATTCCGAGCGGACGGCGCCCGGGCTGCGCGTGCAGTCGAACCGCCTCTTCGGCATCCAGTCCTGGGCCGCTCTGCCGGCCGCGATGGAGGAGGCGGCGCCGGCCTTTGCCCACCACCCGGCCGAGGCGCTGCCGGTGACCGAGGATGCGGGCGCCCGGCTGCGCCTTGTGGCCGGGGAGGGCTGGGGCCTGCGCGCGCCGGTCGAGACGCATTGGCCGCTCTTCTACGCCGACCTCGAACTGGCACCGGGTGCGGCCTGCCCGCTGCCCGACGCGCATGAGGAGCGCGGCGCCTATGTGGTCTCGGGCGCTGTCTCGGTGGCGGGGCAGGTCTTCGAGGCGGGGCGGATGCTGGTGTTTCGCGCCGGCGACCGGCTGGCGATCCGGGCCGAAGGGCAGGGGGCGCGCCTGCTGCTGTTGGGGGGCGCCGTGATGGACGGCCCGCGGCACATCTTCTGGAATTTCGTCTCATCCCGCCAGGAACGGATCGAGCAGGCGAAGGCGGATTGGGCGGCGGGCCGCTTCGGCAGGGTGCCGGGCGACGATAAGGAATTCATACCTCTGCCTGGCATGAAGGATTAATGTCCCAGGACTAAAGACCTCTTCGCTTTGCCAGAATCCATTCCTGCTCCATCTCGCTCAGTGTAGCGTCCGCTGGCGTGCGGCCCTGGGCCGCCAGCGCGGCCTCAACCGCGCCGAAGCGGCGCTCGAACTTGGTATTCGCCTGGCTGATGCAGCCTTCGGGGTCGAGGTCGAGCTTGCGGGCCAGATTGGCCAGCACGAACAACAGGTCGCCCACCTCATCGGCCAGCCGGGCCGGCTCCGCCGCGGGGAGCTCGGCGCGCAGCTCAGCCACTTCTTCGTCCAGCTTCTCCAGCACGGCTGCGGCATCCGGCCAATCGAAGCCGACCCGGGCGGCGCGCCGGGTCAGTTTGGCGGCCCGCGTCAGGCCGGGCAGCGCCGTCGCCACCCCGGCCAGCACGCCAGTTTCGGCCCTTAAGGCCCGCTCGGCCGATTTCTGGACCTCCCAGGCCTCGGTCTGCGCCTCGGCGGTCGCGATCTCGGCGCTGCCGAAGACATGCGGGTGGCGGCGGATCATCTTGGCCGTGACGCCGGCCGCCACATCTTCGAAGCGGAACCAGCCGCGTTCCTGCGCCATCTGCGCGTGATAGACGACCTGGAGCAGCAGGTCGCCCAACTCGTCCTGGAGTGCCGCGGGCTCCGGCCCGCGCTGGATCACATCCGCGACCTCATGAGCTTCCTCCACAGTATAGGGCGCGATGGACGCGAAATCCTGCACGATGTCCCAGGGGCAACCCGTCGTTGGGTCGCGCAGCCGCGCCATCACATCAAGCAGGGCCTGGATGCCAGAGGGAGGGGAGTCGACGGGCTCGGTCATGGGCTGCTCCGGTTATGCACAGGCTGAATTATCGCATAATCTTTATTATGGAAAGAAAACACCTGGGGAAAAGCCTGTGGATGGGCTCATCCGGGCACATCCAGGCAGAGGCCATCGAAGCCGAGCTCGACCCCTTCCGGCAGCCGGGCCGAGATCCGCGCGAAATCCATCCGGTCGCCGAGATGCGTGAGGATGGTGCGGCGTGGCCGGATCTCGCGCCACCAAGCCAATACCTGCTCGAGCCCCGCATGCACCGGGTTCTGGTCGCCAGGCTGCATGCAGCTGACCACCCAGGTGTCGAGGCCGTGCAGCCTTGCCAGGCTCTCGGCCGGCATGCGGATCACGTCGGTCGTATAGGCGAAGCGGCCGATCCGGAGGCCCAGGCTGCGCATCGCGCCGTGATCCATGTCGAGCAGTTCGCAGCCCAGGCCGGCCAGCGTGACCGGGCTGCCGGGCGCGACCACCTGCCCGTCCAGCACGGGGCGGTAGAAGAAGCCGGTCGGTGCCTGGAAGGCGTAGGCGAAGCGGTGCTTCAGCTCCGCCAGCGTCGCCGCGCTGGCGTAGATCGGCAGCACGGCGCCCATGGAGCGGTTGATCGCGCGCATCTCATCCAGCCCCGCGACATGGTCGGCATGGGCATGGGTGATCAGCAGCCCGTCCAGCCGGGTTACCCGGGCGCCCATGAGTTGGGCCCGGACATCCGGCCCGGTATCCACCAGCAAGGCGCGGCCATTGGCAGCTTCCACCAGGGCCGAAGTCCGCATCCGCCGGTTGCGCGGCTCGGCCGGATCGCATTCGCCCCAATTCCCGAGACCATCCGGGCCGCCCACCGCCGGCACGCCCTGGGATGGGCCCGTGCCGAGCAGCGTGACCCGAAGCGCCGGATTCATGCGGCCTTGGGATAGAGGCGATGGAAGTTCTCGGAGGTGATCCGCCCGATCTCCTCCAGGCTCACGCCGCGGCATTCGGCCAACACGCGGGCGGTATGGGCTGTGTAGCCAGGCTCGCAGCGCTTGCCGCGCAAGGGCACGGGCGCGAGGTAGGGCGAGTCCGTTTCCAGCAGCAGCCGGTCCAGCGGGAGCCGCGCCGCAACCTCGCGCAGCTCGGTGGATCTGGGGAAGGTCAGAATGCCGGAGAAGGAGATGTAGCCACCCATCTCTAAAGCTTTATCAGCGAGTTGTGGCGTGGAGCTGAAGCAATGCAGCAGAAAAGGGAACGCGCCCCCTGCCCGCTCTTCGGCCAGGATCCGCGCGATATCGGCATCCGCCTCGCGGGCGTGAATGGCCAGCGGCAGGCCGGATTCCCGGGCGGCGCGGCAATGCCGGCGGAAACCTTCCTGCTGCACGTCGCGCGGTGACTTGTCGTAGAAATAGTCGAGCCCGCTTTCGCCCAGGCCGATGATGCGCGGGTGGTCGGCCAGCGCGAGGAGGTCCGCGACACTCGGCATCTCGCCCTCGGCTGCGCGGTGCGGATGGACGCCGACCGTGCCCCAGACCTGCGGGAAGCGCTCCACCAGGGCGCGCACCGCGGCCGCCTGCGGGACCGAGGTGCCGATGGTCACCATGCGCGTCACGCCCGCCGCGGCGGCTCGGGCCAGGATCTCCTCGATTTCGGCCTCGGAGAAATAGTCCAGGTGGCAGTGTGAATCTATGATCATCAAATGTTTATCCGGCGTTCTCAACCTTGCGGAACAAGGGGGAAGGCGCAGGCAGCGCATGCCCCTCGGGCAAGGGCGTGGCCAGCGCGGCGAGGCTGCGGGACTCCTCAGGGACGCCAAGCTGGTCCAGCAAGGCCGCCATGCTGCCGGGCATGAAGGGCTGCAGCACGGTGGCATAGGCGCGCAGCGCCGTGTGCAGGTGGCGCAACACCGCGGCCATGCGAACTGGATCGGTCTTCTTCAGGGCCCAGGGCGCCTGCACCGTGATGTAGCCATTGGCCCCGCGCACCAGCGCGAAGATCTCCTCCAGCGCCAGGTGATATTGCTGGACTTCCAGTAGCTTGCCGACCGTCTCGGTGATGGTGGCGAGCGGTGTCAGCAGCGCGCCTTCCGCCTCGATCGGCGCGGAGAGCGCAGGCAGCTTCCCCTCGCAATTGCGCTGGATGAGGGAGAGCGTGCGGTTCGCCAGGTTCCCCAGCACATCGGCCAATTCACCGTTGAGCCGGTTCACCAGGGCACCGCGGGCAAAGTCGCCATCCTGGCCGAAGGGCACTTCGCGCAGCAGGAAGTAGCGCACGGGATCGAGGCCGAATTCCTCCACCAGGGCCAGCGGGTCGATCACATTGCCGAGCGACTTGCTGATCTTCTGGCCCTCATTGGTCCACCAGCCATGCGCGAAGACGCGCTTCGGCGGCGGCAGTTCGGCCGCCATGAGGAAGGCCGGCCAATAGATGGCGTGGAAGCGCAGGATGTCCTTGCCGACAAAATGCACATCAGCCGGCCAGAACTTCCAGAGTTCAGCCTTTTCATCAGGATAGCCCATGGCCGTGATGTAGTTTGTGAGCGCATCCAGCCAGACATACATCACATGCGCGTCATCGCCCGGCACCGGCACGCCCCAACGGAAGGAGGTACGCGAGATGGAGAGGTCCGAGAGGCCCGACTTGATGAAGCTGATCACCTCGTTCCGGCGGCTGGCGGGGGCGATGAAATCCGGGTTGATTTCGTAGTATTCCAGTAGCTTGTCAGCCCATTCTGAGAGCTTGAAGAAATAGGAAGGCTCCCGCACCCACTCCACCGGCGCGCCCGAGGGGGCGTATTTCACGCCATCGCGCTCGGTGAGTTCATCCGGCCCGTAGAAGGCCTCGTCGCGCACCGCGTACCAGCCCTCATAGGCGCCGAGGTAGATCTGCCCGCGCTCCTGCAACCGCTTCCACAGAGCCTGGCAGGCGTCGTAATGCCGCTTCTCCGTGGTGCGGATAAAGCCGTCATTCGAAAAGCCCATGGTGTGGGTCAGGTCGCGGAAGGCCTGGCTGACGCGGTCGGTGAAGGCCTGGGGCTCCTCGCCCGCATCCTGGGCGGCCTTCTCCACCTTCTGGCCATGCTCATCCGTGCCGGTCAGGAAATACACCTCCCGCCCCGCGAGGCGATGCCAGCGGGCCAGCACATCGGTCGCCAGGCTCGTATAGGCGTGGCCGATATGCGGCTTGTCATTCACATAATAGATCGGGGTGGTCAGGTAGATCGGGCTCATGCCTGACCTATGAAGCGCCTCTAGCGTCCCCGCAAGCTGTCCATCGCCACCAGCACCGCCTGGCGACGATCGAGCGAGAGGCGCTCCGTCTCCTGCACCAGCTTCGAGACGGCCTCGGCCGCCTCCACCCATTCGGCGAGCGGACGCGTCCCGAGCCAGGGCGCCGGCGCCTCGCCTCGCGCCGCGGCACGGACCGCCTGGGAGAGGCCGCGCAGCAGCAGGTTGAAGAAGGCCGGGAAAGCCAGCGCCGCCTCGCGCCCCGCGATCCGGTCGGCCAGCGCATGGGCGGCCATGCCACGCGGCAGGTCCTGCAGCGTGGCATCGGCCAGGCGGGCGAGTTCCACCCCCTCGCCTTGCGCCAGCTCGAGCGCGCGGCCTGGCGAGCCCTCGGCCAGTCGGATCAGCTCCATCCGGTCCAGGCGCGGCAGGTCGGGAAGCCAGAGCGTGAGCAGCCGCTCCATCGCCGCATCATCGAGGCCGAAGAGGTCCAACCGGCGGCACCGGCTGCGGATGGTGGGCAAGAGCCGCCCGGGCGAGGCGGTGACCAGCAGCAGGACGGTGCGCGGCGGCGGCTCCTCCAGCGTCTTCAGGATGGTGTTGGCCGAGGCCGCCTCCATGGCCTCCACCTCATCCATCACGACGACGCGCCAGCCGCCTTCGGCCGCGGTGTAGTTCAGGAAGGCGCGTGCCTCGCGCGCTTCATCCACCTTGATGATGCGCCGCTTGCCGGGCTCGGCCTGGGGCTCCAGCACCATGAGGTCCGGGTGGCTGCCAGCGGCAACCCGGCGGAACACCGGGTCGGCCTCCGGCACATGGAGAGGCTCTGCCCCCGCTGGCTGCCCGGCCAGCAGCCAGCGGGCAAAACGATAGGCGAGCGTCGCCTTGCCGATCCCGGGCGGGCCGCAGAACAGCCAGGCATGATGCAGCCGGCCGGAGCGCACGGCGGCGGCAAGGCTGGCCGCCGCCTGGCCATGCCCTTCCAGGATCGGATTCCCACGCGAGGCGATCACGGCAGGCCGAGCCGGGTACGGGCGGTGGCGATCACCGCGTCGGTCACCGCCGAAAGCGGGGCCGAGGCGTCCAGGACGGCGAATCGGCCGGGTTCGGCCGCGGCCTGCGCCAGGAAGGATTGCCTGATCCGCTCATGAAATCCGATGCCGAGGCGGTCATACCGATTGGCATCGCCGCGCCCCATCGCGCGGGCCACGCCAAGCTCCACCGGCACATCCAGATAGAGGGTGAGGTCGGGCACCACATCGCCGAGGGTGACGGCGCGCAGCCCCTCCCAGGCGGCGCGGGGCGCCCCCTGCCCGGCCACCTGATAGGCCAATGTGCTGTCAAAGAAGCGGTCGCAGACCACGAAGCTGCCGGCGGCGAGGCTGGGCTGGATGGTCTTGGCCCAGTGCTCCCGCCGGGCCGCGAAATGCAGCGCCATCTCGGCCACCGGGTCCCAGCCGGAGCGGCCGAGCAGCAGGTCACGGATCGCTTCCGCCCCGGCCGAGCCGCCTGGCTCACGTGTGCGGAGGACGGAATACCCAGCCAAGGCCAGATGGCTCGCAAGAAATTTTACCTGGGTTGTTTTTCCTGACCCTTCGCCACCCTCTAGCGTGATGAACTTGGGAATCAAGTCCCGCCACCCATCATCCGGCCGATCACGGCGGGAATTCGCGCGATCAGCCCGAGCCGCTCCACATCAGCGCCCGCATAGAGCGGCAGCGTCATCGGCGGTACACCGCGGCCCGAGATTTCAAGCCGGCCCAGTTCCTGCCCCTTCACCACGGGCGCGGGAACCGGCGCCTCATAGCGGATGCGGGCCTGAAGGCTGTCTCGCCAGCCGCGCGGCACGGTCGCCACCACCTCGCGCCCGCCAATCAGTGGAACGGTCCGGCGCTCTCCCAGATGGACCGGCACCTCATCGATGGTGTCGGCTGCGCGGAACAGCACCACATTGTCGAATTCGCGGAAGCCCCATTCCAGCAGTCGCTCCGCTTCCTCGCCCCGGGCCCGCATGGTGGGCAGGCCACCCACCACCAGGATCAGGCGCCGCTCGCCGCGGCGGATGCTGGCGGTCAGGCCGAAGCCCGCCTCCTCCGTATGGCCCGTCTTGAGCCCATCGGCGCCGGCCACTCGGCCCAGCAGCGGGTTTCGGTTCTCCTGCGTGATGTTGTTCCAGCGGAAGCTGCGCTCGCTGTAGAAGCGGTAGAATTCCGGATGGTCCACGATGATCCGCCGCGCGAGCGTGGCGAGGTCCCGCGCCGTCATGCGGTGCTCGGGGTCGGGCCAGCCGGTGGCGTTGCGGAAGGTGCTGGCGGTCAGGCCGATCTGCCGGCCCATCGCCGTGATCATCTCGGCAAAGGCGCGCTCGGAGCCGGAGATATGCTCGGCGAAGACCACGCAGGCGTCGTTGCCGGACTGGATGATGACGCCGCGCGTCAGCTCCTCCACCGTGGCCGTGCTGCCGCGCTCCAGGAACATCTTGGAGCCGCCCATGCGCCAGGCGGCCTCGCTCACCGTGAGTTGCTGGTCCATCCGCAGGCGGCCGCTCTTCACCTGGTCGAAGACGGCATACATGGTCATGAGCTTGGACATGGAGGCGGGCGGCATCCGCTCATCCGCCTGCTTGTTCAGCAGCGTGGCGCCGGT
The DNA here is from genome assembly GCA_027488195.1 of Acetobacteraceae bacterium. GTDB lineage: Bacteria > Pseudomonadota > Alphaproteobacteria > Acetobacterales > Acetobacteraceae > Roseococcus. The sequence goes on along the minus strand of JAIYCD010000244.1, from coordinate 8,938 downwards.
CTCGAAATCCACCAGCAGCACCGAGCGGGCGATGGTGTCCACAGGCCCGATCGGCGATTGCGCGGGTGTGCTGGCGGGTGCGGCGGGGCGGGCCGGTTGCGGGCGCTGCGGCTGGGCGGCGGGGCGGTTCTGCGCCAGGGCCGGGGTGGCAAGCCCGAGCCCTGCGGAGGCCCCGATGATGGCACGGCGAAACATCGAAATCCCCTCGGCGACGAGTTGAGGCAATACGCCGCCGCTCTATTCCACCGCAAGCCGCAGATCGGGCTGGCCCATGGCGATGGCGCGCGCGAGCGCCGCATCCGCCTCGGCGATGCTGGAAAACGGCCCGGAGCGCACGCGCCATTGCTGCTGGCGGCCGGGCGGGCCGAAGGGCTCGGCGCGACCGCCAATGCGCGCGGCCTGGGCCTGGGCGAGGTCCCGGCGGAAGAATCGGCCGGCTTCGAGCCAGATGCGACCCGGATTGGGGGCGCCCTGGAGCACCTGCTCCGGCAGGCGCTCGGGCTCGCGCGGGGCGGCGGTGGCTTCGGCGGGGGCACGGGCAGCGGGCTGGACCGCCTGCGCCGTGCCGCGGGCGCCTTCGGGCGGGGCCAGCGATTCGCGCTCCACCCGCCCGACCGGCGCGGTGGCGATGGGCAGGGGCGCCGCCTGGCCGGCCAGCCCCTCGATGGCGGCGCGCGAGGCATTGCCGTCCAGCACCACCCGCGCTTGGAACGGACCCGCGGCCCCCAGCAGCTGCGCCGCGCGCGGCGAGATGGCGATCACGCGCCCCGCCTGGGTCGGGCCCCGCTCATGCACGCGCAGCCGAAGCGAGCGGCCGTTGTCCAGGTTGGTGACGGTCACGATGGCGGGAAGCTGCAGCGTCCGATGGGCGGCGAGCATGCCATCGGCATCGCGCCGCTCGCCATTGGCTGTCAGGCCCTCGGCGCGGGGCATGATGGCAGCGATGCCGCTCTCATCCAGCGCGAATTCCTCCTTGGGGTAGGCCCAAAGGCCGCCCGCCCGGTAAGGCTCGCCGAGGAAATATCTCGGCTGGGGCGGCGGCGTGGTCGCGCAGCCGGAAAGGATCAAAAGCCCAAGGACTAAAAGCCTCACGCGACTCGATCCGATAGTAATCCTACCGCCGTCGCGTAGAAATTGGACGGATTGTAGCGGCGGATCGCCATGAAGTTCACGCCGACCATGAAGGCCTGGTTGTCCCCGCGCGACAGGCCGGGGATGACGACCGCCCATTCGGCGTCGCTGCCCGGCAGCGCGGCGCCGCTGGCCCGCATGGCGCCCATGCGTGCCCAGTCGCGCATCGGGCGCATCTGGCGGTGATCGGCCAGGCCCGTGTCGAAGCCGGAGGGCAGCAGCACCTCGAAGCCCCAGGCCTCCCCTTCCCGCCAGCCATTGCGGGCCAGGTAGTTGGCGATGGAGCCCAGCGCATCGGCCCGGCTGTCCCAGATGTCACGCTTGCCGTCGCCGTCGAAATCCACGGCCAGCCGCTCGAAGCTCGTCGGCATGAATTGTGGGTGGCCCATGGCGCCCGCATGGCTGCCGCGCATCCGCTCGAAGCTGACATTGCCGGCATCCAGGATGCGGAGTGCCGCCATCAGCTCGGCCCGGAAGAAGGCGGCCCGACGGCCCTCCCACGCCAGCGTGGCCAGGGCCTCGATCACGTTGAAATTGCCGGTGAACCCGCCGTAATTCGTCTCCAGCCCCCAGATCGCGACGATCACGCGGGCACTCACCTTGAAGCGGGACTGGATGCCCTCCAGCAGGGTCCGGTTCTCGGCATAGGCGCGGCGGCCGGCATCGATCCGGGCGGGCGAAAGGCGGGCGTCGCGGTATTGCGGCCAGGTCTGGGTGAATTCGGCCTGGCGGCGGTCCAGCTCCAGCACGCGGTCATTGGGGCGCAGCCCGGTGAGGGCCCGGTTCAAGGTGGCCGGCCGCACGCCGGCGCGGCGCGCTTCGGTGCGCACACCTTCCAGGAAGGCATCAAAGCTGCCCTGGCCGCGTGCTTGGCGAGCCAGCGCCGGGGTACCCAGCAGGGCCGCGAATCCAACCGGGAGGAAACGGCGCTTGAACATGCGGGCTTGGTGCCATTTCCGGCCATCAGCCGCAACGCGGAAGTGCCACGGTCCGCCATGGCCGGGGCGCATGGCGTCTGGTCGGTTCGGAAGGGCTATGGTTTGATCGCCAAAACCGCCTTGAGGATGACGCCATGACCGCCGTGACCGCCGCCTTCGCCCGCTATGCCGCGACCATCCGCCACGAGGACCTGCCGGCCGAGGTCGAGACGCGCACCCGCTTCCTCATCCTGGACCTGCTGGGCAACATCGTCCGCGGCCGGCATGACGCGGAAAGCAGCCAGCCGCTCATCGCCGCCGCGCGCGCCATGGGTCTGTCGCACGGCAACCACGCGGTCTTCGGAGAGACGGCCCGCTGGTCTCCGGCCGGCGCCGCGCTGTTGAACGGTGCCTTCGCGCACAGCCTCGATTTCGACGACACCCATGCGGCCGGCACGCTTCATCCGGGCGCCCCCGTCATCCCCGCGGCGCTCGCCGCCGCCGAGATGTGCGGCGCGTCGGGCAAGGACGTCATCGCCGCCATCGTGGCCGGATATGAGGTGACGAACCGCCTGGCCGTGGCACTCCCGGGCGGCGACCATTACGATCGCGGCTACCACCCGACTGCCACCTGCGGCGTCTTTGGCGGGGCTGCGGCCGCCGGCCGGGTCTTCGGCTTCTCCGAGGCGCAGATCGCGGACGCTCTGGGCATCGCGCTCAGCCAGTCCGCCGGAAGCCTGCAATTCCTCGCCAATGGCGCCTGGACCAAGCGCTTCCAGGTGGGCTGGGCCGCCATGGCCGGCCTCTCTGCCGCGCTGCTCGCGCGCGAGGGCTTCCGCGGCGCCGCCGAGGCGCTTGAAGGCAAGGCCGGCTTCCTGCGAGCCTATGCGCCGAACCCGGTCCCCGAGCGCGCGATCCGCAACCTCGGCCAGGAGTTCGAGCTGATGGAGACGGCGGTGAAGCCCTATCCTTCCTGCCGCTATGGCCATGCCAGCGTGGATGCGGCCCTCGCCCTTCGCGCCGAGCACAATCTGCGCGCGGAAGAAATCGAGAGCGTCACCATGGGCCTGCCCAACAAGGGCATGCTGCTGGTGGGTGCGCCGCTCGCCTACAAGCAGAACCCCAAGAATGTCGTGGATGGGCAGTTCAGCGGCCCCTTCGTCGTCGCCTGCGCCCTGGCCCATGGCCATTTCGGCTGGGACAGCTACCCGAAGATGGACGCGCCCGAACTGCGCGCGCTGATGCCCAAGATCACCTGCGAGGAAGATCCTGAGATCCAGGCCGAGTTCCCGGCCAACATGTCGGGCAAGCTCACCATCCGCGCCCGCGGCCAGCTCTTCGTCAAGAAGGTGGTGGTCCCCAAGGGCGAGCCCTCTAACTTCCTCACCGAGGCCGAGCTGCGCGCCAAGTTCCATGGCCTGGCCGATGCGGTGCTCGGCGCGGACGGCGCCCGGGCGCTGGCCGATGCCGTGGTGGGCCTGGCCTCGGCGCCCGACGTGACCACGCTCATGCGGCTTGGCGCCCCGCAGGCCGCGCTCCGCCTCGCCGGCGAATGAGCGGGCGCGTCGCCCTCGTCACTGGGGGCGGGCGGGGCATCGGCCTCGCCACCGCGCGGCGGTTCCTGGAGGAGGGCTGGCAGGTCGCCCTCCTCGATGTGGACCCCGAGGTGCTGGCCAGCGGCGTGGCCAGCCTCCCCTCGCCCGTGCTGGAGCTGGTCTGCGATGTCTCGGATCCCGCCGCCGTGGCGGAAGCCATTCGCCGCACGAGCGAGCATTTCAGCCGGCTGGATGCGCTGGTGAACAATGCCGGCATCGCGGTCTTCAAGCCGCTGCTGGAAACGACGGTGGAGGATTGGAACCGCGTCCTCGCCGTCAACCTGACCGGCCCCTTCCTGATGACGCAGGCGGCGGCCCCCGTAATGGCCGAGGGCGGCGGGGGGGCGATCGTCAACATCGCCTCCATCTCGGGCCTGCGCGCCTCCACGCTGCGCGTGGCCTATGGGACCAGCAAGGCGGCGCTGATGCACCTGACCAAGCAGCAGGCGGTGGAGCTCGCCTCGCTCGGCATCCGGGTGAATGCCGTGGCACCCGGGCCGGTGGAGACCGCCATGGCCAAGGCCGTCCACACGCCCGAAATCCGTGCCGACTACCACGCCGCCATGCCACTCAACCGCTACGGGCTGGAGAGCGAGCTGGCGGATGCCATCTACTACCTGTGCAGCGAACGCTCCAGCTACATCACCGGCCAGGTGCTGGCGGTGGATGGCGGCTTCGAATCGGCCGGCATCGGCCTCACCACGCTCCGCGCCGAACGGCGGAACCTCTGATGCGCATCGCCGTCATTTCCGACATCCATGGCAACCTCATGGCCCTGGAGGCCGTGCTCTCCGACCTCGCGAGCCGGGGCGTGGATGCCACCATCAACCTGGGCGATTGCGTGGCGGGCCCCCTCTGGCCACGCGAGACCTTCGAACTCCTGGCCGACCTCGGCATCCCGACGGTGCGCGGCAATCACGACCGCTGGATCGTGGACCGGCCCGAGGCGCAGATGCCGCCCGCCGGTCTTTTCGCGCGCGAGGCGTTGAGCGAAGCCCAGCGCGCTGCCCTGCACGCCCTGCCCGCCACGCTGCAATTCACGCCCGAGATCCTGGCTGTGCACGGCACCCCCGCCGATGACAGCGCCTATCTGCTGGAAGAAGTGACGGAGGATGGCCGCCTCAGCCCCGCGCGGCGCGCGGTACTGGGCGAGCGCCTGGGTGGCGTGGCAGCCGAGGTTGTGCTTTGCGGGCATTCGCATCGCCAGGCGTTGGCGATGGGGCCGGGCGGCGGCATGATCCTCAATCCCGGCAGCGTGGGCTGTCCCGTCTTCGCGGATTCCCCTGCGGCGGGGAGCCTGGAGCCCCGCTCGCCCCATGCGCGCTACGCCATGCTGACGCGGCGGAACGGCCGTTGGGGGGCCGAATTGCTGGCCCTCGAATATGACTGGGATGCCGCCGCGCGGCGGGCGAATGAGCTGGGCTGGCCACGCTGGGCGCGGGCACTGGCGACGGGAAGCGTGGAATGACCAACAGGATGAAGGCGCTCTTCGCGGCGGGAAAGCCGGCGCTGGGCTGCTCGCTGATGTTTCCCTCGGCCCCCATCGTCGAGATGCTGGGCCATGCGGGCTTCGACTGGGTGTTGCTGGATTGCGAACATGGTTCGCTCTCGCTCGCCGATGTCGAGCTCATGTGCATGGCCGCGGATGCGGTGGGCATCACTGCCATCGGCCGGCCGCGCAGCAATGCGGCTGCCGATATCCAGCAGATCCTGGACCGTGGCGTGGCGGGTGTGCAGATCCCCCACATCAACACGGCCGAGGATGCGCGGCGCGCCGTCGCCGCCGTGAAATTCGGCTCCCCATCGATCAAAGGGGCTGCCGGCCGGGGCATGGCCGCCGGCACGCGGCCCGACCGCTGGGGAATGGGGGCGAAGATGCCCGACTTCGCGGCCGAGGCGAACGCGCATTCGCTGGTCTGCGTGCAGCTGGAGCACGAGGAAGCCATCGCGAATGCCGAGGATATCCTGAAGGTCCCGGGCATCGACGTCTTCTTCATCGGCCCCTCGGACCTCTCGCAATCCATGGGCCATCCTGGCAATCCCAAGGCGCCGGCAGTGGCTGCGGCCATCGGGGCGACGCTCAACCGCATCCGCACCGCCGGGATGACGCCCGGCATGCCCGCCACGACCGACACCCTGCCTGAGGTGCTGGCGAGCGGCTGCCGCTACATCTACACCCACCTGCCCCGGCTCCTGGGGGCGGGTGCCAAGGGTTTCCTCAGCGCGCGGTGATTGACGCGGCGGGGCGATCCGGGCGACGAAGCAGCGTCCGGACAGGTGGCCGAGTGGTTTAAGGCAGCGGTCTTGAAAACCGCCGTAGGGGCAACTCTACCGTGGGTTCGAATCCCACCCTGTCCGCCAGTGCTCCCGTGTTCGAACCGGTTCCCGCAGTCCACCTGCACCCGCACCTTGTTTCGTCGCCGCCGCGCGGCGAAGGTCACCCGGTCCCTTCGATGAACTCCCTCAGCGCCGGCGCCCATTTCGTAGCCTCGGTGCCGCTGGCCAGATGGCCGTGCTCGCTGTCGATCTCCACATAGGTCGCCAAGACGCCCGCCGCGGCGAAGGCCGGCATCACCTCGGACGCCAGTGACGGCGGGAAGAGCCGGTCGGTGCGGGAGAGCACGTACAAGACCCGCTGCCGGATGCGCCCGAGTTCGGCTCGCCGGTCGTAATGGTCGAGCGCCCGGCCGAGCACCAGCAGGGAATGCGCGTCCGCCGCCTCCGCCCACTCCAGTGCCCGGCGCCTTATCTCCGCATCCCGCACGCCCCTGTCCGGCAGATGCCGCGCGAGTTCCTCATCCAGGCCATAGCGTCGCAGCGTCTCCTCCCGCACGGCAGTCATCGTCGCCAGCACGCCGCCGGGTCGGTCGTAATAGTGGCCGCCATGCCAGTTCGGGTCCTCCGCCAGCCGCGCGGCCAGCGCGGTCGGGTCGAGCGAGCGCGGCGCGGTCAGCCCGCTGACCGCGGCGACGAGGCGGCCGACGAAGTCCGGATGCTCGACGCCCCAGGTGAAGGCCTGGAAGCCGCCATAAGACGGTCCGACCACCGCATGCAGCCCTCGCACGCCGAGCGCATCGAGCAGCCTGCGCTGCGCCGCGACGATGTCGGTCAGCGTGATCGGCGGGAAGTCCGGGCCATAGGGACGGCCCGTCGCGGGGTCGGCGCTGCGCGGCGCGGTCGAGCCGAAGGACGAGCCGAGCATGTTGGAGCTGACGACGAACCAGCGGTCGGTGTCGATCGCGAGCCCCTGCCCGACCAGCCCCGACCAGCCGCCCTCCGACGCGCCCGATCCGCCCTCGATGAAGCTGTGGGAGGAGGTGTAGCCATGCGTCAGCAGCACCGCGTTGCGCCCGTCCGGCGCGAGCCGCCCGCGCGTGATGTAGGCCAGCCTCGCGCCGTGCAGCACCCCGCCGAGACGGAGCGGCAGGTCGCCGATGTCCTGGAACGCCGTCATCCGCCGCCTCGCCTTTCCTCCAGCATGGCGCGCGCTTCCGCCGTCAGCGCGGACAGCGCCCGGCCGAGCGCCGTGTAGTCCTCCTCGCCCAGGCAGGCGCGCAGCCGCCTCTCGCGTTCCAGCGAGCCGCCGAGGCCGTCGCCCAGCACGCGCAGGCCCGCCGGCGTCAGCGACAGCACCTGGCGCCGCCGATCCGCCGCGTCGCCTTCCTGCACGACCAGCCCCTTCTCCACGAGTTCGAACGACGCCCGGCTGACCTGGCTGTGGTCGAGCGAGGCCATCCGCGCCACCGCACCCGAGGTCGAGGGGCCGAGCCGGTTCAGCACCACGAGCACCCGCCACTGCCGGCTCGACAGGCCGAGATTCTGCCCGACGGAGGTGTCCACCAGCCGCGCGAGCAGTTGCGACAGCACGGAGACGCGGAAGGTGATCAGCGTCTCCGGCGCGTGGTGGCGGAGAGCTTCGGCGGTCGCGCGCGACCGCATTTTTTTTGTCGCAGCAATATTTGACATAGCACAGATTACTCCTACACTCCGGCGTCGGAGGAAACCCAGCATGCCATTCGTCACGCGACGCCGCATGGTCGGCATCATGCCCCTGGCCGGCGGCCTGCTCGCGCCGCCCCGGCCGGGCCACGCGCACTCCTTCCCGACACGGCCCGTCACGATCGTGGTGTCCCAGGGCCCCGGCTCCGGCAGCGACATCAGCGCGCGGCTGCTCGCGCCGACGATGGCCGCGACGCTGCGCCAGCCCGTGGTGGTGGAAAACCGCACCGCCGGCGGCGGCCTCGTGGCGCACCAGGCGATCGCGCGCGGGCCGGCGGATGGCTATGGCGTGATCTTCTCCTCGACCGCCGCGCTGCTGATCCAGCCCGCGATGAACCCGGCGGCGCAGTACGGGCTGGACGACTTCACGCCCGTCGCCTCGGTCGTGCGCTCGGCCTTCGTCGTGCTGGTGGCGAACACGCCAGCGGCACCGCGCAGCCTCGGCGATCTCGTCGCGCTGCTGCGCCGGACGCCCTCGGCCTATGCCTCGGCCGGCGTGGGCACTCTGACCCATCTCGCCAGCGAGGCGATGCTGCGTCGCGCCGGCGTGCAGGCCAACCACATCCCCTATCGCGGCAGCGGCGCGGCGCTCACCGACCTGATGAGCGGGCAGGTGCTGTTTGCGACCGACAGCATGACCGCCGCCACGCCGCACATCGCCGGCGGCCGGCTGCGCGCGCTGGCGGTGACCGGCGCGCAGCGCGAGGCCGCGCTGCCCGACGTGCCGACACTCGCCGAAGCCGGGCTGCCCGGCCCGCCGATCGCCGTGCTCGCCGGCCTCTTCGCCGCCCGCGCGACGCCGCCGGAGACGCTCTCCGTGCTCAGCGCCGCGGTGGACCAGGCGCTGGCCAACCCCGAGGTCGCCGCGCGCTTCGCGGCGTCGCAAACCGACATCCTGCGCGAACCGCGCGAGGCCTTCGCGCAGCGCCTGCGGGACGAGGCGCCGTTCTGGCGGCAACTCGTGCGCGATCTGGACCTGCGGGTCGAATGACGCCGCTACCGACCATCCGCCCCGACCCCTCGCTGCGGGGTCCGCTCACCGGCATCCGAGTGGTGGACCTGTCGCGGCTTGTTGCGGGCAACATGCTCTCGCTCCAGCTCGCCGATTTCGGCGCCGACGTGATCAAAGTAGAGGCGGCCGGCACCGGCGACACGCTGCGCGCCTGGCGCGAGACGCATCCCGACCACCCGGAGGGCTTCGACGGCTGGTGGCGTGTCTACGGTCGTAACAAGCGCAGCCTCGCGCTCGACCTGCGCGATGCCGACGCGATGAGATGGCTGCGTCGCCTGATCGGT
>JAIYCD010000098.1 GCA_027488195.1 Acetobacteraceae bacterium | reverse complement strand
GGTGCGCGCGCCCTCCGCGTTCTCCAGCACCTTCACCTCGCCGCCTTCCATGATGGCGACGCAGGAATTGGTGGTGCCGAGGTCGATACCGATGACTTTGCTCATGCGAGCCTGCTCCTTTGCGGCGGCTTTGCCCGGCCCCTGTCAGGCACCGGGCACAGCCCCTGTTGGCTCCGCGCGGCTGCGCGGCGATCCGCGCACCATGCGCGGCCTCTGGTGCCCATGTATTGAGCAGCGGCCATACGGACAAGAGGCGGCGGCGAAGTCTTTGCCAGGACGTTTCCCTTGCCGCAAAGCCTTGTCCTAGCGCCTTGAACGCCAGCTTTTCGTTTACAGATCGAGTTTATCCGGATAGCCTCCCGCCATGGATGAAATTGACCGGAAAATTGTCATCGCGGTTCAGCAGGATGGCGCCGCGGGCCTGGCCGATCTCGCCAAGGTCTCCGGCCTCTCCGTCTCCGCCACGGCCGAGCGCCTCAAGCGGCTGGAGGAGCGAGGCGTGGTCCGCGGCTGGCATGCCGAGCTGGACCCGGCGGAGGTGGGCTGCCCGCTGCTCGCCTTCCTGCGCGTCGCGGTGCGGCCGGGCAAGGAGGACATCGCCTTCCGCCGCCTGATCCGCAAGCTGGAGACGGTGCTGGAATGCCACCAGCTGACGGGCGAATGGTCCTATCTGGTGAAGCTGCGCCTGCCCGACATCGCGGCGCTGGAAACCCTGATGGCCGAGGAAATCCGCCCGCTGGCCGGGATGGAGCGCGTGGCGGTCGAGATCGCCATGGCGACGGTGAAGGAAACCGCCCTTCTGCCGGTGATCCGCGCCCCCGAGGAACAGGAGGCGTGATCACCCGCCGCGCCCTGCTGGCAAGCCCCGCCTTGGCGGGCGCCGCGGCGGCGCAGGCGCCCCTGACCCTCTCGCTCGCCACGGCCACGCCGGGTGGCGGCTTCCCGGCCTATGGCGCGGCCTTCGCCGCCGCCGTAAACGCGGCCGACCCGATGCTGACGATCGAGCCGCGCAACACGGCGGGCAGCCTGGAGAACGTCAACCTCCTGGCCGAGGGCCGGGTGGATCTCGGCCTCGTGGCCGGCGAGACGGCGACGGCGGCGCTGGCGGCCGGGCGCGGCGTGACGCTGCTCTTTGCGATGTATGCCCAGCCCGGCCTCTTCGGCCTGCGCGGCGACAATCCCATCCGCTCCATCGCGGAGCTGCGCGGCCAGCGCATCGCCTGGGGCGCGCGGGGCTCGGGCTTCGTGGTGCTGGCGCGGCAAGTGATGACCGGCCTCGGCCTCGACATGGAGCGCGACTTCCAGGGCATCCTGCTGGATCGCGCGGGCGATGGCCCGGCCATGGTCATGGATGGCCGCGTGGCGGCCCTCTGGGGCGGGGGCGCGGGGTGGCCCGGCTTCGTCACCCTCGCGCGCGGCCCGCAGGGTCTGCGCTTCGTGGCGCCCGACGCGACGGAGCGCGCACGCATCCTGGCGGCGGACGCCACGCTGCGCCCCATGACGCTGCCGCCCGGCAGCTACCAAGGCCAGGCGGAGGCGGTGGAATCGGTCGGCACCTGGAGCCTGGTCCTCGCCCGCCCCGGACTGGAGGAAGAGGTGGGCTATCGCCTGGCCGCCGCGCTCTACAAGGCGCGCGGCGAGTTGGGGCAGCGCCTCGCCCAGGCCAGCGAAACCACGGCCGAGAACACGGCGAGCGCCGTCACCGACCCCGTGCTGATCCAGCCCGGGGTGCGGCGCTTCCTGCGCGGGCTCGGCCTGCTGGGCTGAGCGGCGTCACGGCCCTAAGCTCCGCCCATGACCGAAATTCGAGACTGCCCGGGGCCCGACCCCGTGCCCCGCCGCCCCGCCATGACGATGCCGCCGCTCGCCTGCGACACGCATGCCCATGTCTTCGACGCGGCGCGCTACCCCTACCAGGCCACGCGCGGCTACACGCCGCCCGACAATGACGTGACTCGGCTGCTCGCGCTGCATGACGCGCTGGGCATCGCCCGCGGCGTGGTGGTGCAGGCGAGCGTGCATGGCACCGACAACCGCGCCGTGCTGGACGCAGCAAGCGCCCATCCCGACCGCCTGCGCGCCATCGTCGCCGTCAGCGAGGGCGTGACCGAGGCCGGGATCGCCGCCATGCATGCCAAGGGCGCGCGCGGCATCCGGGTGAACCTGGTGGACAAGGGGGGCATGCCCTTCCGCTCGCTCGATGCGCTGGCCGATGTGGCGGAGGTGATCCGCCCCTTCGGCTGGCATGTGGAATTGCTGGTGCATGTCGAGGAGAAGCCCGCCGAACTGCGCGCGCTGGCCGAGGCCATGCGGCTGCCCGTCTCCATCGGCCATATCGGCTACACCAAGGTCGCGCGCGGCGGCATCGCCCTTCCCGGCTACCAGGAGTTCCTGGCGATGCTGCGCGACGGGCTGTTCTGGGTGAAGCTGACCGGCCTCTATCGCATCTCGGCCGAGCAGGCCTTCCCCTATTCCGACACCGCGCGCTTCGCCCGCGCCGTGATCGAGGCGGCGCCCGAGCGCGTCATCTGGGGCAGCGACTGGCCGCATGTGGCCCATTTCGACAAGCCCATGCCCAATGATGGCGACATGCTGGGCCTGCTCGCGGAATGGGCGCCGGATGCGGCACGGCGGGCGATGATCCTGAGCGGCAACCCGGCACGGCTCTACGGCTTCTGACACACCAGGATGGCGCACGGTCCGGGAATGCGCGAAAGGAAGCGGATGGACGCAACCATCGCCTATATCGTCACTGATGTCGAGACCGACGGGCCTGACCCGGGCGTCCATTCCATGCTCAGCCTCGCCTCCGTCGCCTGCGACGGAGCGGGCCGCAGGCTGGGCCACTTCACCGCGAATCTGGAGCCACTGCCTGGCCACCAGGCGGATGCGGGCACGCTCGCCTGGTGGCGGACCGAGCCGGACGCCTGGGCCGCCTTGCAGCAGCGGCCGATGCCGGCGCAGCAGGGCATGGACCGCTTCGTGGCCTGGGTGCGCGGCTTCGGCCCGGCGGCGGTCTTCGTCGGCAGCCCGCTGATCTTCGATGGCGCCTGGGTGGACTGGTATCTGCGCCGCTTCGCGGAAATCCGGCTGCTGCGCGCGCCCCGCAGCGCGGCGCATCTCTTCGCCGGCGGCGGGCTGGACCTCGGCTCCTTCGTCATGGGCCGCACCGGCCTGTCCTACGCTCAATGCACCGCGAAGGACTACCCGGAGGAATGGTTCGGCGGGCATCCCCATACGCACATCGCGCTCGACGATGCCGAGGGATACGCGCATCTGCTGGGTCGGGTGCTGCGCGGCGAGAGCTGAGGCCCACCGGGCGCGGTCAGGCTGCTTGCGGCGCTGATGATGCCCATGGCGGGCTGGACAAGCTTCAGCATGCTGGCTCTGGTGGAGCTGCTCTCGCGCGCCGCGGGAGTCGGGCGGTGGCCAAGCGCGACCGCTTCACCCAAGATGCGGCACGGCCGAAACAGACCCGCTGGAGGAAACGTCGTATGAACCACTCCGCCTCGGGGCGCCGCGCGCTCCTGGCCGCACCGCTTGCTCTCGCCGCGCCTGCCCTGCCCACGCCCGCCCTGGCCCAGGCGCCCTGGCCCAACCGCCCCGTGCGGATGATCGTGCCCTGGCCAGCGGGCGGTGCTGCGGATCTGGTGGGGCGCCTCTATGCCCAGGCGCTGGCGCAGCGGACTGGCCAGCCCTTCGTTGTGGAAAACCGCGGCGGCGCCACCGGCACCATCGGCGAGCAGGCGATGATCCAAGCGCCCAATGACGGCTACACCATCATGAACCAGGCGACGCCGATCTCGGTGACGCCCGCCCTCTTCGCCGGCCAGCGCCACAGCCCGGAGCGCGAGTTCATCCCTGTCTTCCAAACGATGGCGGTACCGCAGCTGGTCCTGGTGAGACGCAATTCGCCGGCGCGCAACGTGCCCGAGCTGATCGAGATCATGCGGCGCGCCAATGGCAATTTCGCCGCCGGCTCCTCGGGCATCGGCTCGCAGCAGCATCTGGTGCTGGAGCTGTTCCTGCGTGATGCCGGGGTGAGGGCCAACCACATCCCCTATCGCGGCGGCGCGCCGGCCTTGACGGACCTCGTGGCCGGGCAGATCGAGCTCTTCTTCGGCAATGTGAACTCGGCCGTGGCCCAGGTGCGCGATGGCCAGGTGAAGGCGCTGGCGCATACCGGCGCACGCCCCCGCATCAACGCCCTGCCCGACCTGCCGGCCTTGTCGGAAACACTGCCCGGCTTCGCCACGGTGGAGTGGAACGGCATCTTTCTGCGGGCCGGTACGCCCGCCCCGGTGGTGGAGCGGCTCTCCGTGCTGCTGAACGAGATCGTCGTGGATCCGGCCTTCCAGGAAACGCTCCGCGCCAGCGACCTGACGGCGGAGCCGAACACGCCCGGGCAGTTCGCCGCCTTCTTCCGCGCCGAGAGCACCAAGTGGCAGGGCTTCGTCCGCGACGCCAACATCCGGTTGGAGTAGCGGCATGATCCCGTCCCCCTCGATGACCGCCTCGCGCCACATCGCCATCCGCGAGGCGTGGCTCGCGCAGCATATGGAGCCCATCCTGGATCCCGGGCTGCCGATCATCGATCCGCACCATCACATCTGGGACCAGGTGGACCAGCGCTACCTGCTGCCGGAATTGCTGGCCGATACGGGCACGGGGCATGACATCCGCGCGACGGTCTTCATCCAATGCTCCTCGCAATACGATCTGGCGGAACAGCCGGAGCGCCGGCCGCTGGGCGAAACGCGTTTCATGACGCGCATCGCGGAAGTGGCGGAGGGCGGGTCCACGCGCGCCTGCGCGGGCATTGTCGGCCTTGTGGACCTGACGCTGGGCGAACGTGTGACGCCGCTGCTGGAGGAGCATGTGGCGATCGCGGGCGGGCGCTTCCGCGGCGTGCGCAACCGCACCGCCTGGAATGCTGCGCCCGAGATCCGCAGCAACCTTGAATCCCCGCCGCCCGGCCCGCTGCCGCTGCCGGCCTTCCGGGATGGAGCGAAACGCCTGGCCGCCATGGGCCTCACGCTCGATGTCTGGGCCTATCACCCGCAATTGCCTCAGGTGCTGGAAGTGGCACGAGCCGTGCCGGAACTGACGATCATCGTGGATCATTGCGGCGGGCCGCTGGGGCTTGGCCCCTATCGGCGCAACGAGATCTTCGCCGATTGGCGCGCCTCGATCACGGCGCTGGCGGGTTGCCCGAATGTGATGATGAAGCTGGGCGGGCTCGCCATGGATGTGGGGGGCTATGACTTCCACCAGCAGCCCCTGCCGCCGACCTCGCTCGCGCTCGCCGAAGCCTGGCGCCCGACGGTGGAGTTGTGCATCGAAGCCTTTGGCGCGGAACGCTGCATGTTCGAGAGCAATTTCCCCGTGGACAAGGGGATGTGCAGCTACCCGGTGCTTTGGAACGCCTTCAAGCGCCTCGCCCACGGCGCGAGCGAAAGCGAGCGGACAGCGCTGTTCTCGGGCACCGCCGCGCGAGTCTATCGCCTCACGATTTGAGGCGAGCGGCGGCCGTCTCGACCGCTGCCGCGCGAATGGCGCGCCGTGCCGCCCCGGCGCTGCGGGCGCGCTCCACGATGGCGGAAGGTGCCACGAAGGGCGTGCCGGCGTTGAAGGGTGGCGCGGGGTCGTATTCGATCTGCAGCTGGATGCCCATCGCCACATCCTCGCCAGCGAGGTCCGCCACGACCTGCAGCGCCATGTCGATGCCAGAGGTGACGCCGCCCGCCGTGTAGATCTTGCCATCCTTCGTCATGCGCGCATCGCTCACCTCGGCGCCGAATTGCGTCAGCAGGTCGCGTGCGGCCCAATGGCCGCCGGCGCGCTTGCCGGCCAGCAGGCCAGCCGCCCCCAGCAGCAGACTGCCCGTGCAAATGCCGAAGACATGCTTCGCCGCTTCACCCTGGCGGCGGACGAACGCCACCGTCTCGGCATCGAGGATCGCGTCATCCGTGCCTGGGCCGCCAGGCACGATCAGCAGGTCGAATTGCGGCGCCTCCGCGAAGGCGATGGAGGGTGTGATCACCAGCCCACGATCAGTCTTCACGGGATGGATCGTCTTGCCCACGATCTCGGTACGCCAGCCGGGCAGGCGCGCGATCACCTCATAGGGTCCGGTGAGGTCGAGCTGCGTCATGCCGGGAAAGAGCAGCAGGCCGGCGACGGGTTGGGGGGCGGACATGGCGTTCTCCCTGGGAGGTGGGCACAGCATGCCCCGCATCATGGCCCTGCGGGAAGGGCTTCGCCCAAGCCTTGGGCAGGCGCGCCTTGATGCCCGCGAACGGCATGGACTTCCCGCTTCCCCCGGATGTGCCGAAGCGCGAGGCTCGCGCATCCCAGCGGAGACACGGACCCATGCCTGCCACACGACGCGCCTTGGTGCTCGCCCCGCTCGCCACACCGGCGCTCGCGCAGAGCGCCTTCCCCGACCGGCCGATCCGCCTGGTCATCGGCTACCCCGCGGGCGGCGGTGTGGACACGGTGGGGCGGCCCATCATGCAGAAGCTCTCCGAACGGCTGGGCCAGCCGGTGGTGGTTGAGAATCGCGGCGGCGCCAATGGCAACATCGCCATGGAGTTCATGGCCCGCGTGGAGCCGGATGGGCACACGCTCTTCATGGGCGATGCGGGCAATCTCGGTATCACGCACGCGCTCTATCCGAACCTGCCCTTCGACACGCAGCGAGACTTCGTGGGCGTCGCGCAACTGACGGCCGGGCCTTCGGTGCTGGTCGTCTCCTCCGCCGTACCGGCGCGGACGATGCAGGACTTCGTCGCACTTCTGAAGGCACGGCCTGATGCGCTGAATTTCGGATCGGCCGGCATCGGCTCGGGGCCGCATCTCTTCTACGAATCCTGGCGGCGGGCGGCCGGCGTCTCGATGACGCATGTGCCCTATCGCGGCACCGGCCCCGCGCTGCAGGGATTGCTGGCGGGCGATGTGCAACTCATGGTCGGCAATTACGGCGTCTTCCGCGGTGCGCATGAAGGCGGGCGGGTGCGCGTGCTCGCCATTTCCTCGCCGGAGCGCCACCCGGCGCTGCCCGACATTCCCACAGTGCGGGAGACGGGGACGGATTGGGTGCTGATGGGCTTCAACGGCGTGATCGCGCCCGCCCGCATCCCGCCCGCGCGGCGGCAACTGCTGGAAGACGGTTTCCGCGCCGTGATGCAGCAGCCCGAGATGGTGGCGCAGATGGTCAGCCTCGGCTCCGTCGCGGCCTTCGCGCCGGGGGCGGCGCTGGATGCGCATATGCGCGAGCAGCGCGCCTTCTGGACGCGGCTGGTGCGCGAGGCCAACATCCAGGCGGAATAGGGAAGGAAGCGGCCGATGATGCTGATCACCAATGCGACCATCGTGACCGGCGATGAGGCCGGCACCATCCATCACGACGGCGCCATCGCCATCGAGGGCAACCGCATCGCGGCGATCGGCCCCAGTGCCGAGATCGCGGCGAAGTATCCGGGCGCCGAGGTGGTGGACGCCACGGGCCGCGCCATCTTCCCCGGCTTCGCCAATATCCACACGCATCTGGTGATGACCCTGGCGCGCGGCGTCTTCGAGGATCTTTCGCCACCGCATGAGCCGCCCTTCACGGGCGGCCTCTCGCCCATCCCGCTGCCGCCGCTCACCCCGGAGGAGCAGCGCGTGATGTGCGAGCTGGGTGCCCTCGAAGCGCTGCGCTCGGGCACCACGGCCGTGCTGGAGGATGCGACGCAGATCGAGAACTACGCGGCGGCGATGGAGGCCACCGGCCTGCGCATGCTGCTGGCCGAGCGCAGCTGGGACCGTGTCGGCACCTCCATCGGCGACCCCGCGGAATTCAAGCGCGATGCGAAGGTGGGCGAGGCGGGCCTGGCCCGCATCCGGGCGCTGCATGCCAAGTGGAATGGTGCCGCCGGCGGGCGCATCCGCGTCGGTGTTTCCGCCTGGTCGCCCGACATGTGCTCGCCCGAATTGCTGCGCGCCTTGCGTGATCTGCAGCAGGAGCTGGACACGGTCTGCACCATCCACCTCAACCAGATCTGGGGCGAGGTGGCGGCGGTGCAGGCGCATCACAACATGCTGCCGACCGAGTTCCTGGACTCGATCGGCTTCATCCATGACCGGATGATCGGCGCGCATTGCCGCTGCATGGCCCCGCTGGAGGAGAAGATCCTGGGCCAACGCGGCGCGCATGTCGCCTTCAACTCCGCCATCGCCGCGCGGCGCGGCCTCAGCCCCCGCGTGTGCGAGATGGCGGATGCCGGCGCCAACATCGCCATGGGCAGCGACAACATGGCCGAGGACATGGTGGAGGTGATGCGCACCGGCCTCTTCATGGAGCGCGTCCGCCGCCGCGACGGCCGCAACCCTACGCCGGAGGTGGCGCTGCGCTGGGCCACGCGCAACGGCTACAAGGCGATGGGCGTGCCCGATGGCGGCTGGCTGGCGCCAGGCAACCTCGCCGACCTCATCATGATGCGCACGGACCGCGCGCATCTCGTGCCCTTCCTGCGCCCCGTCTCGGTCTTCGTGCATCAGGGCCAGGCGCGGGACATCGACGACGTCATGGTGGATGGGCGCTGGCTGATGCGCGACGGCGTGGTGCTGACGATGGATGAGGCGCGCATCCTCCGCGAGGCGGATGAAGTCTCCAACCGGGCCTGGGCGCGGCTCTTCGCCGAGCGGCCGGATATCGAGATCCCCGAGGGCTTCCGGCCGCTGCCGACCGCAAGTGCGACGGGCAGCGCCGCGGTTGCGATGCATCCGGTGGGGCCGGCGCGGCGCGTGGAGGGGTAGAAGTGGGCGGCGATTGCGGCAGCCCGCCGCAATCGCCCTCAATCCGCCGCACCTGCCTTCAACATACCTCGGCAGCGCCCAAGCCCCGGCACAGGCGGCGCGCAAATTCCTCCTCACACGAAGCCCACCCCGGGCAACGTGGTTCCCCAAGGAGGAACATTCAGATGGTCCAGACTTTCCGCCCCGCCTTCCTGACCCTCGCGCTGCTGATCGGCGCGGCCCCGGCCTTCGCCCAGGGGACGAGCACCAGCACGCCGGCCCCCGCCGCGAGCGGCACGCAGCGCCCCGTGGCCGCCGCCCCCGCCTCGCCGACCAACCCCGGCGGCCAGGTGACGGCCCGCCCGGCGACGCCGGCCCCGGCCCATGGCACGGCCCAGGCGCCCGTCCGGCCGGCGCAGCCCTCCGGCACCGCCGCCACCACGCCGGCGCCGACCGCGCCGCGCACCAACTGAGGCGAAACGGCTGACCACCCCGGCCCGCCCGAAAGGGCCGGCCGGGCCCACCCTCCCAGACCCCGACTTCGCCCTCCCCGGCTCACCTCCGGGGAGGGTCTTTTTTTCCTTCGTGCCCCGTGACATTGACGCGGCGCAACGCGGCGTGCGCTGATCTTCCCCAAACACGCCCGGTTGAGGAAGGAAACGCCCATGTCGGATGACGCGCTCATCGCCATCAAGCCAAGCATCGCCAGCACGGCCAAGATCACGGCCGAGGTGCGGACCGCCATGGTGGCGCGCGCCAAGTCCGACCCCGATGGTTTCTGGCGGGACGAGGCCCAGCGCATCGCCTGGATGAAGCAGCCCACGAAGATCAAGAACACCAGCTTCACCGGCGACGTCTCGATCAAGTGGTTCGAGGATGGCGAGCTGAACGCCTCCGTCTCCTGCCTGGACCGCCACATCGAGGCCGGTCGCGGCAACCAGGTGGCGATCATCTGGGAGGGCGATGACCCGAACAGCGACAGCAAGGTGACCTATGCCGAGCTGCATGCGCAGGTCTGCCGCATCGCCAACGCCATGCGCGCACTCGGCGTGAAGAAGGGCGACCGCGTCTGCATCTATCTGCCCATGATCGTCGAGGCCGCCGTCGCCATGCTGGCCTGCGCGCGGATCGGCGCCGTGCATTCCATCGTCTTCGGCGGGTTCAGCCCGGACAGCCTGTCCTCCCGCATCCAGGATTCCGAGTGCAAGATCCTGCTGACGGCCGATGAAGGCCGCCGCGGCGGCCGGAAGGTGCCGCTCAAGGTGAATGCCGACGAGGCGCTGAAGGTCTGCCCCTCGATCGAGCATGTGCTGGTGGTCCGCAACACCGGCTCGGCCGTCGCCATGCAGGAAGGCCGCGACATCTGGTGGCATGAGGCCGCCGCGGCCCAGCCGGCCACCTGCACGCCCGAGCGGATGAACGCGGAAGACCCGCTCTTCATCCTCTACACCTCGGGCTCCACGGGAACGCCGAAAGGCGTGCTGCACACCACGGGC
>JAIYCD010000228.1 GCA_027488195.1 Acetobacteraceae bacterium | reverse complement strand
CGAGCCGCTGATCGCCGAGGAGAGCGACAAGCTTCTCGACCAGGACGCCGTCGTGAAGGAGGCGATCCGCCAGGTCGAGGACAACGGCATCGTCTTCCTCGACGAGATCGACAAGATCGCCCGCAGCAGCGAGGGCGGCGTGCGCGGCGGCGATGTCTCCCGCGAGGGCGTGCAGCGCGACCTGCTGCCGCTGATCGAGGGCACGACGGTGAACACCCGCCACGGCCCGGTGCGGACGGATTTCATCCTCTTCATCGCATCCGGCGCCTTCCACCTTTCCAAGCCCTCCGACCTGCTGCCCGAACTCCAGGGCCGCCTGCCGATCCGGGTGGAGCTGAAGGCCCTGACGCGCGAGGATTTCCGCCGCATCCTGACCGAGCCCGAGCATTCGCTGCTCAAGCAGGCCAGCGCGCTGATCCGCACCGAGGGCGTGGAGCTGGTCTTCGAGGACGGCGCGGTGGATGCGCTGGCCGACCTCGCCGCCGAGATCAACGCGACGGTGGAAAACATCGGCGCGAGGCGGCTTGCGACCGTGCTGGAGCGGTTGCTGGAGGATGTGAGCTTCACCGCGAGCGACCGCCGCGGCGAGGCGGTGACCGTGACCGCCGAGATGGTGCGCGAGCGGGTGGCCACGCTGGCCGCCAGCGCCGACCTCTCGCGCTACATCCTGTAGCGCGGGGGCCGGCCAGAGCCCGACCGCCTTCGGCGACTTCGCCGAAGGCGTGAACCGGCCTCTCAGCGCGTCGGGAAGCCGTAGATCAGCCCGCCGCGCGTCCACTGGTCATTCAGGCCACGATCCATCCCGAAGATGGAGGCCCGGCCCAGGTTGCGCTCGAAGATCTCGCCGTAATTGCCGACACTGCCGATCACCCGCGCCGCCCAGTCATCGGGCAGGCGCAGCGGCCGGCCGAAGCCCGGCACCAGGCCCAGCATCTGGCGCACGCGCTGGTCCGGATTGCCCAGGTTCTCGATCAGGTTGGCCGAGGTCACGCCGAAATACTCGGCGCCGATCAGCAGATGCGTCACCCAGAAGACCAGGCCGCGCCAGTCATCATCGCCCGCATGCACGAAGGGGGCGAGCGGCTCGCGCGAGATCACCTCGGCCAGCACCAGCCATTGGTCCGGGTTGCGGAAATCCGTGACGCGACGGGAGGTCAATGCGCCGCCATCGGCGGCGAAGGCATCGCAGCTGCCGGCCTCCATCGCGGCCACCACCTCAGCCGGCGTGTCGAAGCGGCGGATGGTGAGGTTCAGCCCGTGCCGGCTGTTGAACCCGGCGAGGTTGTCGCCCCCGGTGCCCGGCCCGGCGGCCCCGGCCCAGCACACGGTCCTGTCGCGGAGCTGGCGGGGCGAGGTCACGTTCAGGCGGCTCGACACCAGGAAGCTCATGCCGTCATAGAAGATCACGGCCGAGGGCGTGACCGGCCGGCCGGCATCGCGGCTGAGCGTGACGGTGGCGTTGCGCGCCAGCACGTCGATCTGCCGGGCGGCGAGGGCATCGAGCCCCGCCTCCACCGTCGTCTGCGGCAGGAAGCGGAGCTTCTCCGCATCGCCGAAGACGGCGGCGGCCACGGCGCGGCAGAAATCCGCATCCAGCCCGCGCATCACGCCGGCGGAGTCGGGCGCGGAGAAACCCGCGAGGTTGCCATTCACCCCGCAGAGCAGGTGGCCCCGCGCGCGCACCGCGTCGAGCGTCTTGGCGGGCGCGGCGGGGCGCGCCTGCTGGCGGTTCTGTCCCGCCTGGCCCGCCCCTTGAGGCGCGTTCTGCGCCAGGGCGGGGGTGATGAGCAGGGCGGCAAGGCCGAGGCTCGCGATCAGGCGGCGCATGCTGGATGTCCTCAATGCTGTTCTTGTTGGCGTCTTCATCTCAGCAGCCCGCCGCCACGACGCGGCACTGGATGCCGGGGCCCTCGGCACGGCGGCAGGCCTGCATGGCCTCCGCCTCCGCCGCTTCGCGCGTGGCGCCCCGCCCGGTGGCCGAAAGGTTCAGGATCTGGGTGGAGAGGTCGGAGGTCATCACCATCGCGCGGGGATGGCGGCTGATGGCCATGGCGATGGCGCCGCACTGATTCACCAGCTCGCCCTGGAACTTGCAGGGCACCTGGCCGGCCAGGGTCTGGCAGATGCGCACCGCGGCCATGTTCACCGCCAGCCGGTCGGTGTTGCCATTGGCGAAGCCATAGGCAGCGACTGGCTGGTCGGTGGTGAACATCGCCCCGAAGCGGGAGTTGGGCGGGAGGGCCGCGGCCGCCTGCTGGCCGACCTCGATCCCCTGGCCGGAGAGGCAGCGCGCGACGCATTGATTCTGCCCGGCGGCGGGCTGCTGCGCGCAGGCGGTCCGGCAGGTGGCTTCATTGCCGCCGCCGCGCGCCGCGACCTGGGCCGCGGCCCCGGTGACCGCCTGGAAGCAGACGCCACCGTGATGCGGCACCGGCGCCGCCGCGCCGCAGCGCAGGAAGGCCACGGCGGCGAAGCGCTCCGAGGGCAGCCGGGCGCGGTATTGCGCGCCATCGGCACAGCGGAAATCCCAGAAGGCGTTGCGCTGCCCGTCCATGCCCGCGTGGAAGGCGAGGATGACGGAGTTGCACTGGTCGCCCTGGTTGCGGATGGCCTGCAGCAGCGCCTGGCGGCGCTCCAGGTCGGGGCGCGCCTGCAAGGCGTCATGCGTGGGATTGCCGGTTTGTGCGGGTGCCTGCCCCACTCCGGCGAGCCCCCACAGCAAAAATGCTGCGATGCGAAATAAGAACCTGCGATGGAATTGTATTTTATGTGCAAACATCGCCATACCTCACCTCATGGATTAAAGTCCACTTTTCTTTTTTGCTGCGCAAGCTCGTATCTTTTCCCAGATCTTGCCACCAACCGTAACCATTTTCACTATGATAATCGCCGCACCATGCAGCATTATTCAAAATTGTAATAATTTAATTGTGCGCCTTGCATATGCTGGACCGCAGAGGACGCCATCTGGTCCTCGCCATCACCATCCGCGCCCGGCCGACCGGCCGCGGCGCGGCTTTCAGGCGGCACGATAGACATTCGCGCCTTCCTTGATCGTCTCCAGCACCTTCAGCTCTGCCAGCCGCTCCGGATCCGCGGTCATCGGGCTGTCCGACAGCACCACGAAATCGGCGAGCTTGCCGACCTCGATGGAGCCCTTCGTCGCTTCCTCGAAATGCTGGTGCGTCGACCAGATCGTCATCGCCTTCAGCGCGGTTGCCACCGGCACCCGGTGATGCGGTCCGATGATGTCGCCGCTGCGCGATCGCCGGGTGACGGTCGCGGACAGCATCCGCATCGAATCCGGCCGCGCCACCGGCGCGTCGTGGTGCGAGGTGAACATCATCCCCCGGCTCATCAGCCAGCCGGTCGGCGAGATGTTCTCCGCCCGCTCCGGCCCCAGCACGGAATCGCGGTGCCAGTCGCCCCAGTCGAAGGTGTGCATGGGGAAGAGCGAGGGGAAGATGCCGAGCTCCCGCACCGGGTCCACCTGGTCCGCGCGCAGCGTCTGGCCGTGGATCATCACCGGGCGGCGGTCGCCGCTTCCGTGCCGGCGCGTCGCCTCGCGCACCGCCGCGATCATCAGGTCGATGGCGGCATCGCCATTGGCGTGCATCAGGATCTGCCAGTTGCGCTCGAAGCAGCGCGAGACGGCCTCGATCGTCGCCTCGGTCGGTGCGGTCTGCAGGCCGCGGTAATCCGCCGCGGCGCCCGCCTGGATCATCGAGAGCCAGGCCGCCTCGTCGAGCCGGCCGAGCAGCGGCCCGGCGGCGGCGATCAACGCATTCTCCTGCATCACGCCGTCGGGCTCGCGCGTGCCGGCGCGGCGGCGGAACACGCCGCCCACCGGATCGGACGTCGCGGCCGTGATGCCCGCGACCTCGAGCGCCTTCGAATTCGCCGCGGCGAGGTGGCTCGAGGTGTGGATGATCAGCACCGGCACCTCGGTCGAGACCTGGTCGAGGTCGTCGCGCGTCGGGTGGCGGCCCTCACGGATCTGGCTGTCGTCGTAGCCGAAGCCGAAGATCAGGTTGTAGCGGCGCACCGCCGCCTCGTTGCGCCCGACCCATTCGCGCAGGATGCGGATGACGGCGGCGATGTCGTTGGCCTCGCCATCCGGGGCGGCCAGCATGTTGGCGCCCACCGCCTGCAGGCCGCCCATCACGACATGGCCGTGCGGATCCACGAAGCCGGGCAGCATCGTGCGGCCTTCGAGGTTCACCATCCGCGTCCCGGGGCCCCGCGTCGCCTCCACCTGCGCCCGCGTGCCCACGGCCATGATCCGCCCGCCGCGCACCGCGACCGCCTCGGCGGAGGGCTGCGCGTCATTGACGGTGACGATCGGGCCGCCGCTGTAGATGAGTTCGGCCGCGCCAGGGGGAGAACCGGAGGCGGCGGGGGGCGTCTGCGCCTCGGCGCAGCGCATCAGGCTGCCGAAGCCCGCCGCCCCGGCGCCGAGCGCCAGCCGCCCCATGCCACCCAGCACCCCGCCCACGGCACCAGGCCGGCCCCTGGAAGGTGACGGGGGCGGGCGATCACCCGGGATGGGCAGGACCGCAGGCCGGGGAGGATCGCCCGTCCTGTCCGCGTGGTCCGGGGCGCGGCCGGCCCAAGCCTGGGCGCTTGCCGCTTCCCCCGCGCCCGGGTCTGGTTTATGCGCGTCTCACCAGGAATTCATCTTCGGAGGCAAACGTCATGAATCGTCGTCTCGTTCTCGGCACGGCCGCGATGGCCGCCCCGGTGGCGCTCGCCGCGCCCGCGCTGGCCCAGGCCAATCCCGAGATCCGCTGGCGCTGCCAGTCCAGCTTCCCGCGCAACCTGGACGTCCTGTTCGGCACGCCGGAGCGCATCGCCAACCGCGTGGCGGCCCTGACCGAGAACCGCTTCCGCATCCAGGTCTTCCCGGCGGGCGAAATCGTCCCGGGCCTCCAGGTGCTGGACGCCGTGCAGGCCGGCACGATCGATTGCGGCCACACCGCCGCCTATTGGTACATCGGCAAGGAGCCGGGCTTCGCCTTCTTCACGGCCATCCCCTTCGGCCTGAACACCCGCCAGATGACGGCCTGGCTGCGCCATGGCGGCGGCAACGCGCTGGGGGATGCCCTCTTCGCCGAATACAACATCGTGGGCCTGCCGGCCGGTGACACGGGCGCCCAGATGGGCGGCTGGTTCCGCCAGGAAATCCGCACCCAGCAGGATGTGCAGGGCCTGAAGTTCCGCATCTCCGGCCTCGCCGGCCAGGTCTTCCAGCGCATGGGCGCCAACCCGACCCTGGTGGCGCCCGCCGACATCTACCCCGCGCTGGAGCGCGGCACGATCGACGCGACCGAGTTCGTGGGTCCGCATGATGACGAGCGCCTGGGCTTCTTCCGCGTGGCGCGCTTCTACTATGCGCCCGGCTTCTTCGAGCCCTCGGCCCGCCTGCACTTCATGAGCAACAAGCGCCAGTTCGACGCGCTGCCGCAGCAGTACAAGGACGCTCTCGCCATCGCCTGCGCCGAGGCCGATAGCGAGATGGTCAGCCGCTATGACCACCTGAACCCGATCGCGCTGCGGCGCCTCGTGGCCCAGGGCACGCAGCTGCGCTTCTACTCGCGCGAGATCCTCCAGCTCGCCTGGCGCTCGAACGAGGCGCTGATGTCGGACCTGGCCGGGCAGAATGCCCGCTTCCGCACGATCTGGGACAGCTACCGCCCCTATCGTTCGGAGCTGTTCCAGTGGTTCCGCGTGGCCGAGAACAGCTACGACAACTTCGCCTTCGCCGCCGCGGCGGGCTGAAGAACCGGGGAGGCGGCGGACGACCCATGCCCAATTTCGTCCGCCGCACGCCCGAGGGTGAGGATCGCGAGCGCCTCATCTGCGGCGATTGCGGCTACATCGCCTACGAGAACCCGAAGATCGTGGTGGGCAGCGTGGTGTCAGAGGGCGGTCGCATCCTGCTCTGCCGCCGCGCCATCGAGCCGCGCCACGGCTTCTGGACGCTGCCCGCCGGCTACATGGAACTCGGCGAGACGGCCGAGGAAGGTGCCCGGCGCGAGGCCTGGGAAGAGGCGCGCGCCCGGCTTGAACTCGATGGCGTTCTGGCCATCTATTCGATTGCGCGAATCGGACAGGTCCAGATCATCTATAAGGCCCATCTGGCCGAGCCGGGCTTTGCCCCGGGCCCCGAAAGCCTGGATGTCCGGTTTTTCGCCTGGGAGGAGATCCCGTGGGACGATTTGGCTTTCCCGTCGGTGCATTGGTCGCTGAAGGCCTGGAAGGCGGGCCTGCCGGGCGTTGCCGGCAATCCGCCGCAGGATCCGCGCGGCGTGGCCGGGCTGTGAGCCCGGCGCTGGGCTTGGTGCTGGCGGCCTTTCTCATTGCACCCGCTTCGGCGCAGACCTCGCCCACGCAAACCGCCCCGGCGCAGGCCTCCTCCGCTGCTCGGGCCGAGGCGCCGGCGCGCCCCCGCCCGCGTGACGCGCGGGACCGCGCCTATATGGATGGCGGCATCGCGATCACCCCGGGCTTCTCATCCAGCACGCTCGGCCAGGGCATGCCATCCACCCCGCAGGCGCAGCTGGCGCCCCGCCCCAACCTCGACATCGAGGCCCGCCCCGTCATCCCCTCCCAGGCGCCGAGCCTGTCGCCGACGGTGATCCATCCCCGCGTCCCCGGCCGCAGCGCGGCGACGGACACGGTGCCCACCCACCCGGACCAGAGGCTGCTGCAAACCCCCGCCCCCGGCGCGCGGCTCAGCGTGCCGCTGACCTGGTAGGACCAAACCCCCCGCCCTAAACCCCCCGCCCTAAACCCCTCGCGTCACTCGCCCGGCTCGGCTAAGGCTCGATGATGGACAACCAGACCCTTCCCGCCACCACCATCTTCACCGACGGCCTGCTCGACGCGTCCGTGCAGCATGGCGTGGTGCGGCTGACGCTCGGGCGCCTCGGCGCCGACAACAAGCCGGTGCCGGCCGGGCTGCTGGTGGTGCCGCTGGTCCAATTGGCCGGGCTGACCCAGGGGCTCGGCCGGCTGATGCAGCAGATCGAGGCCAAGATCAAAGAGACGGCCCCGGCCGCGGCCGAGACCCTGCCAGACAGCTTCACCTTCGGAGGGCGCTGAGATGACCCGTTTCCCTGCCCTGCTCCTCGCGGGTGCCATGTTGCTGCCAGCCTTGCCGGTCTCGGCCCAGGGCATGCTCGGCTCCAGCCGCGCCACCTCCCGCCCCCAGGAAGCCGCTCCGCGCGAGCAGCCACCCGCCCTGCCCGGCGTCGCCGCCCGGCGCGGCGTGGCGCCCATCCCGGCCGAGACCCCGCCATCGGCCATGAACCCCAATGACGCGCTGTTCGACGGCATCACCCGCGGCGACATCGCGACCGTGCGCGATGCCGTGGGGCGCGGCGCGGACGTGAATGCCCGCAACGCGCTGGGCCTGACGGCGGTGGATTCCGCGATCGACCAGGGCCGGCCGGAGATCATGTTCTACGTGCTCTCGGTGCGCGGCATGGCCGGATATGCGCCGCCCCCGCCCGACACCATCCCGCTGCGCGGCGCGGCCGCACGCGCGGCCCGCACGCCCCCCCAGACCCAGGCGCGCCAGACGGCGGTGCAGCCGGTGAACGCGACGCCACGCCTGCCGCAACTCTGGCAGGCCAATGGCGGCGCGCCGCAGCCCGCGATCGGTTTCCTGGGGTTTGATGCGGGGACGCCGGCCGGGGCGCGGTCGCCGCAGCGCGGGCGGTAAAAGGCCAGGGCGCTGCCCTGGACCCGCTGGGGCCATTGGCCCCAGACCCCGGTTAGACCACCTTCTCGGTGATGGTCTGCGGGATGGGGACGGTCGCGGCGAAGGAGGGGCGCGCCTCCAGCCGGGCGCTCATCGCCGCCAATTCCGGGTAGAGCGCCGCCCAGTCGAATTCCGGGAAGCGCACCGCGAGGTAGCGCAGCGCCGTCCCGGCCGCGATGTCGGCCAGGCCGAAGCGGCCGCCCACCAGGAAGCCATCGCCCG
Source organism: Acetobacteraceae bacterium (assembly GCA_027488195.1). GTDB lineage: Bacteria > Pseudomonadota > Alphaproteobacteria > Acetobacterales > Acetobacteraceae > Roseococcus. The sequence goes on along the minus strand of JAIYCD010000228.1, from coordinate 443 downwards.
CGCGCTCCGCCAAAGCGCGCACGCCGCCCTCCACCTTGCGGCGTTGCCGCGCGATCCATTCCTCGCTCGGCGCCGCACGCATCCGCTCGAAGAAGAGCAGCACCACGGCGTCGCAGATGCCATCCGCGATCACCTCGACCTGACGGGCGGCCAGGATCTGGTCGGCATCGTCGGGCAACAGGCGCGGCGTGGGGTGCCGCACCTCCAGCCATTCCAGGATGAAGCGGCTCTCATAGATGCCCGTGCCGTCCGGCAGCACCAGCACGGGCAGCTTTTCCAGCGGGTTGTAGGCCGGCGTCGCGGTGGTGCCATGCCAGGGCACCTCGGTCTGGAGCGTGAAGGGGATGCCCTTCTCGATCAGCGCGATCCGCACCTTGCGGGCATAGGGCGAGGGCGTCGCGCTGATCAGACTGTACATGCGACGCCTCCCTCGCCGGCTCAGT
>JAIYCD010000255.1 GCA_027488195.1 Acetobacteraceae bacterium | reverse complement strand
TGAACTCGTTGAAGCCCGGGAAGGTCATGCAGGAGGCGCCGCCCTGGTCCACCAGCGCGGTGACGCCACTGTGCACGCCCGCCATGTCGGCCGGCAGGCCGAAGCGGCCGGAGACATAGGTGTAGATATGGGCGTGGGTGTCCACCATGCCGGGGAGGACGATCTTGTCCTTCACCGAAATGACCTCGCGCGCGGAACTGGCGAGGATGTCGGGCGCGATGGCGGCGATGCGGCCTTTCGTGACGGCCACATCCATGACGCCATCGAGGTCCGATGCGGGGCAGACCACGCGGCCGCCCTTCAGCAGGATGTCGTATTGCATGGGTTTCTCTCCTCGACTCGCGGCGCGGGCCGCAGCATTCAGCCAGCGATTGGCCGGCCCGCCAAGCAGGCCGCGCCGCCTATTGTCCAAACTTGCCCAGGATCAGCTTCTCCAGCCCCGCAACGAAGCCGTAGAGCACCAGCCCCACCACGCAGAGCATCCCGATGGAAGCGAGGATCAGCGCCGTCTCCGCCTGGCTGGAGGCGAAGAGGATCAGGTAGCCGAGGCCCGCCTGCGCCGTGATGAACTCGCCCACGATGACACCGATGATGGCGAAGGTGACGGCGATCTTCAGCCCCGAGAAGATATGCGGCAGCGCATAGGGGAAGCGCACCGAGAGAAACACCTGCCAGGAGCGCGCGGTGAGCGCCTTGCACAGGCGCAGCATGTCGGGCGGGGTGGAGCGCAGTCCCGTCAGCGTCGCGATCACCACCGGGAAGAAGGCGATGAACATCGAGAAGGCGAGGCGCGAGGATGAGCCGATGCCGAGCCACACGATGAAGAGGGGGGCGAGCGCGATCTTCGGGATGAGCTGGAAGAAGATCACATTGGGATAGAGCGCCGCGTAGGCCCATTTGGAATAGGAGAGCAGCACGGCGAGCGAAATCCCCAGCACCGTCGCCATGGCGAAGCCGATGGCGGCCTCGATGCCGGTGGGGACGGCATGCTGCAACAGGAAGGGCCAGGCCGAGACGGTGCGCTGGTAGATATCCATCGGCGAGGGCAGGATCACCTTGGGGACTTCGTAGAAATCCACCAGGAATTCCCAGAGCAGCAGCACCGAGATGGCGAAGGCGATGGGCAGCAGGATCTGCACCGCCGGGTGCTTCACCAATTCCCGCTTCTCGATGTTCAGCGCGGCGGGCGCTTCGGCCGCGACAGGTGTGGATCCATCCATCACGCCGCATCCTTGATGCTATGCTCGATCATGCCGCGCAGCTTGGCGACGATGGCGATGAATTCGGGGCTGTCCTGCACGCTCTCGTCGCGCGGGCGGGCGAAGGGGATGGGCACATCGGCCACCACCACGGCAGGGCGCTTGGTCATCACCAGCACGCGGTCGCTCAGCAGCACCGCCTCGCGGATCGAATGGGTGATGAAGATGCCGGTCTTGCGGTGGCGGGACCAGAGGTCGAGCAGCACCAGCGCCATCTCGTCCCGCGTGATGGCATCGAGCGCCGAGAAGGGCTCATCCATCAGCATGATCGAGGGCGTATGGATCAGCGAGCGGCAGAGCGCCACGCGCTGGCGCATGCCGCCCGAAAGTTCGCGCGGGCGCTTCTCCATGAAGCCGCCGAGGCCGACGGAGTGCAGAAGCTCCTCCGCGCGGGCCACGTATTTCTCGCGCGGCAGCCGCATCATCTTGATGGGGAAGAGCACGTTGTCCCGAGCTGAGAGCCAGGGCAGCAGCGTCGCGTCCTGGAAGACGAGGCCCGCATCGCGGCGCGGGCCGGTCATCGGCTCGCCGCCGATGCTGATATGGCCGGCCGTGATGGATTCCAGGCCGGCCAGCATCATCAGCAGCGTGGATTTCCCGCAGCCCGAAGGGCCGAGGATGGAGACGAACTCGCCCTCGGCGATGTCCACGGACACGCCGGCCACGGCCTCGATGGGCCCGGCCGGCGAGGCATAGGTCTTGCGGACCCCGCGCAGGGAAATCATGGAGGGAGAGATCATCGGGGGCGCGATCAGCCCAGCATCGCGCCGAAGGGGGCGAGGCGGGTGCGCTGCGCGGCCCACTCGGCCTCGGTCAGCTTGATGCGGCCGGCGAAGCGGTTGGAGATGATGGCATCCGTGTTCGGGCGGCGGGCTTCGGGCGGCGCGCCGAACTCCATCACCAGGTCCGTCATGGCATTCCACTTGGCGATGTCCGTGAAGCCGAGGCCGTTCTGGATCGCCTCCGGCGCCAGCATGGTCGATTGCATCAGGCCCTGGGAAAGCCGCGCATTCTCACGCCCGCCCGAGGTGATGCCGATCTCGGGCACCTGGCGGATGAACATGTCGAGCGCGCGCTCCGGCTCGCGTAGCTGCAGGGCGGCGGCTTCGAGCAGCGCATCGGTGACGGCTTCGGCCTGGGAGGCGCGGTCGCGCAGCACCTCGGCGCGGGTGCAGATGACGTTGGCGTAGAAGTTCAGCCCGGCCGAGGAATAAGGGATGAAGCGGTGCGCCGCGTTCTGCGCCTGCATCACCGGGATGGTGGAGGAGCCGACGGCGGTGATCGCATCCACCTGGCGGTCGATGAGCGAACGCTCCAGCACGCGGTTGTCCATCTGCTGGATCGTCACGGTGGAGAGGTTGATCCCCGCGCGGCGGGCGAAGGCCGGCCAGAAGGGGAATTCCGCGCTGGTCGGCACGGCGCCGATGCGCTTGCCCTCCAGATCCTTCGCGGTGCGGATCGGGCTGTCGGCGCGGATCGCGACGCCCATGGTCATGTCGTAGTTGACCGTCGCCATGCCAACGACCGGCAGCTCGCGCGCGGCGGCCAGGATCATGGGGCCGGCGCCGATGATGGCGTAGTCGAACTGACCCTGGGCCAGCGCCTGGGCGGCGGCGACGGAGCCGAAGCCG
>JAIYCD010000267.1 GCA_027488195.1 Acetobacteraceae bacterium | reverse complement strand
ATCTTGATCTCGGGCTGGCCGAACTTCGCGGTGTCGGCCGCGAGGATGAAGTCGCACATCATCGCCAGCTCGCAGCCGCCGCCCAGCGCGAAGCCCGAGACCGCCGCGATGACCGGCTTCTTGATGGTGGTGACGCTCTCCCAGCGGGCGGTGATGAAATCCTCGAAATAGACGGCCGGGTAGGTGCGGTCCTTCATCTCCTTGATGTCGGCGCCGGCGGCGAAGGCCTTCTCGGAGCCGGTCAGGATGATGGCGGCGATGGCCGGGTCGGCGTCGAAACCGGCCAGCGCCTGGCCCAGCTCGCCCATCAGCTGGTCGCACAGGGCGTTCAGCGCCTGGGGGCGGTTCAGCCGGATCACGGCGACGGCGCCTTGGGTTTCCGTCAGGATCATCTCGTAGGCCATGGGCCAGGTTCCTCAGCGTTGATGTTTGGCGCAGTAGAAGGTGGATCGGCCCGACTGCACAAGCCGGGTGATGCCCGTGCAGCCCGGCGGCCCCGGGCAGCGGGCACAGGGCTGGCCCTCGCGGTCATAGACGTCGAAGCGCTCCTGGAAGACGCCGAGCTCCCCATCCGCCCGCACATAGTCGCGCAGGCTGGAGCCACCGGCCGCGATGGCCTCGGTCAGCACCGAGGTGATGGCGGGCACCAGGCGCTGCGCCCGTGCGCCAGGGATGGTGGCGGCCAGCCGCCGGGGCGAGATGCCGGCGCGATACAGCGCCTCGCTCACATAGATATTGCCGAGGCCCGCCACCACCTTCTGGTCCAGCAGCGCGGCCTTGATGGGCGTGATCTTGCCGGAGAGCGCATCCTCCAGCACCTCCACCGTGAAGCCGGGCTCCAGCGGTTCAGGGCCGAGGCCGGCCAGGAGCTTGTGGGCATCCTCCGCCGCGCGCGGCACAAGGTCCACCGCGCCGAAGCGGCGGGGGTCCACGAAGCCGACGCGCCAGCCGCCCTCGGTCTCCAGCATCAGATGCTCGTGAAGTTCGGGCGGCTGGTTGTGGCCGCGGGCGTCGCTGGCGATCCCCTGCGGGCCCATCCGGGCCACCACGGCCGCATCGCGGTGCCGCGCCACCATGCGGCCGGACATGCCCAGATGGATCAGCACGCTCTCGCGCCCTTCCAGCCGCATCAGCATGTATTTGCCGCGGCGGCGGAAGCCCTCCACCCGCGCGCCGGTCAGCACGGCCGCAAGTCCGGGCGGGAAGGGCCAGCGAAGGCCGGCGCGCCGCGTCTCGGCATGGCGGATCACCTGGCCTTGCAGAACCGTTGCCAGGCCCCGCATCACCGTCTCGACCTCGGGCAATTCGGGGATGGCGACCTCCTCTTTCTGACCCCACCCGCATGGCAGATTCGCCCGGGGGCCGCTATACCCGCCCTATGACCGACCGCCCCGAGACCACCGCCGATTTCGGCTTTCGCAGCGTCCCCGCCGAGGAAAAGGCCGGGCTGGTGCGCGAAGTCTTCGACAGTGTCGCCCCCCGCTACGACGTGATGAACGACCTGATGTCGCTCGGCCTGCACCGGGCCTGGAAGCGCATCTTCGTCAACGCGATCCAGCCCCGGCCGGGCGAGACGCTGCTCGACCTCGCGGGTGGCACGGGGGACATCTCCTTCCTGGCGCTGGAGCGGGGCGCGGGGCGCGTCATCTGCTCGGACATCAATGCCGAGATGCTCTCGGTCGGCCAGTCGCGGGCGCTGAAGAAGGGGCTCATGCGCGGGCTGTCCTTCCTCTGCGCGGATGCCGAGCACATCCCCCTGCCGGATCGCAGCGTCGAGAAGGTCAGCATGGCCTTCGGCCTGCGCAACTGCACCGACAAGGACGCCGTGCTGCGCGAGGTGCGGCGCGTGCTGCGGCCGGGCGGGCGCTTCCATTGCCTCGAATTCTCGCGCCTCGAGGTCGCGGCGCTGGCGCCGCTCTATGACGCCTGGTCCTTCAAGGCGCTGCCGGCGATCGGCGGGCGCATCGCGCAGGATGCCGAGAGCTACCGCTACCTCGCCGAGAGCATCCGCATGTTCCCCGACCAGGCGACGCTTTCGGCCATGATGGCGGCGGCCGGGCTGGAGCGCGTGCAGCACCGCAATCTCTCGGGCGGCATCGTCGCCATCCACACGGGCTGGAGGCTCTAGAACAACATGCCGCAAAAGGATCTCCAGGCCCGCATCGAGGCGAGCTTCGCGCAGCAGGGCCTGATGCGCGTGATCGAGGCGCGCATCGCCGAGGTCTCGCCCGGCCGCTGCGTGATCGAGGCGCCCTTCCGCAAGACCATGACGCAGCAGCAGGGCTTCCTCCATGCGGGTGTGCTGACCACGCTCGCCGACAATGCCTGCGGCTACGCCACCCTCTCGCTCCTGCCGCCGGGACAGGAGGTGCTGACGGCGGAGCTCAAGGTGAATTTCTTGCGCCCCGCGCGCGGCGTGCTGGCGATCGCCAGGGCCGAGGTGCTGAAGCTCGGCCGCACGCTGACGGTCGCGCGCGCCGAGGTCTGGATGCGCGCGGAAGACGGCTCGGAGAGCCTGTGTGCCGCGATGCAGGCCACGCTGGTTCCCTCGCTGACCGGCTGATGCTGACGGGCCCAAGACTCACGGGCAAGGCCCTGCTGGCAGGGGTGGCGGGCTGGCCCGTGGCGCATTCGCGCTCCCCCTTGCTGCATGGCACCTGGATCGCGCGGCACGGGCTGGATGCGGCCTATGTGCCGCTGCCCATCGCACCCGCGGATTTCGCGCTGGCCGTGCGCGGCCTGGCCGCCGCCGGCTTCCGCGGCATGAACGTCACCATCCCGCACAAGGAGGCCGCCTTTACCGTCTGCGACGAGGTGCTGCCCCGCGCGCATCGGGCGGGCGCAGTGAACACGCTGGTTTTCCGCGAGGGCCGCATCATCGGCGATTGCACGGATGGCTTCGGCTTCCTGGCCTCGCTGCCCGATTACGAGCCGAAGCGCGGCCCGGCCGTCCTCCTGGGCGCGGGGGGTGCGGCGCGCGCCATCGCGGCCGCGCTGCTGGATGCCGGCTGCCCGCAGCTGACGCTGGTGAACCGCACGCCGGAGCGCGCGGAGGCGCTGGCCCAGGCGCTGGGCGGCCCCATCGCGGTCAGCACCACGCCGCCCTT
>JAIYCD010000234.1 GCA_027488195.1 Acetobacteraceae bacterium | reverse complement strand
TTGTAGGGCACCACGAGGCGCGGCGTGCCGCGCAGGTCGCGCCAATAGGGCAGCTCGTCATCATAGGCGTCGCTGTCATAGAGGTAGCCGGCCTCGGCCAGCAGGCGGCGCGTGTTCAGGCTGGGCGCGTAGCGCGTGTACCAGCCCAGCGGTGGCGTCCCGATCTCGCGGTTGATGATGGCGGTGGCCTCGGCGATGCGTTGGCGCTCTTCCGCCTCCTCCATGCCGATATGCATCTCCCAGCGCAGGCCATGGCCGGCCACATCCCAGCCGGCCTCGCGGATCGCGGCGACGCATTGGGGCGTGCGCTCCAGCGCGCGGGCCACGGCGAAGACGGTGCAGGGCAGGCCGCGCTCCGTGAAAAGGCGATGCAGCCGCCAGAAGCCCACGCGGCTGCCGTACTGGAACATGCTCTCGGCGGCGAGGTCGCGGCCCTTCACGGGCGCCGTGCTGCCTTCGGTCAGCGCGTTCTCGCTGCGCGGGTCGCCATCGGGGAAGCTTTCCTCGCCGCCCTCCTCGTGGTTGATGACGAAGTTGAGCGCCAGCTTCGCGCCGTTTGGCCAGCGCGGATCGGGCGGGTTGCGGCCGTAGCCCTCGAAATCCCTCATGCTTCGGACCCCGGGATGATGCCCGCCGGCAAGCCCGCGACATACTCGGCCAGTTCGCCCGGCCGCGTGACCCAGAGGCGGTCCTGATGCGCCATGACGTGCCGCAGCGCCTGGCGCAGCGGCCGCAGCCGGTGCGGCTGGCCCAGGATGAAGGGATGCAGCACGATGCTGCACACCAGTGGGCGCTTCTCCGAGAGCCGCAGCATCTCGTCGAACTGGTCGGTGATCATCTCGGCGAATTCGCGCGCGCTGTGCTGGCGGGCGATCAACGCGGGGCTGTCATTCAGCTCCACCGAATAGGGCACGGAGAGGATGCGCCCGCCGCGCGTCTTCATCCAGAAGGGCTGGTCATCCGCCGGCCAGTCCATGACATAGGTGAAGCCCGCCTCCTGCAGCAGATCGGGCGTCACGGAACTCTGCGCGATATAGGGGCCGAGCCAGCCCTTGGGCGCCACACCCGCATGGCGGGCCAGCACGTCGCGGCTTTCCTCGATCAGCCGGCGCTCATCTTCCTCCCAGAGGATGTCCTGGCGTTCGGAATTGCTGCGCCCATGGCCGATCAGCTCGTCGCCACGCGCGCGCAGCGCGGGGCCGATCTCAGGGCAGGCTTCAAGAGCCGCGGAGTTGATGTTGTGCCCGGCCGGAATCCCCAGCTCATCCAGCGTTTCCAGCATGTTCCAAAGGCCGACGCGATTGCCGTAGTCGCGCCAGGCGTAGCTGCGCTGGTTCTGCACCGGGCTGAGGCTCGTGCTGTCCGAACCCAGGCCGGCGCGGAAGGCGAAATGCTCGATGTTGTTCACGACGAGCAAAGCGAGGCGCTTGCCGCCCGGCCAGTCATAGACGGGGCGGGAAGGGATCGCGCTATGCGCGTAGCGATTGTGGGCCGGGAGTTTCATGGGCCGGATGCTCGCCCGCCCGCCCCTCCCTTTCAAGCCGGGGTGTTGCCGCCGCGCGCCGCTCCGCCGAACATGCCGGAAAGACGAGGAGGATGGCATGGATCGCGGTTGGGACTGGCTCGGCGCCGAGGGCGCGCTCGCGGCCTGGCAGGCGCTTTGCGACAATGATGCGACGCTCCGCCACCGCCTGCCCGGCGCGGAAGGCCGCTTCGCCGTGATCCAGCCCGGCCGCGCCATCACCCTCGATCTCCGCGACGGCCGCGTCACGCTGGCCGAGGGCGCTGACGCGCCCACCCGCTTCGCCGCCGAAGCACCGGCCTGGGGCCGCTTCCTGCAGCCCGTGCCCGCGCGCCACCACCAGAACCTGCTGGCGATGCGCATGCGCGTTGAGGGCTTCACGGCCGAGGGCGACCAGCTCGCCTGGGCGCAGCATGTGCATCTGGTCCGCCGCGTGCTCGACCTCGGCCGCTGGCTGGCGCGCGGCGAGACGGGCCCGGCCCCCGCCTCGCTCCGGCCGCGCCTGGGCACGCCCACCCCCTGCCCGGCCGCGCAGGGCCGCTATGTCACCGTGCGCGCCCAGGGGCGGGACTACGTCCTTTATGGCGAGAGCAGCGGGGCGGGCCGGCCCATCCTTGGCATGCACACCGCGGGCTCGGACTCGCGCCAATTCCACCGCCTGATGAGCGAGCCGCGCCTGGCCGCGGCCGGCTATGCGCTGACCACCTTCGACCTGCCGGGCCATGGCCGCTCGCCCGCCGTGGTGGAGCCCGGCGCCTGGGCGCTCACCACCGACCTCTATGCCGAGCTCATCCTGGGCTTCCGCGAGGCCTGGGGCTTCACCGAGAACCCCGTGCTGCTCGGCGCCTCCATGTCCGGCGAGATCTGCCTGGAGATCGCGCTGCGCGCGCCCGAGCGCTTCGCCCACATCGTCGCCTGCGAATCCTCCGAGCATATCGTGGGCCGCCGCACGCCCTTCCCCGACCACCCCCGCGTCAACGCCGCGATCTTCACGCCCGAATGGATCGAGGGGCTGATGGCGCCGCAATCCCCGGCCGAATGCGCGGCCGAGATCTGGTGGCATTACAGCCAGGGCGGGGCAGGCACCTTCCCGGGCGACATCCTCTTCTACTCGGGCGACTGGGATGCGCGGGACCGCGTCCAGCGCATCGACACGCGGCGCTGCCCGCTGACCATGCTCACCGGCGAATATGATTACTCCTGCACGGCCGAGCATTCGGCCGAGACGGCCGCCAAGATCCCGGGCGCGCGCTTCGCCATGATGCCCGGCATCGGCCATTTCCCCTTCGCGGAGAACCCCGCGCTCTTCGCGGGGCACCTCCTCCAGGCGCTGGGCGCTACTCGATCTTGATGCCGGCGGCGCGGATGATCGGCGCCCAGCGCGCATATTCCTCGCGCACGAAGCGGTCGGTCGTCGCCGCATCCATCCAGATGGATTCGCTGCCGAGGTCGCGCAGGCGGGACTGCATCAGCGGCGTCTCCATCACCTCCTTCGAGAGGGCGGACATCCGCTGCACGATCGGCGCGGGCGTGCCGCGCGGGGCGAAAAGCCCCGTCCAGGAACGCACGGCGTAGTCGGGCACGCCGCCCTCGGTCACCGTGGGCAGGTCGGGCCGCAGGGCCACGCGCTCGGCCGTGCAGACGGCGATGACGCGAACACGCCCCGCCTCGGCCGGCGGGATCACGGTGGGCAGGTTCATGAAGCCCAGCTGGATGGTGCCGGCGATCAGGTCGCTCAGCACCGGGCCGCCGCCGCGATAGGGCACATGCGTCATGTCGAGCCCGGTCCGCATGCGGAACAGCTCGCCCGCCAGGTGGTTGGAGGAGCCGACGCCGGAGGAGCCGAAGCTCATGCCGCCCCGCATGGTGCGGATATGCGCGATCAGCTCCGGCACGTTGCGGACCGGCAGCGAGGGGTGCACGGCGATGACATTGGGCACATCCACCCACATCGCCATGCCGTGAAACGCCTCGCGCACGTCATAGTTCAGCTCGCCCGAGATCAGCGGATGGAAGACATGGTTCGAAGCCGAGGAGACGAAGAGCGTCTGCCCATCCGGCCGCGCGCGCATCGCCGCCCCCATGCCGACGGAGCCACCACCCCCCGGCCGGTTCTCCACCAGGAAGGGCTGGCCGAGCCGCCCCTCCAGCTGGGGCGAAAAGAGCCGCGCCACGACATCATTGGAGCCGCCGGGCGCCCAGGGCACGATCATGTTGACGGGGCGCGTCGGCCAGGCCTCCTGCGCCAGCGCGGGGGCCAGCGCGGGGGCCAGCGCGGGGGTGGCGAGAAGCGGGGCGGCGAGCAGGCTGCGGCGGCGCATGGTCATGGTCCTCCTGTTCTGGCCGCTATAGCATGACCCGCGGCGGCGTGAATCGCCGTCCATGGCGGAAGCTGCGCCGCCGGGCTAAGATGCATGCCGAACGGCGTGAGACGATGTGATGAGAAGGCCCCTTTTCCTGAGCCTGCCGGTCCTGAGCCTGCCGGCCGCATTCCTGGCCGCCTGCGCCAGCCAGAATCCAGGCGTCGAGGCCACCGGCGGGGACAGCTTCGTGCTGAAGCTCGCGCATGTCAGCGGCGTGGCGGCGGTGAACCAGGGCCTCGCCCAGGCGCAGAGCTTCTGCGGCGAGCATGGGCGCCTCTTCCTCCTGACCGACAGCCATGTCGAATCCCGCGCCTACAGCATGGAGTTCCGCTGCATCGCGCCCGGCAATGTGCCCGCTCCGCCGGAAGTCGCCAGCGCGCCGCCGCCGCCCCCTGCCCGCGGCCAACGCCATCGCCGCGCCGCTGCCGAAGCGAGCGCGGAGGCTGCGCGCACGGGCGCGCCGCTCGGCTTCGCCGCCAGCCTGCCGCCGATGGAGAAGGACACACGGCCCCCCGCGCCCTGGCAGCCGGCCGATGGCAATGTGCCGCCGCCCAACCCGCCCGTGACCACCCGTGCGCTCTTCGCGCCGCCGGCCGGGCAATCCCTGGTGGCCGCCGTGCCGCCGCCACGGACCATGCCGCCGCGCGATGATTCGGCGCTGGTGCTGCTGCCCCGGCTGGAGAGCCCGGCCATCGCCACGGCGCAGGACGCCCCGGCGGCGGCAGCGCCATGGGCTGCCGCTTCCGCCGCCCCGCCTTTGCCGCTCGTCACGCGCCAGGGCGCGCGGGGCGGCCAGCCAGAGCCGGAGACGACGCAAGCGCCAGCCCTGCCCGTCATCACCGCCGGCCAGCCGCTGCCGGGCTATGGGCTGGTGGTGCCAAGCCCGAACCCGCTGCCTGGCGCCCCCGCCTCCCTGCCGCCCATCGCCGCCCCCAGCCGCGCGCCCAGCTTCCCGGCCAGCGCACCCTCGGCCTTCCCCACCGGCACGACAAGCTTCACGCAGGGGTTCCGCTGAGCCCGATGGCCGCTCAGTCGTAGACCTGGCTGAGCGTCTCCGCGACCAGGCAGGGGCGCGGATTGCCCTCCACCTCCATCTCATTCTCGACCGTGAGCCGCACGCCCCCCTGGATCGGCTCGCAGGCCTTCAGCGTCAGGTGCAGCCGCACGCGCGAGCCGGCCGGCACCATCGCCGTGAAGCGCACCTTGTTGCTGCCGTAGTTCAGCGCGCGCGAGCGATTCTTGATGCGATAGACCAGCGGCGAAAGCCGCGGCAGCAGCGAGAGCGTCAGGAACCCATGCGCGATGGTCTTGCCGCCCGGCAATTCCCGCGCCGCGCGCTCGGTGTCGATATGGATCCACTGGTGGTCGCCCGTCGCCTCGGCAAACAGGTCGATGGTGCGCTGGTCCACCATGTACCAGTCGCTGGTGCCGAGCTTCTTGCCGACCCATTCCGCCATGTCGGCGGGATTTTCGATTTCGAGCATGCGTGCCTCCCTTTGCTTCCGGCGAAGCTTGCGGAGGCCGAGGCTAGTCGTCCAGCCCCACCAGGCTGCGCGCGAAATCCCGCGCCGCGAAGGGGCGCATGTCGGCGGCCTTCTCACCCACGCCCACCGCATGCACCGGCAGGCCGAATTCCTGCGCCAGCGCCACCACCACGCCACCCTTGGCCGAACCATCGAGCTTGGTGACGACGAGGCCCGTCACATCCACCATCTCCTTGAAGACGCGCACCTGGCTGACGGCGTTCTGGCCGGTCGTGGCGTCCAGCACCAGAAGCGTGTCATGCGGGATGGTCGCGTCATCGCGCTTGAGGACGCGCACCACCTTGCGCAGCTCCTCCATCAGCGCCGACTTGTTGTGCAGCCGCCCGGCCGTGTCCACCAGCAGCACATCGGCCCCCGCCACGCGCGCATCGCGCAGCGCATCGAAGGCGAGGCCCGCCGCATCGGCCCCGGGCTTGGCCGGGGCCACCACATGGGCGCCCGTGCGCTCGCCCCAGATCTGCAATTGCTCGACGGCGGCGGCGCGGAAGGTGTCGCCCGCCACCATCCAGACCTTCAGCCCCTCGGCGCGATACTGCTCGGCGAGCTTCGCGATGGTCGTGGTCTTGCCGGTGCCGTTCACGCCCACCACCAGCACCACATGCGGCGCGCGGGCGCGCGTGATGACCAGCGGCCGCGCCACGGGGGCCAGGATGGCGGCGATCTCCTCGGCCAGCGCGGCCTTTACCTCGGCATCCGTCACCTCGCGGCCGAAGCGGGTGCGGCGGAAGCCCTCCACGATGCGGCCCGCGGCACTGACGCCGAGATCAGCCGCGATCAACGTCTCCTCCAGCTCCTCCAGGGCGGCGTCATCCAGCTTGCGCTTGGTGAAGACGCTGCCGATGGCATCCGTGAGCTTGGCGGTGGAGCGCGCGAGTCCGGCCTTGAGGCGGCCAAAGAAGCCCTGCGGCTGCACAGGTGGCGCCTCGATGGGCGTCGGGATTTCGGCGGGCGGGAGGCTCGGCGGCGGGGCTTCGGGCGGCGGCGGCTCGCGGATGGGCTCGGGCGCCGGGGGCGGCGCCTCGGGGGGCGTGGGCGGCTGAACCGGCTCGGGCGCGGGCGGCGGCATTTCCACCGGGGGCATCGGCACGCCGCTTTGCTCGGCAGGGGCGGGCCCCTTGCCGGTCAGCTTGCCCCAAAGATCACGCAGCGCCATCAGGCGGCCTCCGCCAGCAGGATGCGGCCATCCTGGCCGGTGACGCGCGCGCGGATCAGGCTGCCGGGCAGGGCGCCGGGCACGCGGATCGGCGCGAAATGCTGCGTGTGGCCCATGCCATCGGCCTCCATCAGGCTGTGTTCGATGTGGCCCACGCGGCCAGCCAGGAACCGCGCGCGCTCCACCTCCCCCGCGGCGCGCAGCCGCGCCGCCCGCTCGCGCCGCAGCGCCATGGGCAGTTGCGGCATGCGCGCGGCGGGCGTGCCGGCGCGGGCCGAATAGGGAAAGACGTGCAGGAAGGCGAGACGCGCTTCCGCCACCAGCTCCAGCATCGCGCATAGATGCGCCTCCGTCTCGGTCGGGAAGCCGGCGATGAGGTCGGCCCCCAACGCCGCATCCGGACGCAAAGCGCGGGCGCGGGCGGAAAGTTGCAGCAAATCGGCGCGGCTGTGCCGCCGCTTCATGCGCTTCAGGATCAGATCATGCCCATGCTGCGCCGAGAGATGCAGATGCGGCATCAGCCGTGGCTCCTCGGCAAAGACGCGCCAAAAATCCGCACCGAGGGCGGCAGGATCGAGCGATGAAAGGCGCAGCCGCGGCAGCTCCGGCACCTCGCGCAGGATGCCGCGGATCAGTGCGGCGAGTTCGGGATGGCTCGCCAGGTCAACCCCGGTCAGCACGATCTCCGCATGACGCGTGGCCAGGTCCCGCGCCGCCGCGACGGCCTCGGCGATCGGCAGTGCCCGCGCGGGGCCGCGCCCTTGCGGGATGATGCAGAAGGTGCAGCTGTGATCGCAGCCCTGCTGCACCGCGAGGAAGCCGCGCGTGCCACCGCCCGCCGCGATGCCCATGGGCGCGGCGCGTTCGATGGGCGCCACCGGCGCGCCCCAACTGGCGGGATCGAGCTTCGCGCCATTGCCGATGACGCGCACCACACCCGGCAGCGCGGCCCAGGCCTCGGGCGCGATCTGCGCGGCGCAACCCGTCACCAGGATGGGCCGGCCTGGATTTTCCCGGGCGGCGCGGCGGATCGCCTGCCGCGCCTGGGATTCCGCCTCGCCCGTCACGGCGCAGGTGTTGACGATGAGCGCATCGGCAAAGCCGGCCCGCGCCGCCAGGCCGCGCATGGTCTCGCTCTCGGCCAGGTTCAGCCGGCAGCCGAAGGTGAGCGTTTCAGCCAAGGGTGAGTTCGCCCTTGAAGGAGGTCGCGACCGGCCCGCTCATCAGCACATGCCCGTCCTCGCGCTGCTCGATCACGAGGTCGCCGCCGGGCAGCGTCACGGTGCAGCGGGCCTCCACCAGGCCACGCCTGCGCGCATTCACCAGCGCGGCGCAGGCGCCGGAGCCGCAGGCCAGCGTGTATCCCGCGCCGCGCTCCCAGACGACGAGCCGGATGTGGTCCCGCGCCAGCACCTGCACGAAACCGATATTGGCGCGTTCGGGCAGCAGCGCGTGGTGCTCCAGCTCGCGCCCGATGCGGAAGACATCCAGCGCATCGAGATCGGCCACGAAGAAATTCGCGTGCGGATTGCCCATGGAGCAGCAGGCGGCGTCGCTCACGCCATCGGCCGCCATGGGCACATGCAGCGTGTCCATCTCGCGCGCCAGCGGCACCTCGGCCCAGCCCAGGCGCGGCGGGCCCATATCCACGCGGATGGTGCCATCGGCCATGCGCTCGGCCCCCAGCATGCCGGCGATGGTGCGGATGGAGATGCTGGAGCGCCCCGTCTCCGCCAGCACGAGCGAGGCGGCGCAGCGCGTGCCATTGCCGCAGGCCCCCGCCTCGGTCCCGTCGGAATTGTGGAAACGGAAGAAGACATCGGCATCGGTCGCCGGTTCCAGCGTGATGAGCTGGTCGAAGCCCACGCCGCGATGGCGGTCCCCCACCCAACGGATGATCTCGGGGGCCAGGACGCGCGATTCCTGCCGCGCATCCAGCAACGGCTCCGCGCGCGCATCCAGCAACGGCTCCGCGCGTGCATCCAGCACGACGAAGTCATTGCCCAGGCCATGCATCTTCAGGAAGGGGATCTGCATGGCCTGCATATAGGCCATGCGAAGACTTGGCGCGAAGGGGTGCGGAGCCCTATGTCCTGGCCGCATGACCCTGACCCCCTTCCCCCGCCTCGCCGCCTTGCTGGCGCTGGGTGCCCTCGCCGCCTGCGGCAGCAGCTTCTCGGCCAATGAATATGCGGCGCGCGCCGTGCAGCAGGCCAATCCCGTGCAGCAGGGCATGATCGTGGGTTCGCGCCGCGTCGCCATCGCGGCGGGCGGCGAGACGGGTGCCACCGCGGGTGCGGCGGCGGGCGGCGCCATTGGCGGCGCGGCGGCGGCGGGCAATTCCGTCAGCACCGCGCTGGGTGCGGTGGGCGGCGCATTGCTGGGCAGCCTGGTCGGCACGACGGCCGAGCGCGCCACGGCCAACACGGACGCGGTCGAATACATCATCCGCAAGAATGCCGATGGCGAACTGATCTCCGTCACCCAGCGGGACCCCGTGCCCATCCCGCTCGGCACGGCGGTGCTGGTGATCGCGGGCAACCAGGCGCGCGTGGTGCCCGACTACATCGCCAGCCAGGCCGAGCCGCCCGCCCGCCTCGGGCAACGCCGGCCCGCCGCCTCGCGCCCGGAGCCAGCGCCCGCCACCGCCCCCGCGCCGCCAGCCCCGGTGGCCGAGAGCCTGCCAGCCGCAGCACCCCTGGCCCAGGCCGCGCCGGAACCGGCGCCGGAGCCCCCGCAGAGCCTGCCGCCCATCGCCGCACCCATGGACGCGGCCCGCGCGCCCTGAGGCCCGCCCCCCCTGAGGCCCGCCCCCTGGACTCAGGCGCCGCCCCCCGCTACACACCCGCCTCCCTTGCCACGGCCGTTGGACAGCCTGGTGAGAGGAAATGCTTGCCTCCCTCGCATGGTGCGAGAGCCAGGGGCAGCCCCAACCCACCGACAGGAGGGCCCGAATGTCCAAGATGAAGACCACTTCAAGCGCCAAGAAGCGCTTCAAGATCACGGCCACCGGCAAGGTCATGGCCGGCCCCGGCCGCAAGCGCCACATGCTCTCCAACCGCAGCCAGAAGGCCAAGCGCCAGAACCGCGGCTCCCAGGTTCTCGAACCGCAGGATGCCAAGACGGTGATGAACTGGCTGCCCTACGGGCTGCCCCGGTAAAGCTGGGAAGGAGATAGAGATATGGCTGGTGTCAAGCGCGGCGTTACCGCCCATGCCCGTCACAAGAAGGTCCGGGACCTCGCGAAGGGTTATGTGGGGCGCAGC